>CANQII010000001.1 GCA_947623875.1 uncultured Oscillospiraceae bacterium
AGCTGATTCATGGGAAGCGTTGCGGCATAAGCATTTAGGCTGGCTAGGAGCTCCTCCCGGGTAGCGGATGGGAGGGCTTCAGGGGGTAGGGGTCTGGCTGCCATGGTAATCACCTCGCCCCCTATTATACACCCCCAGGGGTCACTTGTAAAGGGGTTTATCAACACCGCTGCTGACTATCACCTTTAACGAAGATGAACTCGAGAATGTTAAAGGCACCAATGTTACCATTTATGGCTACTTCACTCTTGCACTGAAAGTCTTGAAAGTTCCGAAAAAACTTTCAAATCGTGCTCGGAAAGAAATAGATGGCTACAATGCAAAAAATCATGGGAAAGAAATCAATGAGTTTCCATGCTATCTTATTGGTCAGCTCGCCCGTAACTCCATCATTTCTGCGGATGTATTTCAAGGGAAAGAACTAATAAGTATGGCGCATGATTTTCTTGAAAAAGCGGTAAAAATAGTAGGTGGCCGTTATGTAATGATCGAGTGCAAAAATAATCAAAAACTGAAAGACTTTTATAAGGCAAATGGCTATCGGGAGATAGATAGTATCCCAGATGACGAAAACGCCTCAATGGTTCAGATGATTAGACCCGTTTATGAGAAGTGAACGCAAATCATTGGACCAAGCGTGCGGTCAGACATCGATATTTCCACGAGAGGCAGGCTCATGAACCAGCAAGCCGCCTCTCGTTCTTTTTTGCCTCGACATTTCTGGATGCCGATCCTGGACCTGGTCTGGTTTCTCAGGGAGATATGATGCTGTCCCTGGAGCGGGTACGAACCTAGGCGGAGAAAATCGGTCACTCCGTCCGCCGCAGGATGGAACATCTCGCCGAGCATTCTGTAGTCCATCTCCTTGGATAAGACCACCTGGACGAGGATCCGCAGAAGGCCCAGATGCGTGACGGGAAGAGACCATTTTGAACGAGCTCGGTCTGCCCCAGTCAGACGCCTGAGATAGGAACTGCTTTGCAGCTGCCCTGAGGGGACAGCAGTATAATGATATAATGAGGGGAATGCGAAATGGCTACAAGTACGTTCTACCGCCCACTGGAAATCACTGACCCTGAAGCAGTACTCAAGCTGCTGGCTATTGCGGAAACGGAGCCGCCCAGTGAGCCGTTCTGCGAGCATCCGTATACCGATGAAGACTTCAAAAGGGGAGAGGAGCTCTTGCTAGATTGCCTGGCTCGTTCCAGACACTGATGCAGGATACGGAAGATGGGGAACCCGATCGTCTCTTGTCTTCCTTTTCCTGTACCAAAGACCAGGACAGCAAAACCCTTTTGCATAGTGAAACCGCTATCCGGCGGCAGGAGTGCTCAACGCCGCCAAAGAATCAAGAAAGTTGAGGATCATCTATGGATATCAAGAAATCAGGCTTTATCACCATCTGCGGACGGCCCAATGTGGGCAAGTCCACCCTGGCCAACACCTTGGCAGGGGACAAGGTGGCGATCGTATCCCCCAAGCCCCAGACCACCCGAAACCGCATCTGTGCGGTAACCTGCCGGGGAGACTGTCAATTTGTGTTTGTGGACACGCCGGGCCTCCACAAGGCCCGCACCCGCCTGGGAGACTATATGGTCAAGACGGTGGGGCAGTCTGTGGCAGATGTGGATGGACTGCTCTTGGTAGTGGAGCCCATCCCCCACATCGGGGGTCCGGAGGCCGAACTCATCAAGCGGATCCAACAGCAGCAGGCTATGGGCGCCAAAGCCGGCCTTCTCATCAACAAGATCGACACCGTGGAGAAGGAGAAGCTGCTGGAAGTGATGGCTGTCTACGGCGAGGCCATGAATTGGGATCTGGTGATGCCTATCTGTGCCCAGTCCGGCGAGGGCGTGGAGGAACTGCTGGGCATCCTGGCAGACTGGCTGCCGGAGGGACCGCGGCTCTTCCCGGAGGGCGCCACAACAGACCAGAGTGAGCGGCAGATGATGAGCGAGATCGTCCGGGAGCATCTGCTGGTGGCCCTGGACCGGGAGGTGCCTCATGGAACCGCAGTGGAAGTAACCCGCTTCTCCCAGCGGGACGACGGCATCATAGATTGCCATGTCACCATATACTGCGAGAAGGAGTCCCACAAGGGCATCATCATCGGCAAACACGGGGCCATGCTGAAAAAGATCTCCACCGGCGCCCGGGAGGACATGGAGCGCTTCATGGGCGCCAAGGTCTACCTGGAGACGTGGGTGAAGGTGAAGGAGAACTGGCGGGACAACCCGGCAGCCATCTCCAACTTCGGCTATCGGGACGAATGAGCCGCAAGACCAATACTTTCCGGGTGTAATTCCGGCTGTTCCGCCCACAATAGGGTGGGAGGGATAGACGTGGACGACTATTGGAGTCTATTCTGGGCCACCGGCATGCCGGAGGCCTGGGCTATGAACCGGCAGATGGAGAACGGCGGGGTGCCGGACGGCGTCCTGCACCCCGATGCGGCCATGATGCCCCACCCGCCGGTGCTGCCGGTGCGGGAGATGGAGGCCGCCAAGCGTGCGGCCCACCGCAAGAGCGGGAGAGAGTGATACGGGGGCCGGCGCCGCCGGCCCCCTGCAAAAGCGAAGAAGGGGAGGGACTGTCTATGCACATTACCACCCGGGCGTTGGTGCTCCGGGAAGTGGACTACAAGGAGACAGACAAGATTCTCACCCTCTATACCGAGACGGAGGGCAAGCTCACGGTATCCGCCCGGGGCTGCCGGAAGAAGGGCAGCCCCATCGCGGCAGGGTGTCAGCTGCTGGTATGGGCGGAGTTCACCCTGTACGAGATCAAGGGCCGCTGGGCTGTGAAGGAGACCGCCTCAGAGCGCCTCTTTGACGGCATCCGCCGGGACCTGGATAAGCTGGCGCTGGCAAGCTACTTTGCCGAGGTCACAGAGCTTCTGGCCGAAGAGGGGCAGCCGGACGAGGAGCTGCTGGCCTTGACCTTGAACAGTCTCCACGCCCTGGACAAGGGGTCCTATCCGCTGGCCCAGGTGAAGGCCGCCTTTGAGTGGCGGGCCATGGCGGTGGCGGGATACGCCCCCCAGATCGATTGCTGCGGCGTGTGCGGCAGGGAGGACCCGCCGGAACCCCGCTTCCATATTGAAGAGGCCACCCTGGTCTGTGAGGACTGCCGGGGTGCCCTGCCCCCGGGAGACTGTCCGCCCCTCACCCCGGCGGCGGTTGCCGCCCTTCGCCGGATCACAGAGGAGGACCGGCGTCGGATGCTCTCCTTCCGCCTGGACCCCGCCAGCCTCAAGTGCCTTGCGGATGCGGGGGAGAAGTACATCATCGCCCGTCTGGAGCGGGGGTTTCATACACTGGATTTCTACAAGTCCCTGGCGGTGCCGCCGGGGCCGTTGAAAGGATAATACCATGACGGAACTGTTTGAAAAGTCGCTGGAGACCCTGGAACTGCCCAGAGTGCTCTCCATGCTGGCGGATGAGGCTGTCACGGAAGAGGGAAAAGAGCTGT
The DNA here is from genome assembly GCA_947623875.1 of uncultured Oscillospiraceae bacterium. Lineage (GTDB taxonomy): Bacteria > Bacillota > Clostridia > Oscillospirales > Oscillospiraceae > Enterenecus. The sequence continues at coordinate 3,472 of CANQII010000001.1, forward strand.
GCATGGCACTGCGCCCCCAGACCGTGCTCAGCGATGCGCAGCGCCTGCAGAAGCAGACCTCAGCCGCCTTTGATCTATTGGTAAAGCACGGCTCTCCCGGCATCGCCGGGGTGAAGCCGGTGGAACTGGCCCTGCGCCGGGCAGACCGGGGCGGGGCACTGAATACCCGGGAGCTGCTGGACATCGCACAGGTGCTCCGCTGCGCCCGGAACGTGAAGGAATACGGCGGGGGAGACAGCACCGTGCTGGACGGGTACTTCCAGTCCCTCACCACCAACCGCTTTTTGGAGGAGAAGATCACCAACTCCATCCTCAGCGAGGAGGAGATCGCAGACGCCGCATCCTCGGAGCTGGCGGACATCCGCCGGCACATCCGGGCCGCCGCCGGCAAGGTGCGGGACGTGCTGAACCGGCTGATCTCCTCCAACCAGTCCAAGTACCTGCAGGACGCCATCATCACCATGCGGGGCGGCCGGTATGTGGTGCCGGTGAAAAGTGAGCACAAGAACGACATCCCCGGCCTGGTCCACGATGTCTCCGGCTCCGGCGGCACCTTCTTCATCGAGCCTATGGGCGTGGTGAACGCCAACAACGAGCTCCGGGAGCTGCAGGTGAAGGAGCAGAAGGAGATCGAGCGGATCCTGGCGGAGCTCAGCGCGGACTGCGCCGGCTTCAAAGAGGACATTGAGGACGACTACCGCACCCTGGTGAGCCTGGACTGCATCTTTGCCCGGGCCAAGCTGTCCTCGGTGATGGGGTGCATGGAGCCTGTGCTGGGAGACCATATCGCCCTCCGGAAGGCCCGGCATCCGCTGCTGGACCCCAAGACTGCGGTGAAAAACGACCTAACCCTGGGCAAGAACTTCGATACGCTTGTCATCACAGGTCCCAACACCGGCGGCAAGACGGTCACCCTGAAAACCCTGGGCCTGCTCACCCTGATGGCCCAGTGCGGCCTGCACATCCCGGCGGCAGACGGCTCTGTGGTGAAGGTGTGCACGGCGGTGCTGGCGGACATCGGCGATGAGCAGTCCATAGACCAGTCTCTCTCCACCTTCTCCTCTCACATGACTAACATCGTGGCCATCTTGGAGCAGGCGGACGACGGCGCTCTCATCCTCTTCGATGAGCTGGGTGCCGGCACAGACCCGGTGGAGGGCGCTGCCTTGGCCGCTGCCATCATCGAGTCCGCCCGGGGGCTGGGCGCCACCGTGGCGGCCACCACCCACTACGCCGAGCTGAAGGTCTATGCCATGACAACCCCCGGGGTGGAGAACGCCTCCTGCGAGTTCGACGTGGAGACCCTGGCGCCCACCTATCGGGTGCTCATCGGCATCCCCGGCAAGTCCAACGCCTTTGCCATCTCCCGGCGGCTGGGGCTGCCGGAGTACATCATCCAGCGGGCGGCAGACCGGGTGGATGCGGAGAACGTCCGCTTCGAAGACGTGCTGAGTCAGCTGGAGATCCAGCGGCAGGCCATGGAGAAGGAGCGGGACGAGGCGGCAAGGCTGCGTCTGGCCATGGAGGAGGATAAGGCCCGGGCGGAGGAGTACCGGGCCAAGATCGAGAAAGAGCGGCAGAAGGCCACCGAGCGGGCCCAGGCAGAGGCACGGCAGATTCTGGAGGAGGCCCGGAACACCGCAGACCAGGTGTTCAAAGAGCTCAACGAGATGCGCCGCCGCCAGGAACAGGCCCAGCAGAACCAGACCTGGGTGGAGGACAACGACCAGCGGGCGGAGCTGCGCCGCAAGCTGAACGAGGCGGAGAACGCCCTGGGGGTCTCCAAGGAGGAACTGCCGCCCCCGCCGCCGGCGAGACCGGCTGTGGTGGGAGACACGGTGGAGATCCTGAAGATGGGCAACCAGGCGGAAGTGGTGGGCATCAACAAGGATGGCACCCTGCAGCTCCAGGCGGGCATTCTGAAGATGAAGGCCCGGCAGGACGAGGTGCGGGTGCTGGAAGATGTCACCGCCCGGAAGAAGCAGAGCGCCAAGGACAAGGCCAAATCCCAGCCCTCCGGGGTTCAGCGGGAGCTCCGGCTCACCGCGGCCAAGGCGGAACTGGACCTCCGGGGTCTCACCGCCAGCGAGGCGCTGGTGGAGGTGGACAACTTCCTGGATGCCGCCGTGATGGGCCGGCTGGAGACGGCGCGGATCATCCACGGCAAGGGAACCGGCGCTTTGCGCAAGGCGGTTCGGGAACATCTGAAGCACAGTAAGTACGTGAAGGAATTTAGACCAGGTGTCTACGGAGAAGGGGAAGATGGCGTCACTGTGGTAACTCTCCGTTAAAACAGTGAAAAGAAAGCGGATTTCTCCTAAAAGACGGCAAACAATTTGTTCATTCTGCCGTTGACGTCATGGCATGAAATTTGGTATCCTTTGGGTGGATGCTTCTGGTGCCAAATGCGATTTCGGCACCGGTATTGAGGACGGAGGAGACTAGTTCATGTTCATGAAAGAGACGATGGTGAGCAACCAGGTTGGTCTGCACGCCCGCCCGGCGACCTTCTTCATTCAGAAGGCCAACGAGTTCAAGAGTTCCATTTGGGTAGAGAAAGATGAGCGGCGGGTCAATGCAAAGAGCCTGCTGGGTGTCCTCTCCCTGGGGATTGTGAAAGGAACCCCCATTAACCTGATTGCGGACGGTCCGGATGAGGAGGCTGCCGTCAACAGCCTGGTAGATCTCATCAGCAACGAATTCTCAGAGTAACACTACCGGATTCCAAACAACACAAAGCGGGACTTGGACGACTTCCGGGTCCCGCTTTGTTGTTACTGCCCAGTGAGGGAGGAGATTGCCCATGACGTTTGAAGAGCTGCGGGACAAGGCCCACGCCCTGCCCCTGAAGCCCGGCGTCTATATCATGCAGAACGCCAAGAGCGAAGTGATCTACGTGGGCAAGGCCAAGGCCCTGAAAAACCGGGTGAGCCAGTATTTTCAGGACCAGGACCGGCACAACCTGAAGACCCGGACCATGGTGCATCAAATAGACCACTTCGATGTCATCGTGGTGCAGTCTGAGTTCGAGGCGCTGGTGCTGGAAAATGCCCTCATCAAGCGGCACATGCCCCGCTATAACATCCTTTTGAAGGACGACAAGGGCTACCCAGTGATCCGCCTCACGGTGAAGGACGAGTACCCCAAGTTCTCCCTGGCCCGGAAGGTGGCTTCAGATGGGGCCCGCTATTTCGGACCCTACGGCACCCGGGGTGCCTCCCAGGGCATCATAGACGCCCTCTGCACCGCCCTGCACCTCCCCACCTGCAGCCGGAAGTTCCCCAGGGACATCGGCAAGGAGCGGCCCTGCCTCAACTACCACATGGGCATCTGCGATGGATATTGCCGGCCCAACATGGACCAGAGCCAGTACAAGGCCGCCATCTCCACCGCCATCCGCCTTTTGGAGGGCAAGCTGGACGATGTGGTCTCCGAGCTCACCGCCGAGATGGAGGCCGCAGCCGAGGATCTGCTGTTTGAAAAGGCCGCCCAGATCCGGGACCGGATCCGGGAGCTGGAGCAGCTCACCACCCGCCAGAAGGCGGTGGCCGCCTCCATGGCGGACACCGACGTGGTGGGGTACTACCGGGAAGAGGCCCGGTGCTGCTTTGTGGTGCTCCACTATCTCCGGGGCGAGCTGGCGGCGAAGGACTGGGAGCTGCTGCCTCCGCCTCTGGAGGAGGACGAGGGGGAGACCGTCACCGCCCTCACCGCCCAGTACTATGGCCCCCGGGGCAGGCTGCCCCGGCAGATCCTGCTGCCCAACTGCGTGGAGGACACGGAGGAGCTGAGCCAGATGTTTACCCAGCAGGCGGGCCACAAGGTGGAGGTGCTCACCCCGCAGAGGGGCGCCAAGGCGGAGCTCACCGGCATGGCAGCGGAGAACGCCCGGGAGGAAGTGCTCCGGGCCACCACCGCCGAGGAGCGGCAGAGCAAGCTCACAGAGGCGCTGGGCAACCTTTTGGGCATGGACCATCCGCCCCACAGAATCGAGGCCTTCGATATCTCCAACCAGGGCAGCGATGATATCGTGGCCTCCATGACCGTACACATAGACGGCAAGCCCCTGAAGCGGGACTACCGGCTCTTTAAACTGAAAGATATGGCCCATGCCGACGACTACGCCTCCATGCACCAGGTGGTGGAGCGCCGTTTCCGCCGGTACCTGGACGGCGATGAGAAGTTCGGGGACATGCCGGACCTGCTGCTGATGGACGGCGGCGCCGGCCAGGTGGCCTGCGCCGAGCAGGCCATGGAGGAGCTTGGCATCTCGGTGCCGGTCTTCGGCATGGTGAAGGACAACCGCCACCGCACCCGGGCTCTAGTGGCCGGAGATGGCCGGGAGATCGGCATCCAGCAGAACCAGGCCCTCTTTGCCATGGTGGGCCGGATCCAGGAGGAGACCCACCGCACCGCCATCACCTTCCACCGCAAGCAGCAGGAGGGCCACATGAAGGGCTCTGCCCTGGACGACATCCCCGGCATCGGCCCGGCTAAGAAGGCGGCGCTGCTGAAGGCGTTCCGCAGCATCAAGGCCATCAAGGCGGCCAGCGAGGAAGAGTTGACGGCTGTGGTGGGCAAAAAGGCGGCGGCTGCGGTGAAGGAAAAGCTGTGCCCGGCGGAAAGCAAGAAATCGACATCGGCCGAGGAGACAGCGGCTCCAGCGGATGCCGATGACACCGCCGATCCCGAGGGCAGCGATGATCCGGATGAGATCGTGGGCCTGCCGGAGGACGAAGAAGACGAGGAGAACCTGGATCCGGATGGGGATCCCGATGAGGAGAGGTAGAGCATGCGCGTGATCACAGGCAGTGCCCGGGGAAGAGTCCTGGCGGAGCTGCCCGGGCTGGAGACCCGGCCCACCACTGGGAAGATGAAAGAGGGCCTCTTCAGCGCCCTTCAGTTCGACATCGAGGGCCGGCGGGTGCTGGATCTCTTCTCCGGCACGGGACAGCTGGGCATCGAGGCCCTGTCCCGGGGCGCTTCTTTCTGCGACTTCGTGGACCGAAACCCCGCCGCCCTCCAGGTGACGGAGAAGAATGTGAATACCTGCGGCTTCCAAAAGCAGGCGGGGCTGTACCGGCTGGACTGGAGCGAATTTCTCAACCGCAGCAAAGAGAAGTACGGCCTGATCTTTTTGGATCCGCCCTATCACTCCGGCGATTTAGAAAAAGCAATGATTCGCATTGCAGAGATTGACATCTTGGTGGGAAATGGTATAATGGCCTGCGAGAGTCCGTCTGAAGACGTCTTGCCGGAGCTGCCGGACCCCTATGAGAAGAAGCGGGAGTACCAGTACAGCCGGAGCAAGATAACCCTATACCGCAGGAGGGCATCCCTTTGAGACGCGCCATCTATCCAGGCTCTTTCGACCCCGTTACCCTGGGGCATCTGAACATCATCAAGCGGGCGGCGGTGATCTTCGACGAGCTCATCGTCTGCGTCTGCGTAAACTCCGCCAAGAATGCCGGCCTTTTCACCCCGGAGGAGCGGGTGGACCTGATCCGGCGGGTCACCGAGGGGCTGCCCAACGTGAAGGTGGACCGGACCAGCAATCTGGTGGCAGACTACGCCCGGCAGCATGGGGCCCAGGTGCTGGTAAAGGGGCTGCGGGCGGTATCGGACTACGAGAACGAGATCCAGATGGCCATGCTGAACGCCAAGCTCTATGACCGCCTGGACACGGTGTTCCTGTATACCCGTCCCAAATACGCATACTTAAGCTCCACCGTGGTGAAGGAGATGGCCCGGTACGGCGCCGATCTCCGGGACTTCGTTCCCCGCCAGATCATCCCGGATGTGGAGGCCAAGGCCCGGGGCCTGGAGCTGCCCCGGCGGGAGGAGACACCCCAATGAACCCTGCAGACAGGGGATCTGTCTGTTGTACATTATAGCGGAAGCTGAGAGGAGACGAATCCATGGCAACTGGAGTAGACGAACTGCTGGACATGCTTTTCGTCATGGTGGATGAGGCCCGCAACGCCCCCTTTAGCCCGGGCAAGTGCGTGATCGAGCGGGACAAGGCGCTGGACCTCATTGAGGAGATCAAAGGGAAGTTCCCCGTAGAGCTGGCGGAGGCCCGCAAGGTGCTCAATGCCAGGACAGACTACATGAATGCCGCCAAACGGGAGGCGGATGAGATCAAGAGACGGGCGGAGATCAACGCCGGCCAGATGGTGGACGAGTCTCAGGTGACCAGCCAGGCCCGGCAGAAGGCCAATGCCATTGTGGCCCAGGCGGAGGCCCGGGCGAAAGAGGTGCGCAAGGTGGCCAACGAGTACTGCGAGGACGTTCTCCGAAGGACGGAGGAGGCCCTGGCAGATGCCCACACGGAGATGCGCCAGGTGCACGCCCGCTTCCGCAACGCCATGAACAGCATGAGCGGCAGTTCGGCAGCCAACGCCAGCAAGATGTACGATGCCGAACAGGAGAACTGAGGCCATCTCAAAAATTGGAAAGAAAGCAGCTGCGGCTGGGATTGCGCTCTGGGAAGAGCGGGATCCCAGCCGCTTTTTAGAAAATTTTGTTCTCACACGGCCGTGTGTTTCAAAATGCCTTCAGGGCAGTGGCTGGGATGGGGGAGGGGAGGCCTCCAAAACGCCCCATAGAGGGGGCAGCAAGCCCCGCTTTTTGCCCCTAATGGGGCTGGAAAACCGCTGGAATCCAACCAAAACCCAGGACTTTTCATCCAAACCGGCGATTTTACCCGCCCCACCCTCTCCAGGAGGGAGTTTGGAGGGATTTGGAGGGAAAAAGCCCCCATTCCGGTGGGTTGGGAGCGCCTTCCATGCCTCTTTGCCCAGAAATGCCGCCGAAATTGCAGTTTCTTTCAGTGAAAATGCCGAAGAAACCAAAGAACCGGCGGGAAAACCCGGATATTTTCTGAAAAAAAGGGCTTGCAATTTGCGGTGCCCTCGCGTATACTGAGGGCTGGATTGGAGCGTTTTGGAGGAAAACGGTATCAACTTGGGAGGAAACGGGGCGACGCGGCATGACTGGCACATACGAACACAGTTTGGACACCGCCAGCCGGCTCATCGTCCCCGCCAAACTCCGGGACAAACTGGGCAAGTCCTTCTACCTGTCTGTAGGGGTAAAGGAGAACCTCACCCTCTATCCCATGGAGACCTGGGACAAGCTCCGGGAGCGGGTGGCACAGCTGTCCACCACAGACGCCGCCTCCATGGACCTGTTTTTCGCCTCCGCTGTCCTTTGCGAGGTGGACAAGCAGTGGCGTTTTCAGGTGCCCGGCTATCTGAAAGACTATGCCGGCATCGAAAAAGACGTGGTCATCACCGGCAACAACGACCGGGCGCAGATCTGGGCCGCAGACAAGTGGAAAGAGCGGACCCGCCAGCAGCTCAATCCCGAGAACATCGCCGCCCTGATGAAGACATTGGGGATCTAATCCATGGAATACACACACGTACCGGTGCTGCTGCAGGAGTGTCTGGACGGCCTGCAGATCCGGCCGGATGGCATCTATATCGACGGCACCCTGGGCAGGGCAGGCCACTCCAGAGAGATCGCAAAGCGGCTCACAGCGGGGGGCAGGCTCATCGCCGTGGACCGGGATCAGGCGGCCATTGACGCCGCCCCGGGCCGGCTGGAGGGGCTGATGGACCGGGTTACCCTGGTGCACGGCAACTTCTCCCAGCTGCGGGACATCCTCGGGGAGATAGGGATCCCCGGGGCAGACGGGATGCTCTTCGACCTGGGCGTCTCCTCTCCCCAATTGGACGATGCGGCGCGGGGCTTCAGCTACATGCAGGACGCCCCCCTGGACATGCGGATGGACCGCAGCGCCCCCTGTACCGCCTGGGACATCGTAAACGGCTGGAGCCAGGAGGAACTGAAGCGGATCCTTTTGGAGTACGGCGAGGAGCGGTACGCCGGCCTCATCGCCGCCGCCATCTGCCGGGCCAGGGCGGACAAGCCCATCGAGACCACCCTGGAATTATCCGATTTGATTCGCAATGCCATGCCGGGGAAGGCCAGGCGGGAGAAACAGCACCCCGCCAAGCGCTCCTTCCAGGCCATCCGCATTGCGGTGAACGATGAGCTGGGAGAGATTCAGCGGCTGCTGGAGCAGGCTCTGGACCTGCTGCAGCCCGGCGGCCGGATCGCCGTGATCACCTTTCACTCCCTGGAGGACCGCCTGGTGAAGAACGCTTTCGCCGGATGGACCCAGGGCTGCACCTGCCCGCCGGACTTCCCGGTGTGCGTGTGCGGCAAGAAGCCTCGGGCAAAGCGCATCGGAAAGAGCATTACCCCCAGTGAGGCAGAGCTGGAACAGAACCCAAGAGCCAGAAGCGCTCGGCTGCGGATTGCAGAGAAGCTGTGATCCGGATCCCCGCAGACGGCCAACCTGAGCATCAAAGGAGCGGGGAGCAATGGCAGAGCAGAGACGGAGGACTTCGGCGAGCAACCGATACGGAGACAGCCGAAGGTACCGCACCAGCGGCAACGTAGCCTACCAGCCGGAATATGAGCGCAACGCATACCGCCGCCAGGACGTTCGGCGCTATCAGGAACCCGTTCCGGAGCAGCCGCGCAAGCCCAAGATACAGCCCCGCAAACGGGTGCACAAGCGCCCCCAAGCGGAAGTCCGGGCCCAGGAGCGGGTATCCCTCTTTGCGGTGGTTGGCTCTGCGGTGGTGCTGGTCTCCATCATGGTGCTGGTGATGCTCACCGCGCAGCTGGCGGTGGCCAACAACGACATCGTGGAGCTGCGCAACGAGCTCACCGAACTCCAGGAGGAGGGACAGCAGCTGCAGGCCCAGCACGAGCAGGTCTTCGATCTGGAGATGATCGAGGAGATGTTCCTGTCCAGCGGCGCCATGGTCCGGCCCAGCAGCGACCAGATGGTGTACATGAATCTGGCCCAGACGGACAGCGTCATCTACTACAGCGAGGCGCCGGAGGGGCTGAACGCCCTGATCCAGCAGGCCACAGACTTTCTGGACGGTTTTCTGGGAGATTGATTCCCATGCATAAGCCGGCAATTCCGGCATACACTTCCCAAGAGAAGAATCCATCCTGCGTGTTGGAGATAGGGCCCGATGGCCCCCGCTAGGACGCAAATGCGTCCTAAGAAGGGGGCCTGCGGCCCGGCCAACGGCAGTTCTGATCGACAACAACAGGGCCTCTCAGGGGCCGCTAGGTAGTGGACGGAGGGCGTGCGGAATGATTTGGATTCCTGCGCCCTTTTTTCGGCCCTTAAGACAGGTGGAAAGGAGTCTGATTTCCCATGGAGAGAGAGCAGCAACAGCAGCAGCCGCAGCGGCGCCACAGTGATCACGGGCGCAGTAACCGGAGCCTCTTCCGGCGCACCGTCTGCCTGATGCTGGTGATGGGCATCGCCATTTTCACCCCGATGATCGCCCAACTGGTGAAGCTCCAGATCGTGGAGCACGATGCCTGGGAGCAGCGTGCGGTGTCTCAGCAGACGAAGAATGTCACCCTGGGGGCCAACCGGGGCACCATCTACGACACCCAGGGCCGGGTGATGGCCATCTCCGCCACCGTATACCGGCTGATTCTCTCCCCCAATGCCGTACTGCAGTCCATCGATGAGGAGGACTACCCGGACGAGGACGGTACCACCTATCAGCAGGCCCTCCAGGCCAGGCGGGACCTCATCGTGAACTGGCTGGCCGCCACCTTCGGCTACGACCGGGACCGTCTCGTGCAGCGCATCGAGTTCACCAAGTCCGGCTATGAGATCCTGGCCTATGAGATGGAGGAGGAACAGGCGGAGCTGGTCCGTCAGTTCACCAGCGAGAACTATCTGTCCAACATGCTGTATCTGGAACCCACCAGCAAGCGCTACTACCCCTACTCCTCTGTGGGCTCCCATGTGCTGGGCTTCATGAACCAGAATGAGTCCAGCGGAGACCGGAAGGTGGGCGCTCAAGGCGTAGAGGCCATCTACGAGGACGCCCTCTCCGGAGAGGTGGGCCGGGTGGTGATCTCCAAAAACGCCCAGGGCGTGGAGATGATGTCCGGTTACGAGATGTACTTTGACGCCGAGAACGGCTACGATGTCACCCTGAGCATCGATGAGCGGATCCAGGCCATCCTGGAAAACGCCCTGGCAGAGGGTGTGGAGACCTATAACGTGACAGACGGCGCTTTTGCCATCGCCCTGGACCCCAACACCGGCGCGGTGCTGGGCATGGCCAGCTGCCCTAAGTTTGACCCCAACGACTATGTGGAGATCACAGACCCCTACCTGCAGGAGCAGCTGCAGCAGATCGCAGCCGCCCACGGCACGGACAGCGATGAGTATAAAGATGCCCTGAGCTCTGCGTTCTCCCTGCAGCTGCGCAACAAGGCCCTGATGGATACCTACGAGCCCGGCTCCGTGTTCAAGCCCATCACCGTGGCCATCGGCCTGGAGGAGCAGATCCTCCATATGGACGACACCTTCTACTGCGGCGGCGTGAAGATGGTGGGCGGCTGGCCCATCCACTGCCACGAGCACGCCGGCCATGGCATGCAGAGCCTTACCGTTGCCGTGGAGAACTCCTGCAATGTGGCCCTGATGGACATGGCGGAGCGGATCGGCGCCCAGACCTACTGGGACTACCTGGAGGACTTCGGTTTCCTGGAGCCCACCGGCATCGACCTCTCCGGCGAGGCCAAGTGCATCACCCACTCGGAGGAGGACTTCACCGGCCCCTACGGCGACGCCTCTCTGGCCACCTACTCCTTCGGCCAGACCATTAAAGTCACCCCCATCCGGCTCATCACCACCTGGGCCTCTCTCATCAACGGCGGACACCTTCTGGAGCCCTATGTGGTGCAGTCCATCCGGGACAGCGCCGGCAACACGGTGTACAACCACGAGGTGACGGAGGTCCGCCAGGTGATCAGCCAGAGCACCTCGGAGAAGATCCAGTCCATCGTCCAGGCGGTTGTGAACGACGGTTCCGGCCACAACGCCTATCAGGCGGGCTACCGGATCGCCGGCAAGACCGGCACCTCAGAGAAGAAGGACGAGGACACCGGCGATGTGGTCTGCTCCTTCATGGGCTATGCCCCCTACGACGACCCCAAGGTGCTGGTGCTGATGGCCTTTGACGCCCCGGAGCGCTCTGAGAGCAACAGCAACTACACCCCCTCCGGCACCTACATCAGCGGCGGCAACATCACCGCTCCTGTGGCAGGCCGGGTGCTGAAAGAGATCCTGGACTACATGGGCGTGGAGAAAAAGTTCTCGGATATGGAACTGGCCACTTCGGACGTGCTGATGCAGTATGTGGTGGGCTCGGAGCTCTCCGTGGCCATGGGCACCCTGCGGGCTGCCAACCTGGCCTTCCGCTACATCGGCTCCGGCAACATCGTCACGGATCAGATCCCCGCTGCCGGCACCCGGATTCCCGGCGGCTCCACCGTGGTGCTGTATCTGGGAGATGAGAAGCCCACAGACCTCGTGACAGTGCCCGACGTGTCCGGCCTGTCCCCGGACGCCGCCAAGTCCAAACTGGAGGAGCTGAGTCTGTTCCTCCGGCTCACCGGCACGGCCCAGTCCGGCAGCAAAGCAGTGTATCAGAACATCCCTGAGGGGACGGAGGTCCCCCGCGGCACCGTGGTGGATGTCCAGTTCGGCGATACCATTATAGATTACGACGGAGATCCCAGCGGAGCGATACCGAATCCATAACAACGATCCAGGCAGATCGGAGGCGGAGAGCGTGCGCAACGAGGAACCCCTGACAGTGGCCGTAGTAGGGCGGGGCAGGACAGAGACTGCCCAGCTGCTGCGGCGCCTCACCGGACTGCCGGTGGAAAAACTGACGCCCTGCCAGGCGGCCCGGTCCCAGAAGAACTACCGGGCCGTGGTGGTGGAGAACTATGACCAGCCCAGCCGGGGCCTCTCCGGCTGTGCGGTGGCCCGCTTCACGCTGGCAGACCGCACCCCCATCACCGTGGTGGGGCTGGATGAGCCGGAGGGGCAGCGGATGGTGAAAGCCATGCCCCAGGGGGTGTACGCCTACTCAGACGGGCGCCCCCAGGCCAACCTCACCGCGAAGAATGTGCGCCTTCGCGGCGGGAAACTGGAGTTCGAGGCCCTGACGGACGATGAGCTCATGCGGGTGCGGGTGCCGTACTGCCACACGCCCCGTCTCTACGACCACTTGGCCGCCATCGCCGGCGCTCTTGCGCTGGGTGTGCCCTTGGCGGAGTGCGTGGCCAAACTGAACGACACATCTTTGCAGAGAGAAGACTGGTCCCATACGGATCCGGAGGGTTAACTTGACATGAGAATCATAGTGGCGGCGCTGGCCGCATTCCTGGTGGCATTTGTCCTGGGCGGGCTGCTGATCCCCGTCCTGCGGGCGCTGAAGGCCGGCCAGAGCATCAAAGAGATCGGCCCCAAGTGGCACAAGGCCAAAGAGGGGACCCCCACCATGGGAGGCCTGATGTTTATCGCAGCCTCCGTCCTGGTTACCGTCCTGGCGGCGATTCTCGTGCCGGGGGAGGGCACCTTCTCCGCGGTGATCGTGATCTGCTTTGCCTGCGTCTTCGGGGCCATCGGCTTTGCAGACGACTTTGCCAAGGTGAAGGGACACCACAACGACGGCATCTCCGCAGGCCTGCGGGTGCTGCTGGAGCTGGCCGCCGCTGCAGCTTTCCTGGCCCTGATGCGGCTGAAAGGCGGCCTCTCGCCCAACCTCTATGTGCCGTTTTTCAACATCAGCCTGCCCTTGCCCTGGCCGGTGTATCTGGCCTTTGCCGCCTTTGTGATCGTGGGGTGCGTGAACTCCGTGAACATCACAGACGGCCTGGACGGCCTTGCCGGCACCGTGACCCTGGTGGTGATGACCTTCTACACCGCCCTCTGTATCTGGTGGGAGCAGCCGGAGATCGGCATGCTCACCGGCGCCCTTGCCGGCGGCATCGCGGCCTTCCTCTGCTACAACTTCCACCCGGCCAGGGTGTTTATGGGGGACACCGGCTCCCTCTTTCTCGGCGGCGCCGTCTGCGGCATCGCCTTCGCCCTGGACGCACCCCTGATCCTGGTGTTGTGCGGCATCATCTACATCGCCGAGACCGCCAGCGACATCATCCAGGTGACCTACTTCAAGGCCACCCACGGCAAGCGGATCTTCCGCATGGCCCCGCTGCACCACCACCTGGAGCTGGGGGGCTGGAGTGAGGTGCGCATTGTGCTCACCTTCGCCGGCATCACCGCGGCCTTCTGCCTGCTGGCCTTTGCCGGTGTGATGTACCGGTATCCGATTTAACGTGCAACATTCTCAGGCAAAGGAGGAGAGACCCACATGGCGCTCTTTCGGAGAAAACGCAGAAAAGCAAAGCGGGACCTCACCGTAGAGGAACAACTGGCCCGGGGTCCCATCGATCTGCCGTTTCTGGCCCTGGTGCTGCTGCTCACCACCATCGGGCTTATCGCTCTGCTCTCGGCCTCCTTCGCCTATGGCATGTACAACCCCTATCCCAACATCCAGGACACCGGGGGAGACCCGTACTACTTCTTCAAGCACCAGGGGGGCTATGCCATCCTGGGCGTAGTGGCCATGCTGGTGATCTCCAAGGTGGACTACCAGCGGCTCCGCTGGATGGGCGCTGTGGGCCTTTTTGTCTCCATTGTCCTGCTGATCCTGGTGTTGATCCCCGGCCTGGGTGTGTCCGCCAACGGCGCCACCCGCTGGCTGAAGATCGGGGGGGTAACCTTCCAGCCCTCAGAATTGGCGAAAGCCATGGTGGTGATCGCCTTTGCCTCCAAGCTCTCCCAGCGGAAAGACCGGAAGGGCCTGCCGCCGCGGAAGTTCAACCGGCGCACCCGCTGGGGACGGTTCTGCGAGTGGGCGGACAAATTCGGCCTTCTGGAGCTGATGCCCTACGGCATCATCCTGCTGATCATCCTGGCGCTGCTGGCCAAGGAGCCCCACATGTCCGGTATGATTCTGGTGTGCGTGGGCGCCGCCTCTGTGCTCTTCGTCTCCGGCATCAGCCTGGGCTGGTTTGCCGCCCTGGGCGCCATTGGCGCCGGCGGCCTCTGGCTGATCATCACCAAAACCGAGTATATGACCAAGCGCATAGAGCTCTGGCTGGACCCCATGAGCGACCTGCAGAACGGCGGCTATCAGCTGTATCAGTCTCAGGTGGCGGTGGGTTCCGGCGGCCTTCTGGGCAAGGGCCTCGGCAACAGCACCCAGAAGTACCTGTACCTCCCGGAGATGCAAAACGACTTCGTGTTCTCCATCTGGTGTGAGGAGATGGGCCTTATCGGGGCAGTGCTGCTCATCATCCTCTTCGCCCTTCTCATCATCCGGGGCTTCTGGCTGGCCCTTCACGCCAGAGACCGGTTCGGCACCCTGCTGATCGTGGGCTTCAGCTCCCTCACCGCCGCCCAGGTGGCCTTCAACATGGGCGTGGTGACCGGCGCCATCCCCACCACCGGCATCAGCCTGCCCTTCTTCAGCTACGGCGGCACCGCTCTACTGGTGAACCTGGCGGAGATGGGGGTTATCCTCAGTGTCTCCCGGCAGATCACTGCGCCAAAATCCCAATAGGTCCAACGGAGGAGTATGCCTTGAGAGTGATCTTTACCTGCGGCGGTTCTGCAGGCCATGTGAACCCTGCCATTGCGGTGGCAGAGCAGTTTCAACTCCACCACCCCGGCTGTGAGATCCTCTTCATCGGGGCAGACCACGGCATGGAGCAGCAGCTGGTGACCAAGGCGGGGTATCCCATCCGCACGGTCACGGTCTCCACCTTTGAGCGGCAGATCAGCCTGGAGGTGCTGGTCCACGATGTGGCCAGCGCCATCAAGGTGCCCATCGGTGCCCATCAGGCGGCAGCTATACTGAAAGAGTTCAAACCGGATCTGGTGGTGGGCACCGGCGGCTACGCCTCCTATCCCGCGGTGCGGGAGGCCGCCCGGCACCACATCCCCACGGCGATCCACGAGTCCAACGCCATTCCCGGCCTCACCACCCGCACCCTGGCGGGGAAGGTGGAGCTGGTGATGGTGGGCTTCCCGGAGGCCGCCCAGTACTATGAGGGGAAGGCCAAACGAGTGGAGGTGACCGGCACCCCGGTGCGCCAGGACTTCTTTGAATTGGACCGGACCAGCGCCCGTGTTACCCTGGGCATCGCAGACAACGTGCCTCTGGCGGTGGGCTTCTGGGGCTCCCAGGGCGCCGGCCAGATGAGCCTCCGCTCGGTGGACTACCTGGCCCGCTGGGTCCATGAGGGACGGCGGTTCCACTACATCCACTCCGCCGGACGGGACTACGACGACATGATCGGACAGCTGGCGGATGTGGGCGTCACCCTGGAGGAGGGGGTGCTGCTGCCCTATATCCACAACATGCCCACCGTGATGGCTGCGGCAGACCTGGTGATCTGCCGGGCCGGTGCCTCCACCATCGGCGAGCTCACCGCCCTGGGCAAGGCGGCCATCCTGGTACCCTCCCCTTACGTGGCGGAGAACCACCAGTACAAGAACGCCAAGCTGCTGGAGGACCGGGGCGGGGTGATGCTGCTGGAGGAGAAGAACTGTACCGGCGATGCCCTCTATGACGCTACAGTAGAACTGCTGGCAGACGGCGCCCGGCGAGCGGCCATGGGCAAGGCATTGAAGCAGTTGGCCACGCCCCACGCGGCGCAAGATATCTATAAACAACTGATGACCCTGCTCTGAGGGGAAAACACCCCGGCACGGCATCCGCATAGAATGGTGGGAATCCATCCTATGGGGAGGCTTTGCCATGAGCGTGCTATCCATACGGGGCGGGAACCCCCTGGAGGGGGAGCTCACCGTCCAGGGCGCGAAAAACAGCGTCCTGCCCATCCTGGCCGCCTGCCTGCTGGCAGACCGGCCGGTGACCATTTCCAACTGTCCCCGGCTCACCGATGTGGCCGCGGCCCTTGCCATCCTGCGGTCTCTGGGCTGCAAAACATGGCAGGAGGGACATACTGTAACTGTGGACCCGCAGGGTGCGGTTGGATGCGCCGTCTCAGAGACCCAGATGCGCTCCATGCGCTCCTCCATCCTCTTTCTAGGGCCGCTGCTGGCCCGGATGGGGGAGGCCCATCTCACCTATCCGGGAGGCTGTGAGCTGGGACCCAGGCCTATCGACCTCCATCTGGGAGCCCTTCGCGCCATGGGGATAACCGTCCGGGAGGACCGGGGGATCCACTGCAGCGGCAGGCCCGATGGCGGGGAGGTGGTGCTCTCTCTTCCCAGTGTGGGGGCCACGGAGAACGCCATGCTCTGTGCGGTGGGCGGCACCGGGATCACCACGATCCAAAATGCCGCCCGGGAGCCGGAGATCTGCGATTTGCAGCAGTTTCTGAACACCCTGGGTGCCCGGGTCTGCGGTGCCGGCAGTTCCACCGTGACAGTGGAAGGGGGACATCCCCTCCACGGCGGCAGCTTTACGGTGATGGGAGACCGGATTGTGGCGGCGACGCTGCTGGCAGCGGCCGCCTCTGCCGGAGGACGGGTGCGGCTCTCCGGGGTGGAGTGGCGGCATCTCTCTCCGGTGATGAGCGTACTGCACCAGGCGGGCTGCCGGGTGCGCAGCACGGAGCAGTG
Organism: uncultured Oscillospiraceae bacterium; assembly: GCA_947623875.1. Classification (GTDB taxonomy): domain Bacteria; phylum Bacillota; class Clostridia; order Oscillospirales; family Oscillospiraceae; genus Enterenecus. Next base: position 20,045 of record CANQII010000001.1, read on the forward strand.
GGTGGAACTCCAGCGGAATCCCAGGGTGCCGTTGAAAGGCATTTCCACCGTGCGCACGGCCCCCTATCCAGGCTTTCCCACAGATGCCCAGGCGCCGGTGATGGCGGCTCTGGCCGCCAGCTGCGGCTGCACCCTCGTTGTGGAGACCATCTTCGACAGCCGCTACCGCCATGTGCCGGAGCTCTGCCGGATGGGGGCGGACATCACCACCGAGGGCCGGGTGGCTCTGGTGCGGGGTGTGCCAAAACTCCACGGCGCCGGAGTGGAGGCCGCAGATCTCAGGGGCGGCGGCGCCCTGGCGGTGGCCGCCGCCGGGGCAGAGGGCACCACGGTGCTCTCCGGACTGCAGCACATAGACCGGGGCTACGAGTCCCTGGAGTACATGCTCTCCGCCCTGGGCGGGCAGGCAGAGCGCCGGGAACAATAGGCATCCCGGAGATCGTCCTGAAAGACATAGAGGAAGGGGGAATTGCCGATGGCACGACAGAGAAAGCACAAGCGGTACCGTGCGAACCGGGGACGGTTCGGCGCGTTTTCCAAAGTCTTCTCCGTCCTGCTGGTGGCCTGCGCTTTGATCGTGGCCTCGGTGATTTTCTTCCGGGTAAACACCATAGAAGTGGTGGGAAACACCCGATATACGGAAGAAGAGATTATAGAGGCCTCCGGGCTGAAAGTGGGAGACAACCTGGCCACCTTGCCCAAGGCGAAGCTGGTGGCCAGCATTCTCCGAAAACTCCCCTACGTGGAGGCGGTAACTCCCCAGAGGCAGCTGCCGGACACCGTGATTCTCCGCATCCGCGAGCGCATCGCCGCGGCCAGTGTGGACAGCGTAGAGGGCCGCTGGCTGATGACCTCCCAGGGCAAGCTGCTGGAGCAGACCGATAACACCTCCGGCGTGGTCTGGGTGGACGGCGTGACAGCCCAGTCCCCTTATGTGGGAGACTCCATCCGGGTGGCAGAGGAGGAGACCAGCTCTCTCTCCTATCTGCTGCAGCTGCTCACCAACCTGGAGAACAGCACGCTGCTGGAGGACTGCGTGGCGGTGGACTGCTCCCGGCCCAGCTATATCGCCGTGGAGTGCGTGCTGGAGCTGGAGATGGGCTCCCCCACCAACTTCCACCTGAAGTTCCCCCGGGGCGGGGACTACAACTACTACGTCCGGCTCTTGATCAACAGCTTCAACGATCCGGCCATGCCCAGAACCACCCCCGGCACCATGGACCTCACCATCTCGGAGGGACAGGTGAACTTTATCCCCGACTGAATCGGCGGCCTGCACCGCCGCAAGAAGGCTAAGGGGCAGCTCTCGCGAAATTTTTTTGGGCTGAATGCAAAAAAACCGGTGAAATTCCCTTGACCTGCCATTAAAAACAGTTTAGAATAAACTCTGATATGTGTTTGGGGAAGACACTTTGAATACGATTACAACGATTTGACATAGGAGGATTCCTTATGGCGATTACAATGGAGCCTGAATTCACCCATAAAGATGTGCTTAAGGTGATCGGTGTGGGCGGCGGCGGCAACAACGCAGTGGACCGCATGGTAGCATCCGGCATGCAGGGCGTTGACTTTATCGCTGTGAATACAGATAAGCAGTGCCTGAACGCATCCCATGCCACCCAGAAGCTGCCCATCGGAGAAAAGCTAACCCAGGGAAAAGGCGCCGGCGGCAAGCCGGAGGTGGGCCGTGAGTCCGCCAAGGAGAGCAAAGAGGCCATCGCAGCGCTGCTGGAGAATACCGACATGGTGTTCGTCACGGCAGGCATGGGCGGCGGTACAGGCACCGGCGCTGCCCCCGTGGTGGCGGAGATCGCCAAGGAGAAGGGCATCCTGACCGTTGGCGTGGTGACCAAGCCCTTCAGCTTTGAGGGCAAACGGCGGATGGACCAGGCGCTGGCCGGCATCGATGAGCTCTGCCAGAAGGTGGACTCTCTCATCATCGTCCCCAATGACCGGCTGCGCTACGCCACCGATGAGAAGATCAGCCTGCAGAACGCCTTCTCCATCGCAGATGACGTACTGCGCCAGGCGGTGCAGTCTATCACGGATCTCGTGACCACCACCGGCACCATCAACCTGGACTTCGCCGATGTGACGGCTGTCATGAAGGACGCCGGTAAGGCACACATGGGCGTGGGCCGGGCCGCCGGCAAGAACAAGGCCCAGGAGGCCACCAGCATGGCCATCAACAGCCCGCTGCTGGAGACTTCCATCGAGGGTGCCAAGGGCATCATCGTGAACATCACCGGCCCGCTGGACATGGGTCTGGAAGAAGTGGAGATCGCCGCCGAGATGGTGAAGGATGTGGCCGACCCCGAGGCCATCTTCATGCTCGGTACTGCCTACGACGACACCCTGCAGGATGAACTCCGGGTGACCGTGATCGCCACCGGTTTCGGCGACGTGATGAACCCGTTGCCCGCCGGCGCAGAGGAGCCCCGGAAGAACACCGGCAACGGCCGCAACATCGCAGCTGCCGCCGCAGCCTCCGCCAACAAGGCCTCCTTTGTCCCGGAAGTGGACCCGCCCAAGGAGCCCACCCCCATCGACCCCAACGAGCCCCTGGACGATGAGGATCCCTATGACCAGATCATGAAGATCTTCAGCCACAAGTAATCGCATCGAGAGAGGGATACTGCCCCCGGCCCGGCAAGCGGGCCGGGGGTTATGGCATATTCAGGCATCTCATAGAGGAGGGAAGTGCCGTGCCGGAGACAACGAATCCATCAGCAACCCAGAAGGTGGTGGGCCGGTTTGCCCCCAGTCCCAGCGGGCGGATGCATCTGGGGAATCTCTTTGCCGCGCTCTTGGCCTGGCTGGACGTGCGCTCCCAGGGCGGCACCATGCTCCTTCGCATCGAGGATCTGGACCCGGACCGGTGCAGCCTGGAGAAGGCAGCGCAGCTGGAGGACGACCTCCGCTGGCTGGGGCTGGACTGGGATATGGGCGGCATCGCCCAGGGCTGCTGCCAGTCCCGCCGGGGAGAGGCCTATGAGAGGGCCTTTTCGAAACTGCAGGGCATGGGGCTCATCTATCCCTGCTTCTGCACCCGGGCAGAGCGGCTCGCCGCCTCGGCGCCCCACGGCCCGGGGGAGGGGGAGGGATCCCGCTGCCCCTGCGCTGCGAGAACGGAGGAGGAGCGGGAGGCGCTCCTCCGGGCCGGCCGCCGCGCCGCCTATCTGGTCCGGGTGCCGGACCAGGAACTGTCCGTGACAGACGGACAGTTGGGCGTGTACAGACAACAGCTCCGCCGGGATGTGGGGGACTTTATCGTACGGCGCTCGGACGGGGTGTGGGCCTATCAGCTGGCGGTGGTGGTGGATGACGGCGAGATGGGGGTAAATCGGGTGGTCCGAGGGCGAGATCTGCTGCCCTCTACGCCCCGGCAGGTGTGGCTCTGCCGCACATTAGGCTTTGTGCCGCCCACCTATTGCCATGTGCCGCTCTTGACAGACCGGCAGGGAAGAAGGCTCTCGAAGCGGGATGCAGACCTGGATTTAGGGGTTTTGCGCAGGAAATATACCCCCCAGCAGATCGTGGGCTGGCTGGCCTATCTGGCCGGTCTACAGGATGTGCCGAAAAGTGCCGAACCTGCCAGTCTCGTCCCGGGGTTTACATGGGCAAAAGTGCGAAAAACCGATGTGGTGGTGGACTGCCCTTGACAGGCGGACAGAAATGCTTTAGAATCGCGAAAAACACGGGAGGAGAGAGCGACATGAACGCGTCCGAAAAATTCGTTAAGACCGGCCTTACCTTCGACGATGTGCTGCTCATTCCGGCGGAGAGCTCTGTGCTGCCGGCAGATGTAGATCTGCACACCCATCTCACCAGGAAGATCCAACTGAACATTCCGGTGATGAGCGCTGCCATGGATACCGTGACGGAATCCCGTATGGCCATCGCCCTGGCCCGGGAGGGCGGCATTGGCATCATCCATAAGAATATGTCCATCGAGCGCCAGGCAGAACAGGTGGATCTGGTAAAGCGCAGTGAGAACGGCGTCATCAGCAATCCGTTCTGGCTGGGCCCCGGCCACACCCTGGCGGAGGCAGATGCCCTGATGGCCAAGTATCGCATCTCCGGCGTCCCCATCTGCGACGGCGGCAAACTGGTGGGCATCATCACCAACCGGGACATGAAGTTCGAAGAGGACATGAACCAGCTCATCGACCATGTCATGACCAAGGACCATCTTGTGACCGCCCCCGAGGGCACCACCCTCCAGGAGGCCAAGGAGATCCTCCGCAAGTACAAGATCGAGAAGCTCCCCATCGTGGACAAGGACTTCCGCCTGAAGGGCCTCATCACCATCAAGGACATCGAGAAGGCACAGGTCTATCCCAACTCCGCCCGGGACGACAAGGGCCGGCTGCTGGCCGGCGCCGCCATCGGGGTAACCAGCGATGTGCTGGACCGGGTAAAAGCCCTTTTGGAAGTTGGCGTGGATGTGCTCTGCCTGGACAGTGCCCACGGCCACTCCCAGAACATCCTGGACTGCGTCAAGCGGATCAAGAGTCTCTATCCCGACGTACAGCTCATCGCCGGCAACGTGGCCACCGCCGAGGGCACCAAGGCCCTCATCGAGGCGGGGGCGGACTGCGTGAAGATCGGCATCGGCCCCGGCTCCATCTGCACCACCCGTGTGGTGGCCGGCATCGGCGTGCCCCAGATCACTGCCGTCTATGACTCCGCTGAGATGGCGAACCAGTACGGCATTCCCGTGATCGCAGACGGCGGCATCAAGTACTCCGGCGACATCACCAAGGCACTGGCCGCCGGCGGCAGCGTGGTGATGCTGGGCTCTCTGCTGGCAGGCTGCGAGGAGTCTCCCGGCGACACCGAGGTGTATCAGGGCCGGCAGTTCAAGGTATACCGCGGCATGGGCTCTCTCGGTGCCATGGCCCACGGCTCCAAGGACCGCTACTTCCAGCAGAACAACAAGAAGCTAGTGCCGGAGGGCGTGGAGGGCCGCGTGGCATACAAGGGCCCCCTCTCCGAGACGATCTATCAGATGATGGGCGGCCTGCGCTCCGGCATGGGCTATACCGGCTGCGGCACCATCGAGGAGCTGCACACCAAGGCCAGATTCATGCAAATCACCGCCGCCGGCCTGCGGGAGTCTCACCCCCACGACATCAGCATCACAAAAGAGGCCCCCAACTACTCCGCCAATCCGCAATAATCCGCAAGGTACATCAGGCACCTCATCGCCGCGGCGATGGGGTGCCTTTTCCGATCTGCTGGCTGCAGAGCACGGTGCGCCACCCAATGCGGTGACTGAAATGTTGTCTAATTGCCTAATTTTTAGTTATTAAAATTTGAAATCTTATTGCATATTTTCTCCTCACATGCTATGATAGCGAGGACGGGAGTGCCTGCTGCAGACTGCAGATCATGCGGTGGGGCCTAAATCATACACCGTGCGAGGAGGGGTATTGTGAAGATTCAGTGGATTGGAAAGTATACCGGGGACAACCTCCCGGCAGCCGACATACGGGATCCGTCCCATGAATTGCCGGAGGTTACAAGCAAGTCTGCGGTGCTGTTGGTCCCGATCATTCTGGTGCTGCTCGCGATCCTCACCATAAAGAGCCGTTTCCTGACGGGCGTAATCCTAGACAGGCGCTTTTTGCTGGTGGGGCTGATTTGCGGATTTCTGCTGTTTCCCATCCACGAATTGCTCCACGGGGTGTGTTTTCCAAAGGGCAGTACTGTATATCTGTTCTATACGGCATACGGGCTGGGGACCACCTGTCTTTCCCCCGTTCCGAAGTCCCGCTTTGTTTTTCTCAATGTCTTCCCCTCTCTCATCTTGGGCGTTCTCCCGCTCATCGTATTTCTGTTCGTACCAAAAGAGCTTTCCGTGCTAAGCAGCATCCTTTTTGGCATCTCGTTTGTGAACATTGGGGCGAGCTATGCGGATTACATGAACGTCATCCACCTGTTAAAGGTTCCGAGGGATGCCATGATCCAGATCTCTGGGGAGAAAATCTATTGGTACCAAGCATGACCTGCATAGCCCTGTATGGCAGGGGCATGTCTATCCAACTCAGGCAAACGGCGCATCAGGCACCCCATCGCCCGGCGATGGGGTGCCTGTTCTGATACAGGGCTTTTCTGAGGAGCAGTGCGCATCTTTTTTCCCTTGACAGCCCCACTTCCACTTGCTACCATGAGACCGGATCGCAGCAGAACACAGAGAGGAGTGTATACGTATGGCAGTCTATTGGGACAGGCGCGTGGAGATCCCCAAGGAACATGTGGTGCGGGAGCGGCAGGCCAACGGGGCACCGGCTCTGGTGAAGTACGTGCTCTCCTCCCATTACGACAGAACCAAGGGCTACCCCGTGGCCAAACGCACCACCATCGGGCACCAGTGTGCGGACGATGCCTCCTTCATGCACCCCACCACCCAGTACGCCGCGCTCTTTCCGGAGCAGTGGGCCGCTCTGGACGGTGTGCAGACAAGGCAGCCGGCCACTGTCTGCATCGGACTCCGCGCCGCCGCGGCTGCCGTGGAACCGGCGTGCGGGCTCCACGCGGTCCTGGATGAGACCTTTGGGGAGCAGAGGGCGGGTGCTCTATTGGATGCTGCCGCAGAGGCAATCCGAAGGGGTACGGGCGTGTCGCTGTCTGAGAGAGCCCTCCCCAACGGGGCACCTTCCTCGGATTGCGCCCTTACAGATGAGGAGGTCCTGCTGTTCCGGCGCAGATGGGCAACGCAGTGCCGAGGAGGCGGCGCCGATACAGTCTGGCTGTGCGTGGACTGCCTGGAGGGGGACTGGGAGAGTCCGGGGACGGAGATCCTGGAGGCAGGGCAGGAGCAGACGGAAGAGGAGAAGTGTGCCCCGTACCTCATCTATGCCGTTACGGCGGATGGTATGCCCGTCTCCTGGGAGCTCTTACCCAACGGACTGGAAAGCGGACGAGCCATGGACAGGATAACAGACTTCTTGGGAGACTGCGGCATCCAGGGGAAGGGCGTGGTGGCGCTCCGTGGGCACTGGGATGCCGCCCTGCTCCGGTCTCTCCAGAACAGAGATCTCGGGTATCTCATCCTGCTGCAGGAGGTGCCCCGGGCGTACGAGGAGGCCTTTGCGTCCTTTGCCGCCCGGGGAAAGCGGGATGCGGCGAACTGGATTCCGGGCACCACCCTCTTCGGAACCCAGCTCCCGGTGCGGCTGCTGGGGGAGGGCGAGCCCCGGCAGACCCTCACCCTCCTCTACGATCACCACATCGGAGATGCCCGAATCACCGCGCTGCTGGAGGGCCTGCAGCGGGAGACAGCGTTCAACCGGACAGAGCTCCAGCGGGAGATGGACAGGGCAGGGGTGTACGCCGTGCTCTCCTCCGGTGCGATGCCGCTCCGGCAAGAGGCTTTACTTCTCTCCGCGCTCTCTGCATCGGAACAGCGGGTTCTGGCTGCGGGGTTTGAGGTGGGATCCGGCAGAGATGTGCTGCGGGATCCTGCCCCTCAGAGGACCCGATTGTTCGTTGGCTTTCTCGCCACAATCCTCCGGCACCAGATGGAACAGGCGGCAAGCGCTGCGGGCCTGGACGGAGAGAAAGTTCTTGGTGAACTCTGCGGGGTGGAGGCACAGAGGGAAAACGGTGCATTTTCCTGTGTGCACCCTGAGAGCGAGACGGTCCAGGCGTTCTTTCGCTCCCTCGGCGGGGACGCAGACTCCCTGCTGCAGGCGGCGGTACAGCGGCTGAACGGCAAGCCCGCAGAGAGGACCAAGAGCACAAGAGAGCATCCGTCCAACACTGCTCCGGATGAGCAGGACGCACCTGCACAGGCGGTGGAACATCGGCAGCGCGGTGTTCCCCAGGGGACCAAGCGGCCGGCTGTCAACAAGGACGGGACGCCTCGGAAAAAGCCGGGGGTGCGGCTTGGGACGAAGCGCGGTGCGCTGAACACAGATGGCACGCCCCGGAAGAAGCCCGGACCCAAGGGAAAGGGGCAGACTGCGCAGGATTGATGCAGGCCACGCGCTCCTCATCTTCTGGCAGGACGAATGCAGACACAAGCCGGCGTTGGAAACACAAGTCTCCGTTGGATTGGGCCAAGTTTGCGTGCCTTGCACACAAGTGGCGCTTTCGATACAATACCGTCCAGATCGAGGCCGAGATCAAAACGAGGAGGTTCCATCATGGACAACAACCTGTTAGGCGAGCAGATCGCCAGGTATCGAAAAGCCGCTGGTCTCACCCAGGAGGAGCTGGGAAAGGCGGTTGGCGTAAGCGCCCAGGCGGTGAGCCGCTGGGAGTGCGGCGGCGCCCCGGACATCATGCTGCTGCCCGATCTCGCAGAGCGTCTGGGCGTATCCATAGACGCCCTGTTCGGCCGGGAGAGGGGAGAGCAAGTGGCCGTGGAGGACGCGGTGCGGCGGTGGATATGCACGGTTCCGCAGGGGCAGCGGGTAGACCAACTGTGCCGGCTGGTGTGGGCCGCCGCAGGGCCGGCGATGAGCAGCCATCCGGAGGACGTCATGGACATCAGCGGATACGAGAACCGCTGTGAGACGGAGGACGTGGAGGACGGCCAGGCAACGCGCTGGCTTCGGCGCACGCGGATCACCATGGAGGACGGATCCATACTGGGGGTCCGGGCCAACGACATGTCCTTTGTCTCCCTCTGGCCGGAGCCCAAAGCCGGCTGGAGGGCCTTTCTGGAGGAGAACGATCGGTATCGGAGACTCTTCTCTGTGCTGGCGATGCCCAACTGCCTGGAACTGCTGGAATATCTGCACACCAGGCCGCGCCTGGACCGCCGGCGCTATACGCCGGGGGTGGTGGCAAAGGCCGTGGGCATGGACGCGGCGGAGGCGGAGACGCTGATGCGTGCCCTGGCAGAGCTGGAAGTGCTGAGCAGGATCGACCTGGAGACAGAGAATGGATTGCTCCATGCCTATCTGCTCTATGGAGATGAGGCGCTGGTTCCCCTGCTCTATTTCGCCCGCTGGTTCATCACGGGCGGGGGCGCTTTCCTGGATTCTCCCTTTCGGAAATCTCCCATGTTCCGCGGCTAGGAGATCGCCATGGCCTACTATTTGAGAGCGAATGGGAGGAAGATTGCCCTTGCATGCTTTCTCGGAGTGCTTTGCGAGGGAATCTATGTGGTTCTGCAGCTCATCATGATGCAATCCTTTGATGCGGCAATCCACTTGGATTTCCGAGGGTTCCTGCTTTGGACGGGGGCGGAGGTCCTGGGATATGGCATATACCTGGGCGTTGCGGCGCTGGAGGGAATTTTTGAGGCGCGGGCAATCCGGGCGATGAACAACCAGGTCCGCCACGACCTCTACCTGTCTCTTCTGGACAAAACCCACACGGCATACCACAGCAAGGACACCGGGGAGTACATCTCCTGGTTCACCACCAATGTAAAGCAGGTGGAGCATCTCGCCTGGGGGCCGTTTTTCAGCTGCGTTGGGAACATCGCGCTGGTGATCTGGTGCATTGCGGCTCTGATCTCGCTCCACTGGCTCATGCTGGCAGCCGGACTGGTCTCCGCCGCGGTGATGCTGGTGGTGCCGAAGCTGTTCCAGAGGCGCATGGAGCGGCTGGGCGAGGCCTGCGCCGCCGCCGAGGCCGATGGCGTGAGCAAGCTGAAGGATTTGCTGTCTGGCTTCGATGTACTGCGCTCCTTTGGCCGCACCGATCGGTTTTTGACCCAGGGCGATGCTGTGAGCGACCGGATGGAGCGCCCCAGCTGCCGTAGGAGCTGCACACAGAGTACCATCTCCTGCCTCACCGGCTTTTGCAGTGTATCCCTGCAGATCCTGCAGCAGGTTGTGACGGTCTTGCTGGCATTCCAGGGGAAGATCATCCTGGGCGCCATGGTGAGTGCCAGCAACTTAACCGCTGGGATTGCCAACGGCCTGCGCACCATCGCAGACCACCGCATGTCTTTCGCATCTGCAAAGCCCTATTTCAAGAACATCACCGTCCACGGCGGGGAAGCCCAACCCGAAATTGAGACGGAGGGCGGCCTGGAGCAGGGAATCGGCGGGATTGCCGTGGAGGACCTCGGCTTTGGATATGGCGCCAGGCCTGTGCTGCAAAACCTGTCTCTCCAGTTCCGAAAGGGCGGCAAATACGCCATCACGGGCCCCTCCGGGTGCGGGAAGTCCACGCTGCTGAAGCTGCTGCTGGGCTGGCTGCCGGACTACACCGGCACCATCTCCTTGGACGGCACAGATGCCCACGCGTACACCCCGGAGCAGATCCAGCGGCAGATGAGCTACATTGAGCAGAACGTGTTCCTGTTCAACGCCACCATCCGGGACAACATCACATTGGGAGCGGCGTTTTCCGAGGAGCAGATGGAAAAGGCCCTGCGGGACAGCGCCCTGGCGGGGGATCTGGACGCCCTACCGAATGGCCTGGACACCATCGCGGGGGAGGAGGGCGGCAACCTCTCCGGCGGCCAGAGACAGCGTGTCGCCATTGCCCGGGCCCTGATTCACCACCGCTCCATTCTCCTGGTGGACGAGGGCACCAGCGCCCTGGACCAGAGGAACGCGGACATCGTGGAGCAGAGCCTGCTGGCCAACCCGGATCTCACCCTGATCCTGGTAAGCCACCATCTCACGCCGGAGCGGAAACAGCAGTTCACCCGGGTGTACGATCTGCAGCCGGTGCCGGCGGGATAGACCTGGGAAGAAACGCGAATAGCGGAAACGGAGGAATTGCATCTGGCGAAGACGCCGCATCCCTGTCCCATGTGCGGGAAGTACACCTTCGAGGGCATCTGCTCTTTCGACATCTGTCCGGAGTGCGGCTGGCAGGACGATCTCGTAGATGAGAGCGATCCGACTGCGTTCACCGGCGCCAACGAGATGGAGCTGCCGGAATACCGGGCGGCCTATCTGGCTGGCGACATTCGGGCCTGTTGGAACTGAGAGAGAAAGAGGCAGACAGGACAGAAGACGACACAGGAGGGTGAGAGTGAGCATGGCAGAACAAGAGCGCAAGAGACCGCGCTGGCACGATGACGAGTGGGTGGTGCAGCACCCGGACATCCACAAGATCCCGTGCAGGAACTGCGGCCTCCGGGCAAACGATGTCCGCAACAGGGACGGCGCTGTGATCCTTTTCGGCGCCACCAAGGCGATCTGCGGCGCATACGGGTACAAGCCCAGTGAGATCCTCTGGGACGGACAGCCCTGTGCCTTCTACCGCCCTGAAGAGAACCAAACATAGGAGATGAGAGCCCGCAGGACGTGCCAACGTCCTGCGGGCTCTCATCTCTGAAGCGGGGAGAGACCTGCGGATTTGGGCAGATTCGGCGGGGTTGGGAGTACAATTGGCGGGCAAAACAGCGGGAAAAGCTGTACAAAAAGGGGATAGACACCCCGAAAGAACGCTGCTATAATTTCAGGAGCGCAACGGCGCAGGCATATGGAGGGATATAAGATGGCTGATATTTTCTTCCACGGCGGCAGAGACTATCTGCTGTACGGCGATCAACAGCAAAAGGCGATCTTCTTTCACGATGCAGACGACCCCGGCGGATTCATGTGCAACTGGTATCGCTCCGGGTTTGTCGTGGACGGCATCGCCTACACCTCCATGGAGCAGTATCTGATGTCCCGAAAGTGCCTGGTGCTGGGGGATGAGGCCGCCGCTGCCCGGATCATGAAGACGGACATCCCGGCCAACCAGAAGGCCATCGCCGCCAACGTGAAGGAGAACAGCGTCATCTGGGACGGCATCAAGCAGGCCATCCTGATGCGGGGCCTCTACGCCAAGTTCCAGCAGAATCCGCCCCTCACAGCCCTTCTCCGGGACACGGAGGACGTGTGGCTGGTGGCCTGCAGCCAGACAGACAAGATCTGGACCTGCGGTGTGGGCATCGCAGACGAGCGGCGCCGGGACCCGAAGTGCTGGCTGGGCCCCAACCTGCTGGGCTTTGCCCTGATGGAGGTGCGCAGCGCCCTGAAGGAGTCCAAAGAGGTGGCCCCGGAGGTGGAGCCCATCGTGGTGGTCCACGGGGACATCACCAAGATGGATCTGGACTGCGTGGTGAACGCGGCAAACCGCACCCTGTTTGGCGGAAAGGGCGTGGATGCCGCCATCAACAAGGCCGCCGGGCCGAAACTCCGCAAAGAGTATCTCAGCATGGGCGGCTGCCGGGTGGGGGAGGCCAAGATCACCAAGGCCTATAACCTGCCCTGCAAGTGGGTGATCCACACCGTGGGCCCCACCTATGACGGAAGTCCCAACAACGCCGTGGAGCTGGGAGACTGCTACCGCAACTGCCTGGATCTGGCCATGGAGCACAACCTCCACGCCATCGCCTTCCCGGCCATCTCCACCGGCTTTTTGGGCTACCCCCTGGAGGAGGCCGCCCATGTGGCCATCGATGCGGTGCGCCGCTGGCGGGTGAGGAACCCGGACTACGACATGCACGTCACCTTCTGCTGCTTCGACACCAAGAACTTCGAGGCGTACAAGAAGATCCTGCCCAATGCCGCTATCGTGGAGCAGCAGTAGCGGAGTGCGGGCTACCCGTTGATTTGCTACAGAATTGTGCTCTGTGTGAAGGCTTGCTTGAGCACAATACAATAGAGAAGATACATACTTGGCCAGAACAGAGAGGAGGGCAGTGGCTCTTTCATGACGCAAGACGAGAAATACCATTGGCTTACAACCGCACCGCTACCAGGCCTCATCGGGCGGCTGGCGGTGCCCACTATCATCAGCATGCTCATCACCTCCATTTACAACATGGCGGACACGTACTTTGTGGGGGAGCTGGGGACCAGCGCACAGGGGGCGGTGAGCGTGGTGCTGCCCCTGATGAACGTGATCCAGGCCATCGGGTTCACCTTTGGCAACGGCTCCGGCAACACCGTCTCCCGGCTCCTGGGCCAACAGAAGCGGGAGGAGGCGGAGATTGTGGCCTCCACCGGGTTCTTCACCGGTGTTCTGGTGGGCGCGGTACTGATGATCCTGGGAGAGCTCTTTCTGGATCCCTTGGTGCAGGCACTGGGCGCCACAGAGACCATTCTGCCCTACGCCCGCTCCTACGCCAGATTCATCCTCATCGGCGCCCCCTACATGGTGGGCACCTTCATCCTGAACAACCTGCTCCGCTTTGAGGGCAGCGCCACTTACTCCATGGTGGGCATCACCATCGGCGGCATCCTGAACATGGTCCTGGACCCCCTCTTCATCTTCGGGCTGCACCTGGAGGTGGCCGGCGCCGCCATCGCCACCATCCTGAGCCAGGCGGTGAGCTTTGTGATCCTGCTGGTAATGAAGACGGTGGGGAAGACCCTGCCCATCCGTTGGAGTAGGATCCGCTGGCGGAAGGGACCGCTGGGCACCATCATCCCCTGCGGCCTGCCCTCCATGTACCGGCAGGGGCTGGCCTCGATTGCCACCATCCTCTTGAACTGGGCCGCCAAGCCCATGGGAGACGCCGCCATTGCGGCCATGGGGATCGTAACCAAGGTGGCCATGTTCTCCAACGCCGCCAATATCGGCTTCGGCCAGGGCTTCCAGCCGGTGTGCGGGTTCAACTTCGGCGCCAAGCTGTATCACCGGGTGCGGGAAGCGTACTGGTTTTGCATCCGGGTGGGCATGATCGCCCTCGCCGTGATCGCGGCGGTGATCTTCGCCCTCTCTCCCCAGATCATCTACGCCTTCCAGCGCAACGACCCCGAGGTGATTGCCCTCGGCACCATCGCCCTCCGGTGCTCCATCGCGGTGCTGCCGCTGATGTCCTACATCACCGTGAGCAGCATGATGCTCCAGACAGTGGGGGAGAACGTGCCGGCCTCGCTCATCTCCGCTGCCCGGCAGGGGATCTTCTTTATCCCCGCCATTCTGATCCTGCCCCCGCTCTTCCAGTTCAACGGCGTGATGCTGGCCCAGCCCATCGCGGACGTTCTCACCTTCCTGATGGCCATCCCCCTCACCCAGAAGTTCCTTGCCAAGATGAAGTATATGGAACAATCTGAGACGAAAACTTGATATCCATTTCAATCATTCAATCAATGAAAAGAAAAGAAGGCACAGAAATACTCTGTGCTTTCTTTTTGTTTTTTGCGTAGAAATACCGAATTATTAAAGAAAGATTATGCTTAGATGTACATGAAAATATTACAAGAAATATAGAAGAAAGACAAGGGATTGTCTTGGAGAATGCAACTCCACGACAGCCCCTTGCTCCTCAGCTTTGATGGAGATTCTACCACCTCAACCGTTGAAAATCAATGGGTTTTAAAAAGATTTTGGCGCTGTTTTCACAAAATTTGCTGCCATTTTCTAGCATTTGGGATGAGATTTGGGCCATCCGCCGTCAGATAAGCCGTCAAATGGGTTTGAGGCTGGAAAAGGCGTTGTCCTCGTAGGAAATACAAAATGTGATTCAGATAGGCTCAGATGGGACAAATGTCCTCGCATCGAACACACAGCAACATTATTGGCAAAAGAATATGCTGCTGTCCTGCTAGGAGCTTCAAAGAATAAGCCGTCAAATAAGCCGTCAGAATTCAGAATCTGTACGATATTGCACCAAAAGCCCGTGTTTTTAGACTTTTTTCTCCAATCTAAGCGCTATTTTGCCCATTTGTCGTGGAGTTGCATTCTCTACGACAATTTACCAGTAAATTACCAGCTTTCCTTTATTTATTGTAAATCAAAGAGAAGGAGGGGGTTTCATGTCAATATACGTGCAAAAAAGACCACAGGTGTATCCGAAGGAGTTCAACCGCCTGCTGTCTGAAAATGCGAATATCCCAGAGGAAGAAGCGGAAATCTTAGCAGAGGCTTTCGTGGAGACAATTGTTGAATCACTGCTGCAGGATCGCTCAATTTGCTTTCCAGAGTTTGGAGTTTTTGAACTGCGGGAGATAACCAAGCGGATGGGGCGAAACCCAAGGACTATGGAGGAGTATGTCATTGAGGAATCTATGAAGCCTGTCTTTCGGCCATCAAAGGCGCTGAAAAGCGCGGTTGCTGAATATGCGAAAGAACGGAAGATGAGTGAGGGCACAATCAAGGATCCATCACGGAATGGTGATTTCAGCACGGGAGGTGAGGACTGAAGAGAAACTCTGGGCTGGTGCTATAAGATCCAGCAATCAAGCGAAAGGGTATTCTTAGCACTGAAGTGCCCAAATTGCAATTGTACATATGGATAGATCTATTTTGCTATATCACTGGAGGGAAGTATACATGAGACATATGAAACAGCAGAAGCTTCCACGCAGGTTCACTGCGTTATTGCTCTGCCTGTGCATGATCCTGTCAATGGTCAGCGGGTTAGGGCTGGTCACAACGGTAGCTTCTGGAGCGGGACCGACAGAGCATGTGGCGGGTACCCGCGTGGCCGACCCTAACACGATGGACGACTACCAGAACCGCCTGCTGACGGCAGAAAACGGCTCCCGCTATGCCGGCCGGGTCTGGACGGACAAGACAGTGTTTGCCTATGGTGCTGACAAAGCCAACGGCGGCACGCTTAATAACGAAATCGTGCTGGACATGGCTACGGATGGCTATGTTGGCAATGTCGGCTTTAATGCTGACTTTGCCCATGTCTTCAGTGCGCTGGCCAGCTCTCAGGTGGTAAACGAGTATCCGCCGCAGCCGCTGGACGTCATGTTTGTCATAGATGTCTCTGGTTCCATGGGCAAGATTCCCAGCGGCGAAATTGCTACAGAAGGCAATTTTGAGGAATCAGCTATCTATAAGGCTGTGGATTCAGTCAACAAAGCTATCACGCTGCTGCTCAAGGAGAATCCTCGTTCTCGGTTTGGTATCGTAATCTATGGGTCTACAGCGGCTGTTTTCGTCCCGCTTGGATTTTATTCAAGCGGCGAGTTGGTAGCGACATGTGGCGAAGCATATGGGGGAACCCAGGGCCTACATTACACCCTGACCGCTACAGTGGTTCCTGCTGAAGAGATGCCGGATGGCAAAATTGTCAGTACAGAAAGCAAAAAGACATACTATGCCGGTAATGCTGGTAAAACCAGCAATGAAGTTCATAGCAAAAATGGTGATGGTAACCGCAAATTGGCTGGCACAAGTGGTCGTACAGATGGAGATGGTACCTTAGGCAACCCGTACCAGGTTGGGCACATTACGAATCCGCAGGCTGGCCTGGCAGCTGCCATGGACCAGTTTATCACAAATAATGAGAAGCTGACGTGGCATACTGTTGTTGAAGATAGAGAGTATGCACGGCTTCCGGCCCTCATTCATTTGACAGACGGCCAGGCCTCTGATTTGGCTTGGATTCAGCCGACAGAAGAGACAGGAGATGAGTGGCAGAAAACGGTCAGCAACTGGAACAATGTGAACTGGCAGTATGATCTGGCATATAATAGCAAGATCAATACTGAAATTGAAAAAGAAGCATCAGAGGATCTATACAATGCATCCCAATTGACGGGCTACGGCGACGCAGCACCGGTCATTTTCCAAACTCTGATGACAGCTTCGTATTATAAATCTGCTGTAGAAGCGTATTATAATAGTAGTGGCGCCAAGACCAGAGATGGGGAACCTGTATCTCTGCAATGCTTCTCGATCTACGCTAGTGACCAGGATAAATATGAGGATTTGGACGATAATCAGGTCAAGGCAACAATAGATGCGATTCTATGTCCTGCAGAATATTTCAAAGATGATGCTGCCTATTCTGATAAAGATAGCGGAAAACTAACAAAGGAAGACTCGGTAAGATGTTATATTGACACTGCATATGAGCTATATAATGATTGGGTAAAAACAGGAAATGTAGAAGCAGCATTCAGCGAAAATACAACCAGCGCGAACAAGCCCGAAAATGACATTACAATTTCGCTGAACACACAACAATCTCAGCTGAAAAGCGGGAAATACAGCAACGAATTGTGGCATGATAAGATAGACGAGGATTCTATTGATAAGAATGTCAATTATGTGCCAAAGGGGAACTTTTATAAGACTGGATTTGAAGGCTTAGGCGACGTTTTCCAAACGGTTGTTGAGAAACTGCTCAATAGCGCGTTTGTGCCTATTTCAGGCAGCAACGATGCGGGGGTAGATGGCTCCATTACCTACCAGGATCCCATTGGCGATTACATGGAGATCAAGAACCAGTCGATCACCGCAACGCCGCACCACACAGAAGGGGAGCAAGTATCTGAGACGGAGACGACTTACGATATGTCGATGCTGCTCTTTGGTGAGATGCATGGCCTTGTCCGCACCGGTGTCTATGACTTCCAGTGGAATGATAAGTGGATGGAAAGCAAATATCCAAACGATAAAGGCGGTAAGGCAATAACCCAGGGCTGGTACAAAGGAGAGCCGGAAGAAGCCATATACGGCGGAACCGACGAAGTACCGAAAGAATCAAACGGCACAGGCACAGAACTATATAAAAGTGCTGCAGATGCCTGGGCGGCTGGATGGGTCTACCGTTTGAACTTCCAGACCCTGTCGCAGTATGTGCCCCTGGTGAATGCACCAGCGAAGCCAGAAGAGCTTTCGCCGCAGGCAAAGAACACTGTGTACACGCTATATCGTTTTGCTGGATCAGCTCAAAACCGAAATGCTCTTCGACGCAACCCAATCTATGGCGAAGTGCCTGGCGAATTGGCGGCATCATGGGAGAAGTATGACACTAGCGGTAATTATCCGACAGATAACAGTACCTACGCATCAACCCCAGGTGTGTACCGCCTTTCCGATATCCGCGTCTGGGTAGAGGACACCGGAGACTACGTGAATGAGGAAGGCGCCATTACGCCTAACTCCGGCTATGACCGCTCCCTGTATGTCAACGTGCCGGCCGCAGCGATTCCCACGGAGCTTGCCACGATCACCATTGATGAAAATGGTAAAGTGCTGTCCTACGAGACCAACCTGGGGAGCGACCACGCCCCCAAGAATGGAGCAGAGATTTCGGATGGTGAAGGAGGCAAAAGAAAAGTCAATGATGAGGACTACATGAATTTCTGCTACCAATCCACTCCGTTAAGACTCTTTTATGCAGTTGGCCTGGAGGAGGATGTGATCTTCCGGGATGATGATGGGAACCAGACTGGTGTGGATTTCAACAAGATTTCGGCGGAATATATCCAATCCCATACGGTTGAAGGGCAGAACTATGTCTGGTTTATCTCGAACTTCTACTCTGGGACTAAATACGGTGAATATGCCACCGATGCCGAGAACTATACCCGCGGCGATCCCACTGTGACGTTCTCACCCGGCGCGGACAACCGCTACTATGTGTTCCAAAAGGCACTGCCACTGTATGCTCACGCCTACCGTTACGTAGGTGGTAAGCTCGTGCCGGTGGACCGGATCGATGGTCAGAGCTTTGGAGCAAACAAGCAAGGCAATAGCGGGACTACCTGGGAGACCTATAATGGTAAACAGCAGAAGGCCAGCTCCTGGGATGGCGGCCAGTTTATGGGGACGTATGCAAACGAAGAGGCATTCCTCCAGACAGCGAAAAGCTCAGCTGATGGCAAAATCACAGACCAAAACGAGAACACGTATGACATTGTGGAAAACGGCATCGTGTTCCTTGAGGAAGACTTGCTGGATCATGTGACCTCGAATGGCAGCAGCTATGCTGAGGGTTCGGTTTCCTTCTCTTCCGATGACTACTTCTTCATTTTGCTGGAGTTCTACATGCCTGATAAGGGCGTTGGCGTGGACAATGAGAATCATGAAGTAGCAGGAACATCGAAAGGGCACATGGTGCAGTATGCCATTGCCAGAAAGGGAAGCGAGTTTGGCTCCGGCTATGCATCGGGTAACATCTCCAACGGCGACATGCTCTGCTGGGCGGATGCCAACGGCAACCTCAACGTGGAGTTTGCCTACGTGTCGCGCAGCGAGACCGGCGATAACACACGCGGCGAGCCGACGTTTGACAAGCTGAAGAAAACCAATGGCGAGTTGAAGGAATACCTCCAAAGTACATGCAATCTCAGCGGCGCTGCTCTTGATGCGCAGGTGGACTATTGGACGAAGATGCAGAAGGACTCTGCGGTTCAAAAGGCTATGGAAGAGATTGATAGCGAGACAAAATTCAAAGAAAGGTTCAAATTCACAGTCGCGGCTAAGCCGGGAGGCATTCGCACCGGTGACATGTCAAACAACATTCAGGATAAAGAGGAAGAATACAATAGCGACAAAGGCACCACCGAGTTCGGAAAAACAAACACGTCTGCCACTTATTACCTGCCAACGGTCGCGGATGACTCCGGCGTAGGCGACGAAGTGATCATCAACAACTACCTGGGCAATAACGGCCGCCTGGAGATCGCCAACCAGATGCTTCATGTGACCAAGATGGTAGAGCTGCCGGATGGTACAGCAGTCCCGTCCGATGAGGAGTTCAACTATCAGATCTTTGTGCAAGGCGTCACAGGAAAGCGCTCGGCTGTCCGCACCTTGTACAATGAGTACAGCGGTACATGGGAGCGCCGTCTGGCCTACATTGATGTGCTCACAGACAACAGCGACCTGTTGCTGGACAACAGCGATAACCGGGCGCTCTTCGAGTTGCAGGTAGATAGCACAGCCAAACAGGTGGTAGCAAACGAGGAAGGGCAGCTGGTCTATGCAGATGGGGACGGCAATCCTACGACTGACCAGTGTAGCGGTACCACCCTCTACTACCTGTACCTGAAGTCCAACGGCGAGCATACCCGCAGACTGTATCGGGATTCGGCATATGTGGATACCAATTTTAAAGACTTCTCGAAGAACGGTACTACCACGTTCTTTAAGGATGGAGACAGAGAGGAAACAAGGTCGGAACCCGGGGCAGCAAACAGAGATAGCTATCGTATAGCGACTTCGGAGCGCCCTGCCGGCACCAGAACATACTGGGTGCTGGACGCGGTGTTGATCCCCAAAACTGAAGTTGAGGATGCTGAGAGTGCCGGGAATTGGACCTATAATGCGTCTGATTCCGGTCACGAAGCACTGAAGTATCACACGCTTGTGATCCGCAAGCCAAATGATGAGACCAGTGAGACGGCGTTCTCGTCCCCCTACAAGACGCGGACTCAGTACATGACCACGGAACTGGATTTTGGAACCACGGCCAACGGAGATCAGCTGGCAGCGGAAGATCTGTATGACAGCATTATTCCCAGTGGAGACCGTCCGGATCTGTTTGCCAATCTCACAAATGATCAGATTGCGAAGAACACAGCGGAGTTCACACTGAAACATGGCGAGGGCCTGCTTCTCACCGGACTGGATAACCGGATTACCTATCGCTTTACGGAGAAGCTCACGCAAGCTCAGGTGGATTTTGGCTACTCTCTGAAAGAAGTCAGCCACATCCAGCAGCGCGGTTCTGAAAGTATTTATCGACCCGGAACCCAGCAAATCCCGATCTACTCCTATGATGGCGCTATCTATGGTGGCCAGTATGGGACATATGCGAAATCCAAGACTGAGAACGGCCTGACCTGGGCGGTGGACACGAACGGGACACACAACAACGAAAGCTACCGCCATATGGAACCCTTCGCCCACACCAATGCTGTCATGTGGGAGTACTACGCTACGATGGAAGCTGGTTCTTCTGGAAACCATCACCAACCTTCTGGTGTTGAGCCAGAGACAGAAAATATGCAGATATGGGATCAGCACACTGCGAACTCATACACATCTACAGAAGTTCAACATACGGTTTCGAACAACCCCAACTGTGAAGTATGTGACGAACTGCTGTTAGACGGCTCTGGTTCTGTTCTCCACTACATGTATAAGGATGGCGAACTCGTTGACCCGCACTACGAGGGTGAGGCTTCAACCTACTTGCGGAACATGGCCCGCTACGGCGTCAGCCCAACTGTTCACTTTGCCGTGACCAACGAGCCGGACACATCGATTGTCCCATCGACCCCGAACGATGATTACACAGGCGTGTATTCGGTGTTCGGTAACACGGGATGGTTCGAGGAGCAGGTTCACTTTGTAAACACCTATGAGCCGGACAAGAAAGAAACTGACCCAGGAGATGGCAAACAGGTACAGGTTGGCGACGAGATCACCTATGAGATCAGCTACTACAACATTACAGCGGATACAGCACCTGTCATCATCGTGGATCGGCTGGATCCTGGTGTCGATTTTGTAAGAGCGACAGATGAAGGCTTCTACAGGTATTTTGACAAAGCTAGCACTGCGGAATATGTGATTCGTGGAGATACAAAGTCTATAAAAGTGCCTGCTCACACCGTTGTTTGGGTTATGAATGACGTTGCACCCAATACAGGTGGAACAGTAACCCTTACGGTACGAGTAAACGAGAATGCAAAGAAACTCTGGCAATATGGGGACGACTATTTAGGTGAACGAGAGCAAGATCCTAAGGAAAACGATTTCGAGGTAGTAGACAAAGCCGGCGTTCAAGTGGGCAACGGACCCATGCTTTACACTGACCAGGTAGAAAACCCTGTAACAGAAAAGATTGAGTCGGATCCTGGCGATGGCGAGACGGTAGAAGTAGGGGATGAAGTCACATATGAAATCAGCTGGCGCAACACGGAAGACGTCAGCCAGGAAATCATTGTGACAGACTGGCTGGACGATGGCGTGGACTTTGTCTCTGCTTCGTTCAAAGACATCACGCTGACGACAGCCGGTGTAATCTCGGGATCTGTCGGCGAAGGGGAAGAAACCCAAGCCATAACGATTGCATACGAGACGGGGCACAAGGTCACCTGGACGATCAAAAATGCAGCGCCCGGAGAGTATGGAACCGTAACCCTGAAGGTGAAAGTGAACGCCAACGCGGTAAAGAAATGGTCTTATCAAGGCGAATCTGGCGATGGTACGGCTGACGACCATGCGACTGATTGGAAGATCATCAACCGCGCCGAGGTCGACATCGGGAACGACGACCACTTTGTCACAAAGCAGGTGGAAAACCCGCTCCAGGAGAAGACGGAAATTGATCCCGGAGACGGCAAACAGGTCTTGGTAGGTGATACCATCACCTATGAGATCCAGTATCACAACAATACAGCCAAGACAGCCAGCATCACGATCATGGATACACTGGATCCGGGTGTGACATTTGATTCCGCCACAGATGAGGGCGTGTACCATGGTGAGGCTGGTACGTTGGATGATGAAGAGGCACCTGGTTACGGTGAGACAATCCCTGCCCACAGCGTGGTTTGGGTGCTGAAAGACTTGGCGCCAGGCGCCAGCGGCACAGTTCAAGTCACCGTCCGCGTGAATGCGAGAGCGTTTGAGAATTGGCAATACAATGAAGACAACGGCACACTCACCAACGGTAATGGCAAAGACTATGAAGTTGTGAACAAGGCCAGCATCAAGGTCGGCGACGAGAACTGGCACTACACCAACGTGGTGGAGAACCCTGTCCCGGAGAAGACGGAGACTGACCCGGGTGCCGGGGAAGGCGTAGCCGTCGGGGATGAAGTCACCTACGAGATCGGCTGGCGCAATGCCACGAACAAAGACCAGACGGTCACAGTGGAAGACTGGCTGGACGACGGTGTGGACTTTGTCTCTGCAGCTTTCAAAGACGTTGAACTGAAAGCAGGGAAAGAGACTGTCACCTATACGATACCGAAGGGTGCCAGCGGCGAAGAGAACCAGACGGTCACCATCACTTACAGTGCGTCGGAGCACAAGGTCACATGGACGATCGACAAGGTCGCGCCTGGTGAGATCGGCACCGTGCAGCTGATCGTACGGGTGAATGAGAACGCGTTTATAAAGTGGTCTTACCCAGATAAGCAGGGAGACGGTACAGCCAACCCGTATGAGCAGGACTACAAGATTGTCAACCGCGCAGAGGTCTGCATCGACAACGACCGCAAGGTGACGCCGGAAGTGGAGAATCCTGTGCTGGAGAAGACCGAGATCCATCCTGGCAGCGGTGAGCAGGTAGGCATCGGGGACCAGGTAGATTATTCCATCACCTGGAACAACTACGAGACCGAAACTGCTGATGTTACAGTGCGTGATGCGCTGGATCCCGGAGTGGACTTTTTGAGCGCTAGCTTTGGCAGTGTCACTCTTAATGCATATGACCTGGATAGCGATACGAGTATTTATAGCATTAGTGGCGATGCAAGCATCTATTATTATCTGGGAAATGACACATATGTGAAATGCCATGTTACCATCACTTACAATGGAAACAGCCATGAAATTGTGTGGTTTATCGAGAATGTTCCTGCCGGGTACTGCGGAACAGTACAGTTCTCTGTGCAAGTAAACGAGAACGCTGACAAGGGGTACCGTTACGACAATAACGGCAATATCCCATCGTATCCCGTTGGAGAAGATGACTACAAGATTCTCAACCAAGGCGGCGTAACGGTTGGAAATCATTCAGAGTACCTGACGAACATCATCGAGAATCCCACAAGGCCCACATTTGTGCCAAAGGTGAAGAAAGTACTGGAAGGCGACCCACTACCGCTTGGGAATTTCACGTTTACCTTGGAAGAGAATCCAGGCAATCACCCTGGTGCTATTATGCCCGAGATAACAACTCAGACCATCAAAGGCTATGGTGAGGCCGAATTCGATGAAATCATCTTCACGGCACCAGGCAATTACTCCTTCACAATCAGAGAATCCGTGTTGAATCCAGAGCCAGGATACACCTACGATGACAGCGTCTGGACCCTTACCGTGTATGTCGAGGGACCCGATGGAAAGTGGAAAGCATCTGGATACTATACTAAGGAAAGCGCAACAAGCGATACTGAAGCAACATTCACAAACGCATATGAAGAACCGAAACCTGAGACTGGCAGCCTCACTGTCAAAAAGACGGTTACAGGTGATACTGGAGACAAGACCAAGGAGTGGCATTTCACCGTTACCCTCAGTGACGGTACTGTTAACGGCAAGTTTGGCGGCATGACCTTCACCAGCGGTGTAGCCACCTTCACCTTGAAGCACGATGAGAGTGCCACTGCCACAGGCCTGCCCGCTGGTATCACATACACAGTTGAAGAGACCGAAGCAAATCAGGACGGCTACGGGACAACCGTAACCAATGACACAGGAACCATCCCGACCAACGGAACTGCCACGGCTGCCTTTGTAAACGATAAGTCGGATGGAGAACCGCACAAGGTCGAAGTGACGCCAGGCGATGGTGAGGTCGTTCAGATAGGCGATGAAATTACCTATCGCATCGACTGGAAGAACTCGTCCGGTAAGGAAGCTGAGATCAGAATTGAGGACCCACTGGACCAAGGGGTAGATTTTGTGTCGGCCACGAACGGCGGTACCTATGACGCGGTATCCCATACCGTCCAGTGGAACCTCGGCAAACAGGCGCCTGGTGCCAATGGATCGGTTACCCTGGTGGTTCGGGTGAATGCAATGGCCCTGCAGAATGAAGGATCCAAGGTGGATAACCAGGCCACCGTCTATGTGGACAACAACCCAACTGTGACCGAGATCCCGGAGAACCCGGTAGAACCTGGCGGAGATCCGCACAAGACGGAAACCGATCCTGGCAACTATCTGGGTGTAAAGGTGGGCGATAACATCACCTACAGCATCTTCTGGGTGAACTGGACCGGCAAGACTGCAGAAGTCAGCATCACAGACCCGCTGGATGTGGGCGTAGACTTTGTCTCTGCCTCCGATGGCGGAACCTATGATCCTGCAACCCGCACTGTCACATGGAACCTTGGAAGCAAGCCCGCAGATGATTCTGGCTACGTCACCTTGGTAGTCAAGGTCAATGCCAGTGCTTTGGCAAAGGCAGACCGTACCGTGTACAACCAGGCCACTGTCACGGTGGACAATGAGTCAAGGCAGACTGAGATCCCGGAGAACCCGGTGGAACCCGGCGGAGACCCGCACAAGACTGAGACAACTCCGGGCAACCGTGTGGGCGTTGAAGTGGGCGAGAACATCACGTACCGTATCACTTGGGTGAACTGGACCGGCAAGACCGCATCGGTTACCATCACAGACCCGCTGGATGTGGGCGTAGACTTTGTCTCTGCCTCGGATGGCGGAACCTATGATCCTGCAACCCGCACTGTCACATGGAACCTTGGAAGCAAGCCCGCAGATGATTCTGGCTACGTCACCTTGGTAGTCAAGGTCAATGCCAGTGCTTTGGCAAAGGCAGACCGTACCGTGTACAACCAGGCCACTGTCACGGTGGACAATGAGTCAAGGCAGACTGAGATCCCGGAGAACCCGGTGGAACCCGGCGGAGACCCGCACAAGACTGAGACAACTCCGGGCAACCGCGTGGGCGTTGAAGTGGGCGAGAACATCACGTACCGCATTGACTGGGTGAACTGGTCCGGCAAGGCCGCAGAAATCACCATCTTAGACCCGCTGGATACTGGTGTGGACTTTGTCTCAGCCTCGGATGGCGGCAGATATGACGCAGCATCTCACACCGTGATCTGGGACATTGGCAACAAGCCTGCAGAGGACTCTGGCTATGTCACACTGGTGGTCAAGGTCAACGAGAGCGCCCTGGATAAGGCTGATCGTACCGTGTACAACCAGGCCATCGTCTTCGTAGACAACGATTCTAAGATGACCGAGATCCCGGAGAACCCGGTGGAACCGGAAGGCGAACCCCACAAGACAGAGGTCACACCTGGCGATGGTCAGACCGTCAAGGTGGGCGATGTGATCACCTATCGCATCGACTGGATCAACTGGACTGGGGACACCGCAGCAATTAGCATCACAGACCCGCTGGACAGCGGCGTAGACTTCGTGTCCGCCTCGGACGGCGGCACCTACAACGCAGCCACCCACACTGTCACCTGGAATCTTGGAGACAAGGTCCCTGGAGCCAGCGGCTCCGTCACTCTGGCGGTCAAGGTGAACGCCGATGCCCCAGAAAAAGCAGACAAGACGGTGTATAACCAGGCCACTGTCACAGTGGGCAACGAGTCCAAGCAGACCGAAATCCCGGAGAACCCGGTGGAACCGGAAGGCGAACCCCACAAGACAGAGGTTACACCTGGCGATGGTCAGACCGTCAAGGTGGGCGATGTGATCACCTATCGCATCGACTGGATCAACTGGACTGGAGACACCGCGGCAGTTAGCATCACAGACCCGCTGGATAGCGGCGTAGACTTCGTGTCCGCCTCGGATGGCGGCACATACAACGCAGCCACCCACACCGTCACATGGAATCTGGGAGACAAGACCTCCGGAGCCAGCGGCTCCGTCACCTTGGTGGTCAAGGTGAACGCCAATGCCCCAGCAAAGGCAGACAAGACGGTGTACAACCAGGCCACCGTCACGGTGGGCAACGAGTCCAAGCAGACCGAGATCCCGGAGAACCCGGTGGAAGGCGCTGGCGAGCTCACCGTTACGAAGATCCTGGAAGGCGAGAATGCCGATCCCAACAAGGACTGGACCTTCACCGTCACCCTCAGTGACACCAGCATCAACGGCACCTACGGTTCCATGACCTTCACCAACGGCGTGGCCACCTTTACCCTGAAGGGCGGCGAGAGCCTTACGGCTACTGGCCTGCCTGCTGGCACCACCTATACGGTTGCCGAGGCGGAGGCCAACCAGGATGGGTACACCACCACGTCCACGGGTGAGACCGGAGAGATCCCGGCGGAGGGCTCTGCGGAAGCAGTATTCACCAACAGCATTGGCGTGGGAGACCTCACTGTCACGAAGATCCTCGAGGGTGAGAGTGCAGACCCGAACAAGGACTGGACCTTCACCGTTACACTGAGCGATCCCACCATCAACGGCACCTACGGTTCCATGACCTTCACCAACGGCGTGGCCACCTTTACCCTGAAGGGCGGCGAGAGCTTAACCGCAACCGGTCTGCCCGCTGGCATCACCTATACGGTTACCGAGGCGGAGGCCAATACCGATGGGTACAAGACCACGTCCACGGGCGAGACCGGAGAGATCCCGGCGGAGGGTTCTGCAGAAGCGGTGTTCACCAACAGCATTGATACAGGTGCCCTTACTGTCACGAAGATCCTCGAGGGCGAGAATGCCGATCCCAACAAGGACTGGACCTTCACCGTCACCCTCAGCGATACCAGCATCAACGGCACCTACGGTTCCATGACTTTCACCAACGGCGTGGCCACGTTTACCCTGAAGGGTGGCGAGAGCTTAACCGCCACTGGCCTGCCCGCTGGCATCACGTACACCGTCACAGAGGCGGAAGCCAACGCAGATGGGTACAAGACCACATCCACTGGTGAGACCGGAGAGATCCTGGCGGAGGGCTCTGCGGAAGCGGTGTTCACCAACAGCATCGAAGCGGGAGCGCTCACGGTGGTCAAGAACATCGAGGGCAAGGAAGCAGATCCCAACAAGGACTGGACTTTCACTGTCACGCTGAGCGACACCACCATCAACGGCACCTACGGTGGCATGACCTTCGTCAACGGTGTAGCCACCTTCACCTTGAAGGGCGGCGAGAGCCTCACAGCCACCGGCCTGCCCGC
This sequence comes from uncultured Oscillospiraceae bacterium, assembly GCA_947623875.1. Taxonomy (GTDB): domain Bacteria; phylum Bacillota; class Clostridia; order Oscillospirales; family Oscillospiraceae; genus Enterenecus. The sequence goes on from CANQII010000001.1 coordinate 47,509, forward strand.
TGGCATCAGCTATACGGTTACCGAGGCGGAGGCCAATACCGATGGGTACACCACCAGATCGGCCTTTACCAATGGCACCATCCCAGAAGACGGCGAGGCTGTGGCCACGTTCGTCAACAGCAAGGGCGAGGTGGAGAAAGGCAACTTCGCGGTCCGTAAGAGAGTGAGAGGCGAGGACGCCGATCCGAATCAGGTATTCCACTTCATCATCACCCTCAGCGATCCCACCCTCAGCGGCACGTTTGGCGATGTCACCTTCGAGAACGGCGTGGGCTATGCAGCCCTGAAAGACGGCGAGCACGCCTGGATTCTGGGCCTTCCTGTGGGGACCACGTACACGGTCACAGAGGTGGAGGCCAACCAGGACGGGTACCAGACCCATGGCGAAGGGGAGACCGGAGCGGTCCCGGCAACGGGCCACACCGAGGCCAGATTCACCAACTTCAGAGGACCCGGCGAACCCAACTGGGATGAGCCGTGGGAGGATCTGCCGGATCCGGAAGTGCCGCTGGCACCGCCGGAGGACAATCCCTCAGACAACCCGCCCCAGACCAACGATCAGTCCAACCGGGAGATGTGGATGCTGATGATGGCAGCTGCCTTCCTTGGCATGACGGCACAGTTCCTCCCCGGGAAGAGAAAAGAAGAGGCTTGAGATACGCCGGATTCGTCCTGCGTGATTGAGCGCACAGCATGAGACGCGGCGGGCAGCTTTATGGCTGCCCGCCGCGTCTTGTGCTCTGGGGAAGGAAAATAGGATGGTCCAAGAATGTTGGAAAAGATCTCCCCAAATGGCTGGTCTTTTTGCGGTCTGGGTATTGCATTTGCCGCTGCGCGTGCTATAATCGGGGCCAACAACTGAATACCTGTCTTCAGGGCGGGGTGAAAGTCCCCACTGGCGGTATAGTCCGCGACCCACACATTGTGGCTGACTCGGTGCAACTCCGGGACCAACGGTTACAGTCCGGATGGAAGAAGATGTGTTTGTCTCCTTTGCTGAGAGCACCTTGCAAGACGGCTTCAGGTGTGAATTAGAAAGGAGTCTTTTTTATGTCCGAAAGACAGGCAAGCGCCCAGGGCCGTATGAGCACCCGGGAAGTGGTGGTCCTGGCCATGTTCACAGCGGTGGCCTACGTGGTGATGCTGCTGTCCAAGATGCTGCCCTCCATGATCGGCTTCCTCCAGTTCGATCTCAAGGACACCATCGTGTGCATCGGCGGCTTCCTCTTTGGCCCCATGGCTGCGGCCGTGGTGTCCATCGTGGTGTGCCTCATCGAGATGATCACCGCCAGCGACACCGCCTTCATCGGCGCGGTGATGAACGCCATCTCCACCTGCGCATTCTGCTGCACCGCCACCTTCATCTACAAGAAGGACCGCACCATGCGGGGCGCCGTGGTCGGCCTGGCCTCTGGCACGGTGGTGCTCACCGTGGTGATGCTGCTCTGGAACTACCTCATCACCCCGCTCTACATGCAGGGCGTTACCCGGGAGCAGGTGGCGGGCATGCTGATCCCCGTGTTCCTGCCCTTCAACCTCACCAAGGGCGGCTTGAACATGGCTACCACCCTGCTTCTCTATAAACCTGTGGTGACGGCGCTGCGGGCGGCCAAACTGGTGCCCACCTCAGATTCCCCCAAGAAGGGCGGCTTCCACGGCGGCATGATGCTGCTGGGGGCCTTCCTGCTGGCCACCTTCATCGTGCTGATGCTGGTGCTCACCGGCAAGATCTGATCTGAGACCGAGAAAACAGAAAAGCGGGTGGGAGATGGCTTGGCCATCTCCCACCCGCAAATTCATTCTGGTGGCGGAATTATCCTTTCCGCTGGATCTGGGCCATGGCGGCCCGGTGTGCGGCGATCTCCCTGTCTGCGTCCAGAGAGGTGGGGGCGGCGCCGGGATAGAAGGAGGCAAACCGGGCTGCCTCGCCGCCTTGGATGCCGGCAAAGACCTTTTTTAGTGCAGCCAGCACGCGGAGAAAGTCGAAGGCGATGAAGTCCAGGTAGCAGTACTGCATGCCAATGGCAAAGCCGGTGACGAAGACCTCTTTGCCTGCAGCCGCCTTGATCTTCTGCGGAAGGTCCAAAATGGAATGGCAATCTGCCAGGTCGGGCTTTGTGGGATAGAACACGAAGCCGGCGGCAACCCCTTGCCCGAGGAGACCGTAAAACATGCGGTCCTTGCCCTCCTGATACTCCTGGAGAAGTTCCGGAAAACAGGAGAAACCAGAGACAATATCGCTGCGAAGGCTGGCGGACGGCTTGAGATGGCGTACCGATGCAAGAGAGCGGTCCAGGTAGCTGCGGGCGGACATCCGCAATTCCATTTTTCGGGCGGTCCTGCGGGTCCTGCACAGCCGGTCCAAGGGGAGTGCATCGCGCCGCGGCTCTCTCTCCTCCACGAGGATGGGGCGAAAGACATATCTGGCGGGGATCTCTCCCACAGCATCGGCAACCGCCTGCTCTGCCAGCTTTTGTGCCTCTGCCGCGTCTTGGGCGGCCAAGTTTGCCAGGGCGCTGTTGTACACATGGATGGGCGTGGGCTGGTCGTCTTCCGCTTTGTCCATGGTGAACTGGAATTGGCTGAGATCATAGGAGGAGCCGGAGATCAGTACCTGCTGGTTGAGAGACAGCTCCAGGCCTGCCCGGAACTGCCACTTCTTCTGGAGGGCTGGGGGAACATGCTCCTCCAGGTACAGCAGGGGGAAGATGTTTTCCGGGTCCTCAGCCAGGATGAATTGCAGATGAAAAACGCCGTTCTCTTCGCTGAAGCCAAAGGGGAGATAGCCCTGGGCGTTGAACACGCTGGAGATGAGCGGAAAGGCCTTGGAGTAGTTCCAGGTGTGTAAGGCCCGGGTGATGGCAGCCTCCCTCTTTTGGAACGCCTCCCACAGATCGGGGACCAGCGCGGCATAGCTGGGGTTGCCCACAGGGAAGGTGCGGTGAAACCGGCAGATCTCCTGGTAGCCGGGCAGTTGAAGCTCTTCCGGCATCTGCTGAAACAGGCGCTCCGCATGGCCATAGCGCTGGATCTCCAGGTTGGAGAGTGCCATCCCGAAGAGAATGGGGGCCAGCCAGTGCGTACGCCCTTCCATGCACTCCATGATGGTGTCTGCATTCTGCCAGGCTTTGGCCCGGTATTCCTGCCAGTCCTCTTCGGCCTGCTCGCGGTGGTCCCAGAGGTCCATGGCGCCGAGAACGGCCTGCTCCAGGCGCTTTTCGAGGCGTGCATAGTGGGTCTGCTGACGCATCTGTGCTAAGAGGTCCATATCAATGCTCCTTTGTCTGTGCTGTAGGCGGTTGGGCCCGTGCGCAGTGCTATCCCCGCCGCTGAATCTTGGCCATGGTGGCCCGGTATGCGGCGATCTCCCTGTCTGCGTCCAGAGAGGTGGGGGCGGCGCCGGGGTAGAAGGAGGCAAACCGGGCCGCCTCGCCGCCTTGGATGCCGGCGAAGACCTTTTTCAGGGCAGCCAGCACGCGGAGAAAGTCGAAGGCAACGAAGTCGATGTAGCAGTTCTCGCTGCCGATGGAGATGCCGGTGATGGCGATGTCATCTCCGGCGGCATCCCGGATCCGCCGTGTCATGTTGGGAACGTGCCTCTTGGGTGGGGTGGTACAGAGCTCTTTCGGATAGAACAGGAAGCCCGTAGCCACGCCCTGGGTGAGGAGATGGTTGAACAGATTGGAACTGCGCTCCCGGTATGCCTGCAGGATCTCCGGGAAACAGGTGGAGCTGTAGAGAATGTCGCTGCGGAGGCCAGCGGACGGCTTCAGGTGTTCCGCCTGCACGGCATATGTCTCCAGATAGCGGCGGGCCGATGTGTCCAGGTCTGCCCCCTCATGGACAATCAGGTCAAAAGCCAGGCAGTCCAGGCTTTGGGAGGGATTGACCAGCGGCTTGGAGGCCACGAGGACGGGGTCCAGATAGCGTTGGGCGGGGATCTCCCCGATGGCATAGGAGACCGCCCGTTTCGCCAGCCGCTTCGCCTCTATAGGGTCTCGCCTGGTCAGGGCTGCCAGGTCCTTCCGGTAGACGTGAATGGGACGGCGATTGCAGCCTCCCGGTTTCCCCAGGGTGTATCGGAAATGGGAGAGCGGGTAGGCCTTCCCATTGTAGCGGATGGGCTCATTCGGCTCTGTCTCGAAACCTGCCCGGAACTGCCATCTCTTTTGGGTGAGGGCGGGCAGGACGTGCTCCTCCAGGTAGAGCATGGGGAAGATGTCCCCCGGCGATTCTCCTATGCTGAACCGCATCTCGATGCCGCTGTCTGACGTGGCAAAGGCGGCGAGAAAGGGAGCGGTCTGGGCGTGAAAGACTGAGCGCACCAGTTCAAAGGTTTTGAGGAATTCGCCGGTCTGCAGACAGCGGGCGATGTCTCCCTCGATCTGGAGGAAGGCACGCCACATCTGGGGGGCCAGCGCGGTAAAGCAGACCTTTGTCACGGGGAAGCGGCGGTGAAACTGGCAGATCTCCAGGTAGCCGGGCAGCCGGTCTGAGGCGGGCATCTGTTGAAACAGATTCTCTGCCAGATCGTAATGCTGCCACTCCAGTGCGGAGAGGGCGGCGCCGAATTGGTCCGGGAGAAGTCCTGTGCCGGAGAAATCGCCCATGAGGATGTCTGCGTTGCAATAAACCTGGGTGCGGTATGCAAAGCAGTCTTTCAGCTTCTCCTCGCGCTGCTCCCACAGGTCCAGCGTGCTGAGAATATGCGGTTTGTGCTCTGGCTTGCACTGGCCCCGCTGTACCAGGCTGCGGATTCGGGTGATGATGTCCATGTGGGATCTCCTCCGGGTGCAAGAACAGGGATCTTCGAGGTGGGCTATGCCTGCCCCTGGATCTGGGCAATGGCGGCCCGATATGCGGCGATCTCCTTGTCTGCGTCCAGGGAGGTGGGCTTGGCGCCGGGGTAGAAGGAGGCAAACCGGGCCGCCTCGCCACCCTGGATGCCGGCAAAGACCTGCTTCAGGACGCCAAGGACCTTGAGAAAATCGTAGGCCACGAAGTCGATGTAGCAGAACTTGTTGCCGAAGGCGCTGCCCGTGACTGTGATGTCATCTCCCGCCGCATTTTCGATCTGTTGCGCGATCTCCGTGTGGAACGTCTTCCTGCGAAGGCAGAGCTCTGAGGGAAAGAAGACGAACCCGGCCGCAACCCCCTGGCTGAGGAGGTTGTGGAAGATGTGGGACTGGCGCTCCCGGTACTCCTGGAGGAGCTCCGGGAAACAGGAGGTGCTGGTGAGAATGTCGCTGCGCAGACCGGCAGACGGCTTGAGATGGGATGCCTCCTGCGCATGGATGTCCAGGTACTCCCGGGCAGACATCCGTACCTCAAGAAGCATTTCGAGAGGAAACCGATCTAAGGTTGCGGCGTCGCGGCCGAGGGAGCGCTTTGCCACCACGATGGGATCGAAGAGAGATCTAGCTGCCAGCTCTCCGGCGGCATAGAACAGGGCGTCCTCTGCCACTTTCTGTGCCTCTGCGCTGTCTTTGGCGGCGAGCTTTGCCAGCGCGGTGTTGTATATCTGGATGCGCTTTTTCCCGTTATTTCCCCTGTCGTCCAGGTGGTACTGGAACGCGTTGAGCCCATAGAGGGATCCGGAGAGAAACACGCTCTCGTTCAGGGTGGGCTCCATGCCTGCCCGCGCCTGCCACCGCTTGATGCGGTCCGCCGGGAAATGCTCCTCCAGGTACAGCAGGGGGAAGATGTTCTCTATGGCATCCCGCAGGCGGAACTGCAGCTGATAGGAGTCTCCCCGCTGGGCGATGGCAAAGGGGAAGGGGACGGTCTGGGCGTGAAAGATGTTGCAGATCAGCTCCATCGCCCATGGGTTGGCCCCGGTCTCCAGCGCATGGGCGATGGTGTTCCCCCTCTTGCGGAAGTCCTCCCACAGTTGGGGCGCCAGCGCGGCATAGGTGGTGTTCCCCACGGGAAAGCGGCGGTGGAACCGGCAGATCTGCTGATAGCCGGGCAGCTGATAGCGCTCCGGCAGCTGCTGAAACAGGGACTCCGCCCGCTCGTAGTTCTGAAGCTCCAGGGCGGTGATGGCCATCCCGAAGCAGGTGAAGACATTCCCGCGCTCCTCCAGAAGCGATTCCGCCAGCGCCTCTTCGTTGCGCAGGGCCTCAATGCGGTAGGTGTAGCAGCCCTGGGGGTCGTGCTCCCGGCGTGCCCACAGGTTCAGCGCACTGCGCACCGAGTAGGCATAGCTGTTGGGGCACTTTCGCTGATCGATCAGTTTCGCAATCCGTTTGATGACGTCCATAAGGTCCTCCTTCTGTTTTGTGTGGGGAATCCCATCCGTTTCGTGTGTCCATTCTACCCGATCTCCGCTGCCGCTGCAAGGCAAAATCTGCCGCTTTTTCATGCTTTTCGTCCGAAATTTCCCCCGGTGTTCCGGCTTGAGCCCCCTGCTTTGCCCTTTTTCCTGATATTGGCCGGCGGAGTTACACTTTTTTGGAGAAATTCACAAAAAGGTATGGCGCAGCGGAGAGAAGTATGCTATAATGCGGGGGCAGGGGGGCCCGTAGACCCTGTATCACTGGCGGAAGGAGTTAGAACCATGAAGTTTACCTTTACAGAGAAGAAAGTCGATCTGTCCAAGAGACTCCACAACTACGCAGAGAAGAAGGTAGGTAAGCTGGACCGGTATTTCCGGACCGAGGCGGAGGCCAACCTGGTGTTCAGCGTAGAGAAGGACCGCAACAAGGTGGAGCTCACCATCCGCTCCGGCAGCACCACCCTTCGGGTGTCTGAGAGCACCTCCGACATGTACGCATCTGTGGATGCCGCCGTCACATCCATGGAGCGGCAGCTGCGCAAGCACAAGACCCGCCTGGAGAAGCGGCTGCGCACCGCAGCTTTCACCCCCACCGAGCCGGAAGAGCTCACCTCCTTCGCACCGGACGAGGAGGAAGAGGAAGAGTTCCATGTGGTCCGCACCAAGAAGTTCCCCATCAAGCCCATGACCGTGGACGAGGCGATCTTGGAGATGGACCTCATCGGCCACACCTTCTTCGCATTCAAGAACGAGGACAGCGGCGTATTCGCCGTAGTGTACAAGCGCAACGATGGCGGCTACGGCCTCATCGAAGACGAGACCTGATTCCGCTGGACGCCCTGCCGCACGCCGGCAGGGCGTCTTTCCGCGATTGGGGACTGTTTCGTGGAAGAAAAAATACGCTGTATGCGGCATTTTAGACAGTTTGGCAATGGCATTTCCTGTCGATGTGTGATAAAATAAAGGGCAATTCGTTGTTGGTGCAGGGAATGGACAGACCGTTCCGGAAAATGGGGCGCAGTCTCAAGGACGAGAAAAAACTCTGGTAATTTCCGCCGTATCATGGTAGTATATTCCGGTGTAAGGTGCCGCAACGGCAATCATATCTGCGGGGTGATCGCATGAAGTTTTGGATGGCGATTGTATTGGGCTTGGTGCAGGGAGTGGCAGAATTCCTGCCGATCTCCAGTTCTGGACACCTGGCTCTCTTAGAGCACTTCTTCAATATGGAAGAGCCGGATGACTTATTCAATGTTTTACTCCACTTTGCAACCTTGATCGCGGTGTGCATCGCATACCGCGAGGACATCATCGCCATGATTACGGAGTTCTTCCGGGGCCTGGCCGTCATGTTCTCCGGCCCGTCCAACCGCACCGAGGAGCGGCCGCCTGAGGCCCGGCGCCTGGTGTTCCTGGTGATCGTGGGTACCCTGCCGCTGTTTCTGGTACTGCCGTTCCAGGACTTCGTGGAGGGCCTTGCCGCCAGTCCCGCCTTTGTGTCCTGCGCCCTCATCGCCACCGGCATCATCCTCTTTGCGGCAGACCGGAAGAAAGACGGCAAGAAGACCGCCCGCAATGCCACCGTGCAGGACGCCGTGCTCATCGGCCTGGCCCAGGGCCTTGCCACCATTCCGGGCCTGTCCCGCTCTGGCACCACCATCTCTGCCGGTATGGCCCTGGGGCTGAACCGTCAGTTTGCCGTCCGGTACTCCTTCCTGCTCTCCCTTCCCGCCGTCCTGGGCGCCACCCTTTTGAAGGTGGTGAAGGTGATCGGGGCCGGCGGCATCGACACCGAAGTGATTCCCATGTACCTCACTGGCATGGTACTGGCTGGCATCGTGGGCTACTTTGCCGTGCAGCTGGTGAAGCTTCTGGCAGACAAGGGCAAGTTTGGCGGTTTCGCGTTCTACTGCTGGGCACTGGGCCTCGCCGCCCTCATCGCCCAGGCGATACTGAAAGTGTAATCCCACTGGCAATCCGCTGCCGGCGGGCAATTTCGCAGATGGATTCAGGAGGAAATTCCGTTCATGGCAGCAAGTACAACCAAGAAAAAATCGACCTCTTCGTCTGGAAAGTCCGGATCGACCACGCGGAAATCCAGTTCTTCCAGCGCGAAGAGCAGCGGAAAGGGCCGCAGCAGCTCCAGCCGCAAGACGCCGGCGAAAAAGCCGATCCGCCGGGAGGTGGGGGCGCTGGTCTGCCTGGTGCTGGCACTGTTTGCAGCCATCGGGTATTTCGTCTCAGACGAAGGGGCCTTTATCGCATTCTTCTGCAACTTCATCAAGGGCCTCTGCGGGTACGGGTTCTGGATCGCTCCGCTGATGCTGCTGGCGGCGTCCTTCCTGCTGTTCAACCACCGGGGTCAGCCCATCGAGCTGCGCCTCACCGGCATTCTGATCCTGCCGGTTCTGGTGGGGGCCTTCTGCCACCTGCTGCTGGCGGAGGCCTACGAGGGCACGATGATGGAGGTGCTGGGGGGACTCTGGACAGACGGCATCGCCCAGCACTCCGGCGGTGTATTGGGCGGCCTTCTCGCCATGGCGGTGAATTTTGCCTTCTCCCTGGTGGGCGGCGGCCTGCTGCTGGCAGTGCTCATCGCGGCGGCGGTGCTCATCGCCCTGCACATCACCCCGGCAGATATCTTCAACTTCTTCACCGAGACCCGGGACAACATGGTCCCTTACGACCCCGCAGACTATCCCCCCAGACCCCAGCGGGAGAGACGCCGTGTGGCCTACGATGATGAGGCCCCGGAGCGGGCGCCCCGGGGCAAGAATGCCATCGACATCCCCGTGGACGATGGCCCGGTGATCAAGCCCATCAAGCCCACCGAGCCGGTTACCACAGTGAAAAAGAAGAGCTTCTTCAACAAGAACCCCAACGTGATGGGACCGGACGAGATGGCCACCGGCAAGACCCGGCAGCAGAATCCGGAGGAGCCCCAGTACGAGGACGCCCCGGAGATCGAGCCCATCCCCGAGCCGCCGAAAAAGCGGAAACAGGAGAAGCCGGCGCCGATGCCGGTGGAGCCTATTGTGGAAGAGCCCAAACACGAGGAGGCGCCTGCACCGGAGGACGATGGTCCGGACATCATCGCCGCCAGGCCTGAGCCTAAGCCGTCCAGCTTCCGCCTCTTCGGACAGAAGAACGTGGATCCCGATACGGAGAAGCATATCGTGGCGCCGGAGCCCCCGGAAGAGGAGGACGAGCCGCTGCCCGCCTTTGGGGTGCCGGTGATCCGCCAGCCGGCGGTTACCCGGGAGAGCAGGGGAGACCAGGTGTCCAAGGCGGACGCCCAGGCGGCCCAGGCGGACATCGCCAAGGAGATCGAGGCCGGCATGGGACAGGATGTGCCGGAGTACCGCTATCCGCCTCTCGAGCTCTTAAACGAAGGCGTGGCCCACTCTGGGGCCTCTCCGGAGCTCATGGCCACGAAACAGCGGCTGCAGGGCGCCCTGGCGTCCTTCAACGTAGACGCCCATATTACAAACGTGATCAGCGGCCCCGCGGTGACCCGATATGAACTGGAACTGGAGCAGGGCGTGAAGCTGAACAAGATCGTGAACCTCTCTAACGACATCGCTTTGAGCTTGGGTGCCCAGTCCGTGCGGGTGGCCCCCATCCCCAACAAGATCTCCACCGTGGGCATCGAGGTGCCCAACGCCAAGGTCACCCCGGTGGCCATCCGGGAGGTGCTGGAGTCCGAGGCCTTCCAAAACAGCAAGTCCAAGGTCTCCTTTGCCGTGGGCAAGGACATCTCCGGAAACTGCATCGTAGGCGACATAGACCGCATGCCCCACCTGCTCATCGCCGGTACCACCGGCTCCGGCAAGTCCGTGTGCACCAACTCCCTGATCATCTCGCTGCTCTATAAGTCCACCCCGGAAGAGGTCCGCCTCATTATGGTGGACCCTAAGATGGTGGAATTGGCCCCCTATAACGGCATCCCGCACCTGTTGATCCCGGTGGTTACCGATCCCAAGAAAGCCGCCGGCGCCCTGCAGTGGGCGGTGAACGAGATGATGAAGCGCTACACCACCTTCTCGGAGATCGGCGCCAAGAACATCTCCTCATACAACAACCACGCCCGCAAAGAGGGCAAAGAGACCATGGCCCACATCGTGGTGGTCATCGACGAGCTGGCAGACCTGATGGTGGTGGCCGCCAAAGAGGTGGAGGAATCCATCTGCCGGGTGGCCCAGATGGGCCGCGCCGCCGGCATGCACCTGGTGGTAGCCACCCAGAGACCGTCTTCTGACGTGATCACCGGCCTTATGAAGGCCAACATCCCCAGCCGCATCGCCTTCGCCGTGAAAGAGGCCATCAACTCTCGGATCATCCTGGACGCCGCCGGCGCGGAAAAACTGGTGGGCAAGGGAGACATGCTGTATGCGCCGCTGGGCCAGGACCGGCTCCGGGTCCAAGGCTGCTTCATCTCGGAAGAAGAGGTGCAGGCCGTGGTGGACTTCATCAAGGAGGGCGCCACCGCCAGCTACGATGAGAGCGTCATGCACGAGATCGACAAGAACGCCGAGGAGAAGGACAAGGCGGCCAAGGGACCCTCTGAGGCCGCAGACATCAGCAACGACTACGATGAGCTGCTCCCCAACGCGGTGGATGTGGTGCTGGAAGTGGGACAGGCCTCTGTCTCCATGCTGCAGCGCCGGTTGAAGCTGGGCTACGGCCGGGCCGCCAGACTGGTGGACCAGATGGAGGAGATCGGCATTGTGGGCCCGTACGAGGGCTCCAAACCCCGCCAGCTGAAGGTGACCAAGGCCCAGTGGGCGGAGATGAAGTATAAGCGCGGCTTTGCCGAGGCGCCTGGCCCCGGCTTCGATCCCGGCCCGGTGCCGGAGGAGTTCCCGGGCGAGGAAGATGCCATCGCCCAGTCCATGGACTTTATGGGAGACGACGAAGACCTGTAGGGCAGGGGAAAAGTGCAGACTGCAGAGACGCTGTACAGGCGAATCCCTTGACAGGATAATAGACAGAGAAAACGGCCAGCCGCGCTCCACGCGGCTGGCCGTTTGAGATGAATAAGGACGTCTTGCGCCGCCGGCTCACTTCTCCGCCAGCAGCTTGTTCAGCTCATTTACAAAGCTGTTGATGTCCTTGAACTTGCGGTACACAGAGGCGAAGCGGACATAGCTCACCTCGTCCACATCCTTCAGCTTTTCCATCACCAACTCGCCGATGTCTGTGCTGCGCACTTCGCGCTCCATGGTGTTCTGGAGAGACTGTTCGATCTCATCCACGATGCGCTCCAGGGTGTCGATGGACACCGAGCGCTTCTCGCAGGCCTTCATCATGCTGCCCAGCAGTTTGTTGCGGTCGAAGGCCTGCCGGCTGCTGTCCCGCTTCACCACCGTCAGGGGGAGGCTCTCAATGGTCTCGTAGGTGGTAAAGCGCTTGTGGCAGGCCAGACACTCCCTGCGGCGGCGGATGCTGCTGCCTTCTTCAGCGGGCCTTGAGTCTACCACTTTGCTCTCTAAGTTGGCACAGTATGGGCATTTCATGATTGGGGGATCCTTTCTGCGGGGATTACTTTGTGCCGAAGATCCGGTCTCCGGCATCGCCGAGACCGGGGACGATGTAGGCGTGGTCGTTCAGCTTCTCATCCACGGCGGCTACGTAGATGTCCACATCCGGGTGATCCCTGCGGATGCACTCGATGCCCTGGGGCGCTGCCAGGATGTTCATGAGCTTGATGTTCTTGCAGCCATAGCCCTTGATGAAGGTAATGGCGGCAGAGGCGGAGCCGCCGGTGGCCAGCATGGGGTCCAGCACGATGACTTCCCGCTCGGAGATGTCCGGGGGCATCTTGCAGTAGTACTCCACCGGGGCATGGGTCTCCGGATCCCGGTACAGGCCGATGTGGCCCACCTTGGCGGAGGGGATCAACTGCAGAATGCCGTCCACCATGCCGAGACCGGCCCGAAGGATGGGGACAATGGCCAGTTTCTTGCCGGCCAGACTCTTGAAGGTGGCTTTCGCGAGGGGGGTCTCCACCTCTACGTCCTCCAGAGGCAGATCCCGGGTGGCCTCATAGCACTCCAGCATAGCCACCTCAGAGACGATCTCCCGGAACTCCTTGACGCCGGTGTTCTTGTCCCGCAGGATGGTGAGCTTGTGCTGCAGCAGCGGGTGGTCCAGTACGTGTAGTTTGTCTTCCATGTGTGTACCCCTTTCTAGGATTTGTGGTTCGGTCTCAGGAACGGGACAGGCGCTCCAAGCGCTCGCGCTCGGCCTGGCTCAGCCTGTGGTACGAGGGGGCCATGGCAGCGGCGGAAACCAGCTCCCCCGCTTCGGCCATGCGGCAGGCCGCCAGGGCCACGCCGAAGGCGGACTGCCAGCGGAGGTGGGACGGGGGAATCACCGCCGGGATCCCCATTTGGATAAAGGCATTATAACATAGTTCTGCGCCGTCTCCAACAAGAATTTGTGTTTTTCCGGACTTTTTTGCCTCTTCTGCTAGAAGTTCTACACCGGTGGCCCGGTCTTCGCTGAGGCGGAGGAGGGTATTGCCATCGCCCAGAAAGCGGGCTGCATAGACCTGATTTCGCCGGGCGTCCATCACCGCGCAGATCTCCATGCCCATGTGGGTGCAGGGCCACGCCATGGACTCCAGGGTGGAACAGGGGGCACAGGGCAGGTCCCGGGGCCAGGCCAGGCCCTTGGCGGCTGCCACGCCGATGCGCACGCCGGTAAAGGAGCCGGGGCCTGCGGCCACGGCCACCGTGTCCACCTCCTCGATGCTGCTGCCCGCATTTTTCAGCATGTCTGCGATCATGGGCATCAGGGTAACAGAGTGGGTGAGGCCGGTGCGCAGAAAGGACTGGGCGATGAGCTCTCTGCCTTGGGTAAGGGCGGCGGATGCGCACACCGCCGACGTCTCTATGGCCAGAATCTTCACAGGTTTGCTCCCTCCATGCGGATGATGCGGTCGTTATCGCCCTCGCCCCGGGTGATGGAGACCCGGATGGCATCGGACTCAATGGCCTCTGCCACGTTTTCGCTCCACTCCACGGCGCAGACGCCGCCCCGGACCAGGTAGTCCTCCCAGCCGATGTGGAAGAGCTCGTCTGCGCTCTCCAGCCGGTACATGTCAAAGTGGAAGAGGGGGAGCCTGCCGCCCTCCAGTTCGTTTACAATCGTGAAAGTGGGGCTGGTGACCCGTTCCGGGATATGCAGCCCCTCCGCCATGCCGGAGACAAAGGCGGTTTTGCCGGCGCCCAGGTCTCCTGTAAAGGCCACCACTTCGCCGCCTTTCAGGGTCTCAGCCAGCTTCGCGCCCAGGGCTCTGGTCTCCTCCGGGCTGTGGGTGATCCATTCCATTGTGTGCCATCTCCTCGTTGCCCTCCGGGGGCAAGGCTTAGAAAAGTGTGAACTATTCTCGAACAGTATAGCATATCTCCGAGGAATGTGCTATACTGAATTGTGTTTTTTCCGAAAGGAGGCGCCGCCTTGCGCAGAAGACGCCGGTTTCGTTTTTTTCAGGAGCTGAAAGACACCCTGGTGGACCTGGTGGTGCAGCCCATAGACTGGCTCCAGGAGTTCTATAACAAGGGCGATTTCTTTCTTCTCCTGCTCTGTATCATCGCATCCCTGATGGGACTGATGCTAATCTATTCCGCCACCCGGTACAACCCCGAACTGCACCGGTCTTTTCTCAAGCAGGCCGCCTTCGTGATCGTAGGGATTGTGCTCTTTATCTGGGTCTCCTTTATCGACATTGAGTTTTTGATGGACAAGTGGTGGTGGGTGTTCTTTCTTTTGGGTATCGGCGTGATCCTGCTGCTGAAGCCCTTTGGCGTGATGGATGACACCGGCAACCGCAGCTGGGTCTACTTCCCTCACTTCCGCCTCTTCGGATTCCAGCCTGGAGAGATCGCCAAACTCTCCTATATCGTGGTGATGTCCTGGCTGATGAACCGGGAGCGGCCAAAGGGCATCGGCCGGTTCACCGCACTTATCAAGTACGCCATCCTCACCGTGATCTACGCCGGCCCGCTGATCTACCTCTCCAAGGACTTCGGCATGCTGCTGGTCTACATGGCCATGTTCCTCATCATGATGTGGATGGGCGGGGTGAGCAAATGGTGGTTCGTGTTCGGCTTCGGCGCTCTGGGCGGGGGCGCCGCCTACGTGTGGACCCAGATCCTCCCCAACTCTGAGTACTGGGAGGACTACCGGATTCTCCGCTTCCGGGTCATCTTCGACCACGATCTGGACCCCCTGGGCAAGGGGTGGCAGCAGGGGCAGTCCCTGAAGGCCATCACCAGCGGCGGCCTTACCGGCAAGGGCTTTCTGAAAGGCCCTCTCGCCCAGAGCACCATTGAGGGTAATCTGCCGGCCCGGCACACGGATGAGATCTTTGCCGTCTGCGGCGAGGAGTTCGGCCTTCTGGGCTGCTGCGCCGTGCTGATCATTCTCTTCGCCATCATCCTCCGCTGTGCCTGGGTGTCCCGGCAGGCCAAGAGCTACCTCTCCGCCTATATCACCATGGGCATCGCCGGCATGCTGATGGTGCAGACCGTGATCAACGTGGGCATGTGCCTGTACGTGCTGCCGGTGGTGGGACTCACCCTCCCGTTTTTCAGCTACGGCGGCTCGTCCATCCTCACCTTGTTCATCGCCATGGGCATTGTGTCCGGGGTCAAGATGCGGCCCATGCCCAGTTGGCTGAAGGACAGGCGCCAGATCTAGGAGGGAGAGCGCCTTCCCGGTGCTGGGTTTCCAAGACAATTGCAGCAGGCCTTGCGCCGGTTTCCGGAGATGCGGAAACCGGCGCATATTTTATGCCCTGGGCGGGCAAAATCATGGTGCAAATTGAAAGAAGGAGGCTTTCCCCGTGAAATCCCGTATCACCATTGCAATGCTGCTGCTGGTGTGCGCCCTGATACTGCCGGCGGCTGCCCTCACCATGTCTGTGGCCGAGGTGGAGAATGTGGCGCCCATTGCAGAGAATCTCACCCTCACCACGTACAAAGGGGTGGCGATCAACGGCAGATTCGCCGCCACCGATCCCGAGGGGGATGCGGTGGTGTTCCAGATCATCGACACCCCAGCCCGGGGCCAGGTGACCGTAGACGAGAGCGACCCCAGCGCCTTCTGCTACACCCCCTATGAGGGCAAGAAGGGCAAGGACAGCTTCACCTATGTGGCTATTGACGCCCAGGGCAACACCTCAGAGCCCGCCACCGTGAAGGTGACCATCCAGAAGCAGTCCACCAAGGTGACCTACTCAGACCTCTCCGGCAACGCCGCCCACTATGCGGCGCTGCGCCTCGCGGAAGAGGACATCTATGTGGGCCGGCAGGTGGGTGCCCTGTACTGCTTTGACCCCGATGCCACCTTCAGCCGGGAGGAGTTTCTGGCCCTCTCCATGACAGCCGCCGGCCTGGACCCCATCCAGGACATCAAAGCCACCGGCTTCTCGGATGACCCGGAGATCTCCGCCTGGGCCAAGGGCTATGTCTCCGCCGCCCTGGTGGACGGCACCATCCAGGGCGGGGTCAGCGCCGCCGGGGAGCCGGTATTTGAGGCGGCGCGGCCCATCACCACCGTGGAGGCCGCGGTGATCATCGACGCCATGCTGGACGTGGGCGATGTGCCCTCCCCGGTGTTCGCCTCCGCCTACGGCACCGCAGCCCCGGCCTGGGCGGCTCAGGCGGTGCTGAACATGGAGACCGTGGATGTGCTGCAGCCCAACCTCAGCCTGGAGGAGCCTCTCACCCGGGCGGAGGGGGCCCAGATGCTCTCCGCCATGCTGGACGTGCTGGAGAGCAGGAAGGAGTCCCGCTGGTTCTGGTAAGGCGGGGCAGGGGAGACCTGCAGCAGGAGACCGGGATCTAGACAGGAGCACCCGCCGGCATCAGCCGGCGGGTGCTCTGTTTCCAGGAAAAATGCGCTTGCGTGGTCTCTCTGCAAGAGGGACGAGCGTGCGCTGCAAAAATGGCGAAAACAGGTTCAAAATCGCTGAATCGTCGAAGATGCAAAGACTGTAAAGGGAGAGAGCTATACAGCTTGAAATGAGAGGAAAAAGCCGTATAACAGCCGTTTTGCAGGACGGAAGGGCTGCTCCTGCATTTTAAATCGGTCTCGCGTCTTTTGCTTTGAGAATCAAAGCAATACTGGTACGGGCGATCGTGGCAAGCTCGGGAAAGCCGGCCTCTGCACAATTCGTATGGACAAGCTCCGTGAATGCCAGCATGGAGATGCCAGGGTGCTCTGCACGGTAAGCACACAGCCAAGCACGGGCTTCATCGCTGTAGACACGGTTCTTTCCCTTAGAGCTCTTGTTCTTGAAAAGAACAACAAGGTCCGTCCCCGGTTGCCGCTCCAGATACTTGTGGATCCAGTGGGACACCGTAGGCTCGGAGAGATGCAATTTTTTGGCAATCTCAGTGTTATGATAACCTTGCCCTGCAAGGAGAATGATACTGGCGCGTGTCTGCATATCCTTGTTGGCTAGCCCAGAACTTCGGATAATCTCCAACTGCACCCGATCCTCTTCCGGTACCGCAACTTCTAGCATTCTCATGGTCTGTCCCTCCTGTGTGCGGTTCTTGCAGCACCAAGCATACACGTTCTTTTGGAGCTTGTCCATAGGTCTGATGAAAAGACTGGGCTGATTTTCACCGATTCGATACTTTTCGCTTTCTGCCTTGGAGGATAGAGGACCGGCAATGAGGGGGGACTTCCTTGCACAACTGCAGTTACGAATCTTGCAGACTCCACCCAGAATCTGGATCAGAAGCGAAACAGGGCCTGCCGGCGCCGGCCGGACAGACCCTGTTGGCGGTGATATTGTTTTATCCTGCCGCAGCCTGGTTGGCGGCGTCCTCGCAGGCCTGCAGCGCGGTGGGGATGTCCTCACCGCTGCCCACCTTTTGTAGCATCTGCCACCAGGCGGCGCGGGCATTGGCCCAGCCCGGGGCAACCTGGTAGTAGTCCCCCAGGTACTGGCGGAGGGTGAAGTACTCCGTCATGAGCTCATCGTTCTCGTAGATGTTGGCCACATCCCGGACGGGCCAGAAGGTGGAGGCCAGCACCAA
The DNA here is from genome assembly GCA_947623875.1 of uncultured Oscillospiraceae bacterium. Classification (GTDB taxonomy): domain Bacteria; phylum Bacillota; class Clostridia; order Oscillospirales; family Oscillospiraceae; genus Enterenecus. The sequence continues at coordinate 64,843 of CANQII010000001.1, forward strand.
CTGGGTGTACTGGTTGTTGTCCTCGGTGAGGAAGCGGATGAAGGTCTTGGCGGCCTCGATCTTTGCCGCATCGCCGTTGTCAAAGACGCCGAAGCCCCAGATGCCGCCCTGGAGGTCCACCTGGCCGTTGTCTGTGGGAAAGGCCATGGGGAAGATGTCGAAGTCCAGGTTGGGGTTGTTGATCACCTGGGAGACCTCGTTGGCCACATTCCAGCAGAAGGTCATGGGAATGGCGCCGCTGGCAAAGCTGTTGATGGAGTCGCTGCCCACCCGGTCCGGGGTGAAGACGATGCCGTCCAGGTCGTAGAGCAGCTGCAGGGCCTTGGCGTTCTCCGGGCTGCTGAAGTTGTACTGCAGATGGTCCGGGGTGGTGAAGGAGCCGCTGTACAGGTTGTTGATGAGGGCCCGGGTGCCCTGGTCTCCGCCCTGTCCGCCGCAGTAGACCTCGGCCACCGTGTTGATGCCGGAGGCATACAGCGCCTTCACGGCGTTGGTGAAGTCGTCTGTGGACCAGGTGTGGGTGGCCTCGTCCACGTATTGCCAGGCGCCGGTGGCCTCAAATTCGTCCCGGTTGATGGCCATGCAGTGAGTGGTCATACAGACGGGGTAGATGTAGTGCTTGCCGTCGTTGGTGCGGCTGGCCACCGCCACGGAGTCGTAGATCTGTTGGGCGGTGTCCGTCTCCCAGAGGTCGCTGAGGTCTGCCATCATGCCCCGGGCGCCGTAGTTGGCGGTGAGCCGCTCCGGACCCTCAAAGATCATGTCCGGGGTCTCGCCGCCTGCGATAGCCTCCTCCAGTTCCGCGTCTCCGGTGTCGTAGGAGGCGCTGTGGATGCTGATGTGGATCTCCGGGTGGGCCCGGTGGAAGCTGCTGAGGATGGAGGGAAGGCCGCTGTTGCTGCCGAGACCGCCCACCGGGAAGAGCCAGAGGCTGAGATCGATCTCCTCCTGCTGGGCGGGGTCCTGGCTGGGACTGGTGTCTGGCGGCGCACTGGCTGCAGACACGCCACCCCCGCCGCAGGCGGCGAGAAGACAGGTGAGGATCCATAGGACGAGAAGAAGTGATGTGATGCGTTTCATACAAGAGGTCCCTCCGGTAGTTGCTCCCCGTCCAGACGGTAGGCAGTGATTTCGTGTACCAGCAGGCTGGCGGCCTCATCCAGGTCGATGGGCTTTGCCGTGTGGGCGTTCATGCCGCAGCTCAGGCAGCGCTGGACGTCGTCTGAGAAGGCGTCTGCACTCATGGCGATGATGGGAATCCGTTTGGCGTCCGGCCGGTCCAGCTTCCGAATCGCCTCGGTGGCCTCATAGCCGTTCATGAGAGGCATACGGATATCCATCAGAATGGCGTCATACCAGCCCACAGGACTCTGCTGGAACAGGTCCAGACAGGCCTTGCCGTTTTCCGCCCAGTCCAGCTCCAGACCCAGATCGGAGAACAGCTCTTTGGCGATCTCCCAGTTGAGGTCGTTGTCCTCCGCCAGGATGACCCGCTTTCCAGAGAGGTCCAGCCGATTGCCGTCTGCCGCATCTGCCTCGTGGGCAGCATCCCCGGTGTACTTCTGCAGGGCATAGAACAGGGTGGAGCGGAAGAGCGGTTTGGGGACGATGCCGTTGATGCCGGAGCCGTGGACCAGCGGCTCCAGGTCACTCCAGTCTGCGGAGGTGATCATGAGAATCACGATCTGGTCTCCCATCTGCCCGCGGATCCGTTTGGCCGTCTCGATGCCGTCCATGCCGACCATCTTCCAGTCTACCAGGGCCACGGGATAGGTGCCGGTTGGGTGTGCGCTGAGCTCCTCCAGGGCCACCTTGCCGCTGGACACCGCCTTGCCGGTGCAGCCGATGGCCTCCAGGGCGGCGATGGTGCTCTCACAGAGGAGGGGATCGTCATCGATCAAGAGGACATTCCAGCCCGGGAGATGCATGTCTACCTCCGGCGTGGTGGACTTTTTCAGATCCAGGATCACATGGAACTCGGTGCCCTTGCCGGCCTCGCTCTGGACGGTGATGGTGCCGTGCATGGCGTCTACGATGTACTTGGTGATGGCCATGCCCAGGCCGGCGCCCTCAGTCTTCTGCACCCGGGCGTTGTCCTCCCGGGAGAAGGACTCAAAGATCTTGGCCTGGAACTCCGGGGACATGCCGATGCCGGTGTCCTTGATCTTCAGGTGGACCCGGATGGACTCCGGATCCCCGGGGCAGGCCTCCTCAGACAGGCTTGCGCTGATAGACCCGCCCTCCGGGGTGAACTTGATGGCGTTGCCCAGCAGATTCAGCAGCACCTGGTTCAGGCGGATGCTGTCGCAAAAGACGTTCTCGCAGATGATGTCCTTCACATACACGTCGAAGCGCTGTCCCTTGGCGTTTACCTGGGGTTGGACGATGTTCACGATGCCCTGCATGGTGTCCTGCAGGGACATCTGCTCCATCCGCAGGGTGAGCTTGCCGCTCTCGATCTTGGCCATGTCCAGAATGTCGTTGATGAGGCCCAGAAGGTGGCGGCTGGAGAGGGAGATCTTCTTGAGACAGTTCTGCACCTGCTGCGGGTTGTGGATGTTGGCCGTGGCGATGGCCGTCATGCCCACGATGCCGTTCATGGGGGTGCGGATGTCGTGGGACATGTTGGAGAGGAACTCGCTCTTGGCCCGGTTGGCGTGCTCGGCGGCCTGCCGGGCGTGTTCTGCCGCCTGCCGGGCCTCGTCCAGCTCCCGCATCTGCCGGCGGGTGATGCCGATATACCAGCTGAATACCGCGAGAAGCGCCAACAGCACCACGAGGCAGCTCACCAGGGCGGAGGTGCCCCAGGACTGGCTCAGCTGCTGCACGGTGAGGTCCAGCTGGCCGTAGGGCATGAAGAGCATCAGGTACCAGTCTGAGTAGGGCAGCTGGTTGCAATAGAGGTGCCGGCGCTCCCCGTCCAGGGTGAACTCACTGGTGAAGCTCTCACTGTTGGCCATGGTCTGCTGGAGTTTCTCGATGTACTGGTCTCCGGTGAGGCCCTCCACGCTGTCGTAATGGTTGTGGACGCGGTCGAAGTAGTTGGACTCGGTGATCTCACTGTCCTTGACGATGAATCCGCCGTTCTGGTCGATGATGCAGTAGTAGATCAAGGCGTTGTTGGCGCTGAGAGACAGGGTGTCGCTGATGTACTCTGCCGGCAGGGCGGTTACCAGAGCCATGCTGGTGCCGCCGTTTTCCATGCTGTACGCCGCCGGCACCCCCATGAGCACCAGGTTTTCGCCGGTCTCATCTCTGCCGTAGGCCATCTTCTCCTCGCCGTCCCGCAGAGAGCGGGCAAAGGCGTCTGCGTCCTGGACATCGATCTGGCTGCCGTACAGCATCTCGAAGTTGCCGTCCCGGTCCACCAGGGCAAGATGGTCGAACCCGCGGGCCCGGGCATAGTACCGCAGGGCCACCAGCATCTGCTGCCGGTTTGCCTGGCTGCCCGGGGGGACTGAGTCCACCAGACTGCCCACCTGGGAGAGGCGCAGCTCAATGGTGGTGCCGAAGTGGGCAGCCGCCTGTTCACTCATGCCGGCCATGTAGATGGAGCCGATGTCGCCGATGGCATCGGCACCCTCGGTGTTCATACGCATGGCGAGGAAGGAAAATACCAACACACAGAGGGCGGATACAATGATCAGGCTGATGACGAGGCCCCGAGTGGATTTGTTCTTCATGATGCGCCTCCTCTTCGCGGCGATTGCGCAGAGAATCTTTGCGGGAATTCCGCGGACAGTATACCATAAATGGAAAGAAAAGCGATAGCCAATTTCAAAAATTTTAGTGTGAATTCCACCTTTATTTCCAACAATCATGGGAATCCGGGGCCGCAGTGACACTGGAGCGGAAGGGATCCGGCGGAGACAGGGCGCGGCGTAAAAAACAAGGGCGTGTACCTGCCCCGCTGTGTGGGAGGATACACGCTCTTGTGTGGTATTGGGTCAAGGATCATCCAGCTTCACCATGGCGGCCCGCATCACTTTCCGCACGCCGATCTCCTGGAAGTACACCCAGACCTTCTCTCCATCAAAGGACATGACCTGTCCCGTACCGTAGTTCTTGTGGCGAATCATGTCCCCCACATCGAGAACGATCTCTTCGGCAGCTTCCGGCTCTGTTGTATCCGGCGAAGAGACAGGAGGATACACTTCCGGCGGCAGGGGAGTCAATGGCTCTGTAGCTGGCTCTTCTCCGATGCTGCCCGGCGTTAATACTTCCATGCCCAATGTGGAAAACTTTGTGGAAGCTGTGGAAAACTGTGTGGAAGGGTCTGTGGAAGCGAAAGCAGCGCCTGTGGAAAACTGTGTGGAAGTTGTGGATGTCTTGGCAAAAAGACGAGAATAACCTGGATAATTTGTGGAAGCTGCACGATCCTCTTCCGGGGCTTCAGGGCGCTCCTCCGGCGGGATTGGCTTGCCTGTGAGCCGTTCTATGTAGGGGGAGGGCTCTGTGGGAATCTTGAAAAACGAGTGGGGTATGTAGAAGGTGAGGTGCTCTTTGGCCCTCGTGACGGCCACATAGAAGATCCGCGCCTCCTCCTCCGGGTCCATCAGGGAGTCCATATCATCGATGGGGAGAATGCCGGAGAGGGCGTCCAGCACGATGACGGAGTCGAACTCCAGACCCTTGGCGGAGTGGATGGTGGTGAGGGTGACGTTGGAGTCCGGACTGGAGGGGCTCTTGATCCGGGCGTAGGTCTCCATGGTGTCTGCAAAGCTCTGCACATTGCTGTACAGTGTTGCGATGTGGGTGAGGACCTCGAAATACACGTTGGAGGAGACCGCCGTGCCGCCGGTCTTCTCCTTTTTCAGAACCCGGGAGGGGACCAGGCGCCGGATGAACTCGATCGCCGATACCGGGTTGCTGGCGGGGGTGATGTTGACCACATTGTACAGCTGCTCCAGGGCTCTGCGCACATAGGGCTTGTCCCGGGCCAGATCCATGGCCACATTGATCACGTTCAGATCCCGGCCGGTGTCCTCCAGGTACTCCGTGGTGTTCTGAAGCCTGGCGATGAGGTCGTTGCTGAGGTAGAGGCCGAAGAGGTGCCGGGTGTCCAACAGGGCCTCTGCATCCCAGGGGCGGAGGGCCAGTCCGATGGCGCCCATCACCCCGGCCACGGTGGGATGGGTGAAGAAAGCCCGGTAGTTGTCCCGCCGGCGGAAGGGGATGTTCAGCCAGTCCAGTTCCATGGTGAGAGGCAGCAGGGTGAAATTGTTGCGGGCCATGATGGCAAGCGTTTGGTGGGGATCCTGCACAGCGGCCTGGACGGCGGCCACCGCATCTCCATAGAACGCCTTCATGCTCTGCTTTCTCTGAATCTCCACCGTTCCCTCTCCCTGCCGGGCGGGAGCGGCGGTCTTCTCGTAGCGGGCCCGGTTGATGCCGATGAACCGGTTGGCGTCCGTTACAATGAGAGGGACACTGCGGTAGTTGGTGTTGAGGTAGTAGATCTTGGCGTCTGGGTACTGATCGGTGAAGTGCAGCATATAGTCCGGGTCTGCACCCCGGAAGGAGTAGATGGACTGGTCGTCATCGCCGGCCACAAAGAGGCTGTCTGCGTCCTTAGCCAGAAGCTCCAGAATCCGGAATTGCAGCAGAGAGGTGTCCTGGGCCTCGTCCAGGCAGATGTGGCGGTACCGGGTGCGGAAGTACCCCGCGGTCTCCGCATCCTTTTGCAGTACCGCATAGGCCAGCAGCAGCTGATCATCGAAATCCATGATGCCCCGGCGGGTTTTGTATGCTTCATAGTCCTGGAAGAAGGTCTCAAAGGACAGGTTGGGCACCTCTATCTTGAGATCCGGCACATCCAGGGCCTCCCGCTCTTGCGGGGTGAACATCCGGTTTTTCACCAGGGTGAGCAGGGTGGAGAGCTGGCGCACCAGATGATCAGAGGGCCACACCGAGTACTTCCCATAGAGGACCCGGCGGACGATCCTGCCGGTGTCGGACTCCAGTGATGGCAGCCTCTCCTGATTTTTCGCACTGGCGTCCCGGAGAATCGCCAGACACAGGGAGTGGATGGTGGAGAACCGCGGGGCACCGGTTGGCGTGGAGAAGGTGCTGCGGTACCGCTCCTCCATCTCGGCCGCTGCGGCCTTGGTGTATGTGATGGCCAGGATGCTCTTTGCCGGGACGCCCCGTCTGTGGACGAGAAAGCCGATCCGGGCCAGAATGGTGGCGGTCTTGCCGCTTCCCGGGACGGCTACCAGCAAGGTCTCACCGGAGGTCCGCTTCACGGCGGCCAGCTGCTTCTTGTTCAGCTGCAGGTGGTACTGGGACGCAAATTCATGGACATTCAGGGATGTTCACCTTCTTTCGGCGGAGAATAACCGCATCGGCGGTGGATAGGGTCTCATCCGCTACGGCTTTTTGCGCTCTGGGAGAATCGCTGTGAAATACGAGATCATGTTGTATCCCGCATGGGCGGTGATGCAGCAGAGCAGCGAGCCCGTCTGCAGGTACAGAAGCCCCAGGAGGATGTCGCAGAGCAGCGCAGAGAGGGTCTGTACCATGTTGAAATGAAGCAGTGCGAAGACGGCTGCGGACAGGAGGAGAGCCGGCTTGCTCCCGTATTGGAGGGACAGGCCGCCCAGTAAAAAGCCCCGCATCAGGCTCTCCTCGAGAAAAGGCGCCAGGATGCAGACATGCACGAAGCTGATTACCGGCGCCTCCCGGAGGGATTGCAGGGTCTCTTGATAGCGCTCCTCGCTCCCCGGGAGCATGCCCTCAAAAATGGGGTCCAGAAACTGGTCCAGGAGAAGATACAGGGCGACTGCACAGATTTGGGACGCTTCCCTACGCCCGTCCGACGGACTGTACGACTGGATCAAGCCGTCTGTTACGATCACGCTCTTCCAGGGCAGCAAAGTGGCCTTCACAAAGATGGGGACCCGGGGAATCTGGCTGTCCAGGGAGGACAGCATGCCCAGCACCCGATAGACCTGCGCAGGATCTCCCGGTCTTCCTCCGTGAGTGAGACCTTCATTGTGGTCCTCTTGTGGTCTATAGCATCGATGAGGCGGTCTATGCTGTCCGAATGGGCCCAGAGCGCATCGGCTCTGCGCTTGTAGTCCATGGCGTTTCCCACCCGCACCGGATTGTCCAGATCCACATAGGCCAGAAGCGGCATGAAAAGCCTGTAAAAGTGCATGGCCTCGTCTCTAGACAGCCTATTGCTGGTTTGCTTCAAGACTGCAATCTCCTTATTCATGCAGCTGGCGGCTAAAACGTGGTGATCACGGTGCCCTGATCCAGAGCCTGCTGGCACACGGCCTGCAGGTGCCTCTTGATATTGCCTGGATTGTTGATATAGATGGGGACAAGGATGCCTTCCGTGATCAGCACATCTTTCCAGGGCAGGATGGTTGTCATGGCCATGATGGGCAGTTCCGGCAGCAGTTCCTCCAAGGTGGACTGTATCCCCAGTACCCGATAGACTTGGTCGTTTGAGTCCACCAGTAAGGAGCCATTTGCCCGATGCGCGGCCACATAGAACATTTCGCGCTTGCAGCGCTTCCAGCTGCGCAGGATCTCCCGGTCTTCCTGGGTGAGGGAGACCCTCATAGTGGTGCGGTTGTGATCCATGTCATCGATGAAGGCATCGATTTTGGAGGGGTCATCCCAAAAGATATCGGCCCGTTTCTTCATATCCTCCAGACTGCCGATGATGAGGGGATTGTCCATATCAGCGTAGGCCAGCAGCGGCAGGAACAGTTTGAAATAGTGCTTGCCATCGGCAGGAGGTATCAAGTTCCGATTTGACTTTTCCATTCTGAAGACCTCTTTTTTGACGCAATTGGGCCTAAATTGTGGTGATCACGGTGCCCTGATCCAGGGCCTGCTGGCACACCTCCTGCAGGTGCTTCTGGATGTCGTCAGGATGGAGAATGGGCACGGGCATGAAAAGGCCGTCTGTGATGAGCTTGTCCTTCCAGGGCAGCAGGGTGGCCATGAGCATGATGGGCGTCTTGGGCATCAGCTCCTGCAGGGAGGACTGCAGACCCAGCACCCGGTAGACCTGGTCCTTCTGGCTCACAATCAGGGCGCCGTTGAGCCGGTGGGATGCCAGATAGTACACATCGCGCCTGCAGCGCTTCCAGCTGCGCAGGATCTCCCGGTCTTCGTCTGTGAGAGTAATCCGCATCTTGGACTTCTTGTGGTCTACATCGTCGATGAAGTCGTCAATGCGGGCGGGGTTGTCCCATATGACGGCGGCTCTTTGCATCATGTCGCTGGCATCCCCGAAAATGAGGGGATGCTCCAGATCGGCGTAGGCCAGCAGCGGCAGGAACAGTTCGAAGAAATGGGAGCCATCCTTGGGGGGCAGCATGTTTTTCTTTGCCATTGGGGAATTCCTCCTGAAAACGTGAATGCTGGCAGGCAGATCTGTGCCTGCCGCCGCGATTAGAATGAGGTGACCACGGTGCCCCGCTCTATGGCGTTGCGGCACATCCGGTCCAGGGTGGGTTTCACCTTGCCCGGATTGGCTATGGCAACCGGCGAGTAGATGCCGTCTGTGATGAGCACGTCTTTCCAGGGCAGCAGGGTGGTCTCAACGATGATAGGTGTCTTGGGAAATATCTCTTCCAAAGGCGTCTGCAGCCCCAGAATCCGGTATACCGCCCTGGATTTGTCCACAAAGAGCGTCCCATCCGGCTGGTTGGAGACCACGTAGAACACGCCGGAGCGGAAGCGTTTCCAGCTGCGCATGATCTCCCGATCCTCCTCCGGGATCGGTTTTTCAGGCCTCTTGCGGTCCATTTCTGCGATGTAGGTGTCTATGAGGGAGACATCCCGCCAGATGAGATTGGACCTTCTTCTCAGTTCCATGGTGTCATCCAGGATAAACGGGGTGTCCAAGTCCGCGTAGGCGAGAAGCGGGGAAAAGAGCTCAAAGAAGTGTTCGCCATCCCGTTCGGAGAGCATGTTTTGTTTTGCAGTCGACATATGCAAAACCTCCTTCCATGTGTAAACGGGTGAAATCTGCGTGATAGTACAGTTTGCTTGCGCTCTATCGGTTTAGAAAACCCAGATACTCGTCTCAGGGAACCGGTCTGAGGGAGGTGATGACGCCATCGTTGCGGATGATCCGACTGCAAATCACATCTAATGCTCTTTCCAACAGGTCCGATTTGTCCTCGGGCAGGAGGGAGCAGGTATACAGACCGTTTGAGACCACTACGTCTTTCCAGGGCAGCAGGATCGTGGTGAGAATCACGGGCGTTTCCGGGAACAGATCCTCCAGAGAGTCATTCGGCCCCACTACCCGATAGAGTTGAAACTGACTGTTCAACAATAGAGAACCATAGTGCTGATGCGCTACGAGGTAGTAGGAATCGAGCTTGCTTTGTTTCCAGCTCCGGAGAATTGCACACTCCTCTTCTGAGAAGGTGATCTGCGTCTCGATCTTCTTGTGGTTGGTGGCGTAGATGCAGGATTCGATGATGAAGGTATCCTCCCAGACAATCGCAGATCTCCTATTGAGATCATCCGTATCCGCAGGATCGAGAGGGGTATCTAAATCGGCGTAGGCGAGAAGGGGGCGCAGAAGCCCGAAGAAATGCTCGCGCTCTTCCTGAGAAAGTTTGTTCCGTTTTGTCCTTGCCATACCAAAACCTCTTTTCTACAGACGTGGGAAATCCGCGTGATACAACAGTTCGCTTGTGCTCTATCGGTTCAGAAAGCCCAGATACTCGTCAAAGACGTTGAAGAGCATGTCCCCGGAGCACACCGGCAGCACCCCGTCCTCGGTACCGATGGGGACGAACTGGAAGAGATCCCTGGCTGCGGTGAGCACCAGAATGGGGATCACCTCGTAGTCCGGGCCGAAGAGCACCTCCAGGAAAGGGGCGTATTTGGCGGCCTGCTGCACCTCCTCCGGATCGATCTGATCTTTCATCTTGAACTCCAGGCTGAAAACCCGGTCCTCTGTGATCACCAGGACATCTGTGTAGATCCGCACATAGCGGGCCCGCTTGAGCCGGAGTTCAAAGACGATCTCCCAGTCCAGGCAGCTTGGGCCGGCCATGGCCTGCAGGTCTGCAAAGAGCTGCCGCATCTGGGTGCGGCAGTCCCGGAAGGAGTGGAGCAGACCCCGGGTGTCGTTGAGATTGCGGCCGATGTTGGTGCAGCCCTCCTCCAGCTGATGCAGCCACTGCGCTTCGGAGAGGGGGAGAAAGTCCCGGACCAGGCTGTAGAAGCCGGAGAACTCCTGCAGGCCGCTGTGGGGGCGCTGCTGCTGCACGATGCCGTGCCAGCGGTATTGCCGGTCCTGCCAGCAGAGCTCGTGGAGCAGGGGAGACTGGTACAGCCGTTGATTCACCTGCGTGCGGTCCAGGGAGAGCTGGCGTGCGATGTCCTTGGCCAGAACCCCGCGGCTGCGGCAGATGGCGGCACAGATGGCGCGGTCTATCGGCTCTATAGCGACACGCATGGGCCACGGTCCTTTCAAGAGAATGGGGAGAGAGGGAAGAGAGCGTCCGGGGCAGAGAAATATCAGTGGAAAGAACGAGACATTCGCTGTTCTGGATCCCTTGAAAAACAGGCGTTCCGGCATCCAAAACAGAGGACAGACCGCTGCGTTCTATCCAGGAAGATCCCTTTTCAAGCATTGTATCTGCTGCCATACGTATGCTTTTGTAGGACTATGAAGGTACGAAACACCAACAAGTATGTGCAGAGGCGGCTGTCCAGAGGGAGATGAGGCGGGCATCTGCCTCAGACTGCCTGCATGGGACATTGTAGTTGAAAAGTTTCCAGAATGCAAGGACAAATTTGCAAATTGCCGCCGCTTTTTTCAGAGGGCTTGCGGCGCGGGAAGAACGGCACGCAAAACTATACTAGTATACTAATAGACACCCCCACGCGGAAAATCCCCCTTCGCCGGGGCGAAGGGGGAGGCGGGCTCAATACCGATGGCTGCGGTTTAGATCGTCCCAACAGCGTGCGTCCTCCATGGCTCTCCATGCGGACTCATCGTAGCGAAGGAGGAAGGAGTCCTCTGGGCGAAGGTCTCCCAACAGAATGGAGAAGCTGTCCAGCACCAGGAGAAAGGCGAGCACATCGTCCTTCCTCCATCCGTTCTCGGGATCGTACTGATTCCAGTCTCGGACATAGCCGTCCAGCATCTCCAGAAGAGAGACGCTGTCTGCGTTGGGCACGGTGGAGAAATAGTGGAAGAAAATCTGGGAGAGCGTGCGGTTGTAGCTGTCCATCAGCTCCCGGGACAGGCCGATGCCGTTCCAGTACGGCACGAAGGGCAGAGGTTGGATGAGCTCCTCTGCGTGCTGCAGAGCATAATCTTTCAGAAGAGGCAGGTCCCGGGACCGGAGCCAGCAGCAGACCATGTCCTTCCGCACATACTGGGTGACTTTGATCACAAAGTCCTCCTGGGCACCCTGCAGCAGATGCAGGGTGAGGGCCTGAAACGGCGGACACACCGCCTTCCCGGCGAAGGAGATGTACGCCTTGACGTACTCTCCGCAGTTATTTCTGTCGGCTCCCGGTGGGTAGAAGTTGTACTGGAGCCAGTATTCGGAGTGGTAGGTCTGGATGTGCCAGCCCCGGGCGGTGGCCAGAGGGAGAAAGGCATCCCGCAGCGGGTCTTCGTCCCAGTTGGCATCCGGTACATCGGTGGGGTGCCGCTGGTCCACCTTCTGCATGGCCTCGTAGAGATCATCGCTGCTCTTGCAGTGGAGGTTGTACAGGCCTTGGAGGACCTTGTTGCGGGCCTGGTATTGGGGTGTGTCTGTGGGCACGGAGAAACTGCGGGCGCCGATGTTGGGGGAGATCTTGGGGAAGTCCGCCGGGGGCGGCAGAAGATAGCGCTGGCGCTGCTTCTCTCTTGCAATGGCAGCTTGCCGGGCGCGGCGGGCCTCCTCCTCATCCGCCAGACGAACCAGGTCTTGAAAGAAGGTCTCCCAGCGCTCATAGGGGGCCGGCGCCGAGACCGGCTGGGGCGGTGGATCGGCAACGGCATACTGGTGCTCCCGGGGGACTGCCAGGAAGGTGTCTCGCCAGGTGGTATTGGCCAGCTCCAAGGGAAACAGGTCGAAATTGCAGCAGGTGTACCGGTAGTCTCCCCAGGGATCCTCGTACGGGAGGGAGTTGGCGATGATGAGTTTGTCGCAGTACGAGGGCAGTGAGGGAGGCAGCAGGTCTCGCAGCATCTCCATCAGCTGGTGCTGTGTTTTCCCGTCTGCCTTCTCGGCGGCCGCCTCGATCAGAACGGCGTTGTCCACCAGAAGAAGCGTGTCCGGTCTGTGCAGCCCGCCAAATCGGGCTCTGTCTATGAGCTGGGTGAAGGACTTGCAGAGGGAGGGCACATCCAGGGAGCGGCTGTGGATGGCTGCGGCGGTGCGGGCCAGGTCCACGTTCACCTCCGGGTAGTAGAGGTCTGCATTGCGCCGATAGAGATCTTCCGCCTTGCGGTAGAGGTAGTCCACGGTGTCCTCCACCGTGGTGCCGCGGTAGTCTGAGAAGTCCAGCAGGAAGACCCGGTACTTTCCCAGGTGCTTTTGGAAATGCGGGTCCTCTGCCATGGCGAGGCCGGCAAAGTGGGCTGGGTCTGCCAGGGTGTGGTCTGCGTAGTACCGGAGCAGAGAGAACAGGGTGGAAGCCCCCTTCCCGGCGGTGTTGTCCATGTTGTATCCACTCCGCACGTCCAGCAGGTGGGGAATGTTTTTGGTGTTGTCCCAGAAGTGGCCGCTGTTTTTCAACGTCAGGAAGTCTGCCATAGGTCTCCTACCTCCACTTATATCGTTCGAATTTCTTGAGATCGTCCCAGCAGCGGGAGCTCTCCAGCGCACAATAGGCGTTGATGTCTTGATTCAGGAGGATGGAGTTCTCCGGCTGCAGGTCCCCCAGAATCACGGAGAAGCTGTCCAGCACCGTGAGGAAGGTGAGGGCGTCGTCCCGCTGCCAATATGTGCCCTTCTCATAGATCCTCCAGCTCCAGGCATAGCGGTCCAGCATCTCCGCTAGGGAGATATCTTGCTCGTCCGATACCGTGGAGAAGTACCGGAAGAAGAGATTGGCGATAGCGCCGTTGTAGCTGGAGGAGATCAGCTCCCGGGAGAGGCCGATGCCGTTCCAGTACGGCACGAAGGGCAGGGGCTGGATGAGCTCCGCTGCATGCTGTTGGGCGTAGTCCTTCAAAAGGGGCAGATCGCAGGGGCGAACCCAGAAGCAGAGCGGCCCATTCCGGACGAAGCGGGAGGCCTTCAGAGAGATGTCCTCCTGGGCGTGCTGCAGCAGATGCAGGGTGAGGTCCAGAAGCGGCTCCAGGAGGCCTTCAGATGCAAAGGAGACATAGGCCTTCACCTGCGCGTCTTGGATCCTGCCGCACTCTTTCTCCAGCTGCTGGGGCGTGAAGGTGTACTGCAGCCAATGGTAGTCGTGATGGACTGACGTGCGCCAGCCCAAGGCCTTCGCCGGTGCGATGAGAGCTTCCTGCAGCGGGTCGTGCTCCCACTCATCGTGGGTGTGAGGCGGAAGGTCTGTGGGGCGCTCCTCATCCAGGTTCTGCATGGCCTCATAGAGCGTGTTGCTGTTCTTGCAGTGAAGCCTGTACAGAGCCTTCAATCGCTCATTCCGGTCCCGATATTGGGGCGTGTCCGTGGGCACCGAGAAGCTGGTGGCGCCGAGATTGGGAGAGACCTTGGGAAAGCCTGCCGGGGGCGGCAACAGATGCCGCTGCCGCTCTTTCTCCTCTGCGATGGCGGCCTCCCGGGCGAGGCGGGCGTTCTCCTCATCCACGCGGCGCTTCAACTCTGTATAGAAGTCCTCCCAGCTGCCGAAGGGGGCCGGCGGCTGGGGTTCCGGCTCCGGCGGCGTCTCCGGGATGGCATACCGGAACTCTGGCGGCACCCCGCGGGGCGCCGGAGACGGGTTGTAGTGATCGTCGAACTCCCGGGCATCCAGGTCGAAGTCCCAGGTGGTGTACCGGAGATGGCGGCGGTGCCGCTCCTCCAGTTCGTTTATCATCACCAGAATGTCTGAGAATTGGTGCAGCTGCTCGGGGAGCATTTCCCAGAGCAGCTTCATGTACGGTTTTGCGGTGTCCCAAGCCACATCCTCGCTGGGCAATTCCAGCAGGACGGCGTTGTCCAGGAGAAGCAGAACTTTCTCCCCTTTGTCCTGGGCGCTGGAACAGAGCCGGGTGAGGAAGTGACAGAGGTCCAGCGGGTCCATGGTGCGGTAGTGGATGCCCACGGCGGTCTCCGCCAGATACAGGGGGAAGTCCGGGTAGAAGAGGTCCGTGTTGCGGCGGTAGAGGTCCTCCGCCTTGCGGTACAGGTAGTCTACGGTGCCCTCCACCGTGGTGCTGCGGTAGTCTGAGAAATCCAGGTAGAAAGTCCGATACTGTCCCAGAAAGTCCTCGAAGTGGGGATCCTGCGCCATACTGAGATCGGCAAAGTAAGCGGGATCCGCCAGATCGCGGTCCATGTAGTACCGGAGCAGGGAGAGCAGGGTGGAGCCCCCTTTGCCGGCGGTGTTGTTCAGCAGGAGCCCGGAATCGTAGTCCAACAGGGTGGGGATGTTCTCCGTGTTGTCCCAGAAGTGGCCGCTGTTTTTCAGGGATAAGAAGTCTGCCATTTTTCTCCTCCTCGTTTAATCCTGGCTGTTCAGATCTTTCCAGCAGTGTGCATGTTTCAGTTTCCAAAATGCCGCCTTGTCCTGCAGGAGCAGGACAGAGTCCTCCGGCTGCAGGTCCCCCAGCAGAACCGAGAAGCTGTCCAGCACCAGCAGGAAGGTGAGGGCATTGTCCTTTGCGGCGTGAGAGCGGCGTTGGTGGCGATTCCAGTCCTGGGCATAGCGGTCCAGCATCTCCGCCAGAGACACATGTTCCTCATCGGGCACGGTGGAGAAGTAGCGGAAGAAGAGGCTGGCGAGGACCGAGTTGTAGCTGTCCGGGTTCAATTCCCGGGTCAGGCCGATGCCGTTCCAGTAGGGCACGAAGGGGAGCGGCTGGGTGAGCTGCGCCCCATGCTGCAGGGCATACGCCTTCAATACCGGAACATCGCCATGCCGCAGCCAGCAGCACACTGTGTCGTCCCGGACAAAACGGGAGACCTTGATCAGGAAATCCTCTTTGGCGCCCTGGAGCAGGGCAAACACCAGATCCAGAAACGGCTGGCGCACCGCCGTGCCGGGGAAGGAGAGGTAGGCCTTGATGTATGCGCTCTCATCGTACCTGTCCCGGATCTCTTTGCCCGCCGGAGATGGCGCATACTGGAGCCAGTAATAGGAGTGATTGGGCCAGACGTCCCACCCCATCGCCTCTGCGGGGGCGAGGAGATCCTCCTGCAGCGGTTCCGCCTTCTGGGAGAAGAGATCGGTGGGCTGGTCCCGGTCCAGATTCTGCATGGCAGTATAGAGACCGCCGCAGTCCGCAGGGCGGCGCCGGTAGAGGTCCTGGAGAAGGGCGTTGCGGGCCTGATACTGGGGGGTATCGGTTGGCACCGTGAAGCTGACGGCGCCGAGGTTGGGGGAGACTTTGGGGAACGTATTTTTCCGGGTAAAGAAGCCTGCCATGGGCCAATGCCACCTTTCCTGTACGTGTTCTTGTCATCTGCTCTTTTCCAGGTCGTTCCAGCAGCGGGATCGCTCCAGAATGCCGTATGCGGAACTGTCCTGGGTGAGGAGAACGGAGTCCTCCGGCTGCAGGTCTCCCAACAGGACAGAGAAGCTGTCCAGTACCACCAGGAGGGCCAGCGCATCGTCTTTGGTCCAGTCCCGATTTCCGTGGTACTGGTTCCAGTCCTGGACATAGCGGTCCAGCATTTCCGCGAGAGAAACGCTTTCCGCATCGGGTACGGTCGAAAAATAGGCAAAGGCAATGTTGGAGAGGGTCATGTTGTAGCTGTAGTAGATCAGCTCCCGGGTCAAGCCGATGCCGTTCCAGTAGGGCACAAAGGGCAGCGGCTGGATGAGCGCTTCGGCATGCTGCAGTGCGTACGTCTTCAGGGCGGGCAGATCATATGCCCGGAGCCAGCAGCACACCATGTCATCCCGGACGAAAGGGGATACCTTGATCATAAAGTCCTTTTTGGCGTTCTGGAGGAGGTACCGGGCGAGCCCCAGAAAAGGTTCACGCACGGCCTCCCCGGCGAAGGAGAGGTATGTCTTGACATACGGGCCCTCGTTGTGCCGGGCTTCATTGTCCTGGCCCACCGGAACAAACGAGTACTGGAGCCAATGGTAGCTGTGATTGGGCCACGAATCCCAGCCCAAAGCCGCAGCTGGAGCAAGAAGCGCATCCTGCAGCGGATCCGGCTCATAATCGAAGCAGGAATACGGCGGGAGGTCTGTGCGGCGCTCTGTATCCAGATTCTGCATGGCCTCATACAGCGCCTCGCTGCTCACACAGCGGAGCCGGTACAGCTTCTGCAGAAGCGTGTTGCGCTCCCGATACTGGGGCGTGTCGGTGGGGACAGAGAAGCTGCGGGCGCCGATGTTGGGAGAGACCCTGGGAAAGTCCGCTGGAGGCGGCAGCAGGTACCGTTGGCGCTCCTTTTCTGCAGCGATGGCGGCCTCCCGGGCGCGGCGGGCGTTCTCCTCGTCCACCCGGCGCTTCAACTCTGCGTAGAAGGCGTCCCAGCTGCCAAAGGGCGCCGGCGGCTGGGGCTCCGGTTCCAGAGGGTCCGGGATGGCATACCGGTGCTCTGGCGGTACTGCGTGGGGCGCCGGGGGCAGGTTGCAGCGGTCGTCAAAGGCCCTGGACCAGAGGTCAAAGTTCCAGGTGGTATACCGGAGACTGCCGGAGGGCTTGCGCTCCGGCAGGGCGTTCGCCATCACCAGGGTGTCGCAGCAATCGTGCAGTGTGATGGGAAACAGCGCCTCCAGAAACTGTCTCCATGGCTTTTCCATAGACCAGTCCATGTGCTCTGCGGGCTCTTCCAGCAGAACGGCGTTGTCTATCAGGAGAAGCGTTTTGAGACCGGAACGCCTGGCGCTGCCTACGAGCTGCTGGAAGGAGATGGCCAGGGAGAGGGGGTCCAGTTGGCGGTAGTGGATGTCCACGGCGGCCTCTGCAAGGGGCAGGCAGAAGTCCGGATAGAAGAGGTCCGTGTTGCGGCGGTAGAGGTCTTCCGCCTTGGGATAGAGGTAGGGTCCTATGTCCTCTCTTGCGGTACAGCGGAAGTCTGAGAAGTCCAGAGAAAAGACCCGGTACTGCCCCAGAAAGTCCTCAAAATGGGGGTCCTGCGCCATGGCCAGGTCTGCAAAAAGCGCGGGGTCCGCCAAAGTGCTGTCCATGTAGTACCGCAGCAGGGAGAGCAGGGTGGAGCCCCCTTTGCCGGCGGTGTTGTTCAGCAGAAAGCCGGACCCCCGCATGCTCCGATCAGCCAGCAGGGACGGAAGGCCTTCGGTGTTGTCCCAGAAGTGGCCGCTGCGCTTCAGTGCCTGGAAGTCTGCCATGTGCCGTCTCCTCCGTTCGTGGGTGTGTTTTTCAAGAAAGAATACACCATTCCATCGGAAAAGTCAAGCAAAAATTTATATCCGGTGAAAAGATGCCATGCAAAGAACGGGTTAAGATGAACGAGATTGCAGATGTAATACAATGTTTGAAAAGCGTATGACATCGCAATTAAAATATATAACATTACAAGAAATGGGATGAGACAGACGGGGAGAGATGACTGCCTGGGGTGCTCCGGCGGGAGTCCAAGAAAGTTGGAAATGTTCTTCCAGGAAATTGGGGGAAGGCCGGCAACCTTTTCATGGGGAAATTCGTCTCATTGATACGGGGTATCCGTCAGCGCACGCGGCAGAGCGGCAGATGGCTCTACTGCACCGGGGAAAAACTTAATGTTACAGTACCATTACAATTTGCAGCTTTTCCCACAAGATAGCAATTTGTTGGTTGATTTTTTGGCCAAATGGGTTTATGATTCAATGCGCTAATCTCTGATATCTAACTAGCATATTACCGCAGGATATGAAGGAGGCTCCTCATGTTGAAACGAATTCTCTCCATGTTGCTTGCCCTGGCACTGACGTGCGGACTGGGCATCGGCGCCTTGCCCCAAGAGGCCCATGCCCATGATCTGACCCACACGCACGCGGGCAGCGAAGTGTACAGCTCCGGTTCCGGCACCACCGTGGACTGCATTACTGCCGGCAGGCAGCATGATTACCTGGGCGAAGTCACCGTACAGCCCACCTGGACCCAGGCAGGCAGGGTCACCTTTACCTGCACGGTCTGCGGCGACACCTTTACCAGAGAACTGCCCCCAATGGGTACCGATGAAGACCGGAAGTGCCTGGTCTACACCATGGAGGGCGTGGGCCCCCTGGATGCCTACGGCCACAGCTACGGACGGATTAAAAGAGGCACCTACTTTGCGAAACAGACCGGTGAGAACACCTGGGAGGAGAAGATCCGCAGCTACATCTGCCCGATCACCGGTTACACCCACAATGTGGCATGGCATGCGGCCAACCCCACCTGCACCCAGAGCGACTACTCCTATTACTACTGCACCATCTGCGGTGAGAAGGAGCTGGAAGACTACAAGGCGGCGCCGGGCCACAGCTTCATCTCCCGTGTCACCGTACAGCCCACCAAGGACGCTCCCGGCCAGCGGACCTATTACTGCACCTCCTGCCGGTACAGCTACACCGAGGAGATTCCCCGCCTCAGCGGGGGCTATCTGGTGAACGTCCCGGAGGGCGGCCGCAGCACCACCCGGGTGGTGGGCGGCACATACTTTGCCGAGCAGACCGCAGACGGCAAGTACAACAGCAAGATCTCCACGTACATCTGCCCCAGCACCAACAAACCCCACGAGGTGTATCTCCACGAGGCCAAGCCGGACTGCACCATGGGCGACTATGACTACTACTACTGCGCCAACTGCGAAGAGAAGGAGCTGCTGGGCGCCAAAGAGGCAAAGGGCCACAGCTATGTTGGCGAGATTCGGGTGGAGCCCACAGCCACAGAAGAGGGCCTCATCCACTTCACCTGCAGCGTTTGTTATGACGAGCAGACCAGAACCATGCCCGCCACCAAGACCGCGGCGGAGCGGGGCTGCACGATCTATGTCATGGACGGCATCGGCCCCTATGACGAGTACGGCAACAGCTACGGCCGGATCATCGGTGGCACCTACTCTGCTGAGCAGGAAGGGGAAGACCAGTGGAACGAGCGGATCTGGGATTATATCTGCCCGGTGACCCACACCAAGCACGCCGTGCTGTGGCACAAGGCGAATCCCACCTGCACCCAGAGCGACTACTCGTACTACTACTGCGAGGACTGCCACGAGATGGAGCTGCAGGGTCTGGTTGAGGCCACCGGCCACAAGTACACCTCCAAGGTTACAGTCCAGCCCACCGAGACCACCCCCGGCATCCTGACCTACACCTGCGATGTCTGCGGCTACACCTATACCGAGACCATCCAGCCCACCAAGGGCGGCTGCCTCGTGAACGTGCCGGAGAGCGATGGGCCCTTTGACGAGTTTGGCCGGGCCTACACCCGGATTGACGGCGGTGTCTACTTCGCCAAAGAGTACCGGGAGGGCCAGTATGAATCCTTGATCGATACCTATAAGTGCTCGGTCAGCAGCGACGGCAAGCACGAGATCGTCAAGCACGAAGCCATCCCCACCTGCATCTACAGCGACTACGACTACTACACCTGCACCCGCTGCCATGAGACAGAGCTGCTGGGCTTCCATGAGGCCCTGGGCCACAACTATGTGGGCGTGATCAAGGTGCACCCCACGGAGAGCAGCACCGGCAACGTGTCCCTCACCTGCGAGCGCTGCGGGGACACCACCGTGAAGACCCTGCCCGCCATCGGCACTGCCGAGTCCCGCAAGTGCAAGGTCTATGCCCCTGAGGGCTACGGCCCCTTCGATGACTACGGCCGCAGCTACGGCCGGATCATCGGCGGCACCTACTATGCCCAGCAGACCGGCGAGGACGACTACGAGATCATGATCCGCGAGTATCCCTGCCCGGTGACCGGCAAGACCCACCGGCTGATCCATCACGATGCAGATCCCACCTGCGCCCTGGCGGACTACGACTACTACACCTGCGCCGACTGCGGCGAGACCGAACTGCAGGCCTATGCCGCTCCCATCGGCCACACGTACACCTACACCGTGACCAAGGAGCCTACCGAGACCACGGCCGGCGAGCGCACTGGCACCTGCAGCGTCTGCGGCGACACCATAACCGAGGAGATCCCGCCGGTGGCCAACGGCTGCATGGTGGATGTTCCCGTAGGGGAGGGGCCCTTCGATGCGTACAACCGCAGCTACGGCCAGGTCCCCGGCGGCGTCTACTTCGCCGAGCAGACCGGTGAGAACACCTTCAACAAGCGGATTGACACCTACGAATGCCCCAACAACAACGGAGGCAAGCACGTTCTGGCCACCCACAACGCAGAGCCCAGCTGCACCCTCTCGGACTACGACTACCAGTACTGCACCCTCTGCGGGGAGAAAGAGCTCTACGCCCTTCACGAGGCCCTGGGCCACGACAACAAGGCCGTGCTCACCACCGCCCCCACCGCCACCGTCCCCGGCGTGATCACCTTCACCTGCACCCGCTGCGGCGTCAAGTCCACCCAGTCCATCTCCCCCATGAAGACCGAGGCGGAGCGGGGCTGCAAGGTCTATGTGCCCGAGGGCTACGGCCCCACGGATGCCCTGGGCCACAGCTACGGCCGGGTAGAGCGGGGCACCTACTACGCCCAGACCAACGAAAAGGGCGAGCTGGTGCCCATGATCAGCACCTACGACTGCCCGGTGAGCGGCGGCAAGCACAACCTGGTCCAGCACAAGGCGGATCCCAGCTGCACCCTCTCGGACTACAACTACGCATACTGCACCCACTGCGGCGAGACTGAGCTCTATGAGCTGGTGCCCGCCCTGGGCCACACCGGCACCAGCGTGATCCTGGAACCGGCCACCGCAGGCAAAGAGGGACGGCTCCAGGTCACCTGTACCCGCTGCAACTATACGGGCATCGAGACCATCCCGGCCCTGGACCTGCCCACCGAGAGCGCAGTCCACAGGGACAGCACCGCCACTCCGCTGGACTCCCGCAACGTCTCCGCCCAGGACTATGAGTCCCAGGGACAGGCGCCCCACTCCTACCTCTATCAGCGGGTAGACGGCAACCTCTGCCGAGTGGAGTTTGCCGATGGCTCCATCCAGGTGGAAGTGTACACCCCGGACTATCAGCTGCTGAGCACCTCCAAGGTGGCCATGGAACTGCCCCTCTTCTGCGGATTCTACGCCGGCCAGACCTACAACTTCGTGGTCTACGGCCAGGAGAACCAGACGGAGACCGACACCACTGAGGTCTACCGGGTGGTGAAGTACTCCAAGGATTGGACCAAACTGGCCGCTGCCAGCCTGATGGGCGAGTACACCTCCGTCCCCGGCGGCGTCCGCATGACGGAGTACAACGGCTACCTCTATGTCCGGGGCAGCCACACCGGGTACACCGGCGCCAACGGCATCCGCTCCAGCGCCAATGTGACCTTCATCATCCAGGAGTCCACCATGGCCACTGTGGACAAGTTCACCGGCATCACCAACTCCCAGGCCGGCTCCTTTGAGGACTCCATGGCCCAGTATCTGGGGGTAGACAGCCAGGGATATCTGGTGACGGCAGACCAGGTGGCCAGCCTGAACCGGGGCGTTCTCCTGACCCGCTTCCTGCCCCAGGCCGGCGGCAACAAGCTCTATCCCGAGGACCGCAGCGCCTGCGTGAACACGGTGAACATGCTCACTCTGGCGGGCAGCTCCGGTGACGACTACACCGGCGCCTCTCTGGGCGGCCTGGCTCTCACAAGCACCACCTATTTCGCCGTGGTGAGCACCAACAGCCAGAATACCAGCGGCGCCACCACTGAGGCCCGGAACATCATGGTCCTCTCTGTGAACCGGGAGGACGCTGAAAAGGACACTGCCGTTGCAAAGCGTATCTACATCACCAACTACACCACCAGCAGCCTGCAGTCCGCCTCCACACCGCAGCTGGTGAAGTTCTCCGACGACCTCTACCTGGTGATCTGGGAGATCAAGAACGCCAGCGGCGGCAGCCGTACCTACGGCGTTGGCACCGGCTCCGGCACCCTGGGCTACGTCTTCCTGGACGGCCACGGCACCATGAAGGGCACCGTCCGCACCGCCGCAGGCTACCTCTCCGATTGCCAGCCCATCGTGGTAAACGGCAAGGCCGTGTGGTATGCCACCGGCGTCACCAGCAAGGACAAGGGCGACCCCGTGTTCTACACCCTGGACCAGAACGGCACGCTCAACGCCGCCTCCTGGCACCGCGCAGCCCCGTACTTCTCCGATGTGGCAGAGGGCGATTGGTCCTTTGAGCACGTCCAGCGGGCCCACGAAGAGGGCGCGGTGAACGGCACATACGGCGCCAACGGCACCATGGTGTATCTGCCGAAGAATAACGTCACAGTGGCGGAGTTCTCCTCTGTGCTGGTGGGTGCGTTCTACCCGGACGAGGACATCTCCACTGTCCCGGACCCCTGGTATCAGCACAAGATCGAAGTGATGCAGCAGCACGGCATCTATGCCGGCATGGACAACCTGCAGCCCACCAGCAACCTGAACCGGTACAACATGGCGGTGATGCTGTATAACTGCCTGGTGGACCACAACGTTACGATCCCCAGCGATGCGGAGCTGGCAAATACCGCAGAAACGATCCGGGACTGGAAGAACATCCCTGAGCGGTTCCAGAAAGCCGTTGCGGTGTGCTTCGCTCTGAAGGTCCTGGTGGGTACGGGGACGGGAGACTTCGCCGGCACCATGAACATGAACAGAGCCCAGATGGCCACCGTGTACTGCAAACTCTCCGATGTCATGAAGACTCCGGCTCCTGCCACCCCGGCGGCCTGAGCCATCCCGAAAATCCATCTGTCCCGCCCAGCAGCATCGGCTGCCGGGCGGGACAGATTTTTTTCTGTTTGGCCGAAATTTCCCCTTGACAGCCTCCCGCCCAAGGTGTATCATGCGGCCATTGGAACACTCCCCCCCAGGGGGGTATCTGAAAGGAGCGAGCAATATGGTGGCAGATCAGAAAACCGTGCTGCGGCTTCTCAAGACCGCCAGGGGACAGATCGACGGCATCATCCGCATGGTGGAAGAAGACCGATACTGCATGGACATCTCCCAGCAGGTCACCGCCACAGACGCGCTGCTGCGCCGGGCCAACCGGGAGATCCTCACCGCCCATCTGAAGCACTGTGTGGAGCACGCCTCCAGCGACACGGAGCGGGCGCAGAAAATCGATGAATTGGTGGCGGCTCTGGGTAAGATCCTATAGCGAACATGATCCGCGGCGCCGGGGATCTCCGGTGCCAGAAAGGCTGGTGTTTGAACATGAGACAGAAATTTACCGTTACCGGTATGACCTGTTCCGCCTGCTCTGCCCATGTGGACAAGGCGGTGCGGAAGCTGCCGGGGGTGAAAGAGGTGAACGTGAACCTCCTGGGCGCCTCCATGACGGTGGACTACGAGGGAGACCTCACCCCGGAGACCATCATCGCGGCGGTAGAGAAGGCGGGATACGGCGCCCAGCTGCCGGCGGCCCCGGGCCAGAAGGCGGCACCGGTGAAGCCGGTTGGGGAGGCCATGCAGGACGAGCTGAAGCACATGAAGTTCCGGCTGATCTCCTCCTTCTGCTTCCTGATCCCCCTCTTCTATATCTCCATGGGCCATATGATGGGCTGGCCGCTGCCGGGGTTCCTGCTGGGCCACGAGAACATGCTCACCTTCTCCCTGGTGCTGCTGCTGCTCACCCTGCCCATCATGTATATCAACGACAAGTATTACAAAGTGGGCTTCAAGACCCTCTTTCACCTGAGCCCCAACATGGACTCCCTCATCGCGCTGGGCTCGGCCGCCGCCTTCCTCTATAGCATCTGGGCCATGTTCCAGTTGGCGTACGGCTTCGGCC
Organism: uncultured Oscillospiraceae bacterium; assembly: GCA_947623875.1. Classification (GTDB taxonomy): domain Bacteria; phylum Bacillota; class Clostridia; order Oscillospirales; family Oscillospiraceae; genus Enterenecus. The sequence continues at coordinate 88,798 of CANQII010000001.1, forward strand.
ACGGGGACATGGAGGTGGTGGAGCGCTGGCACATGAGCCTGTACTTCGAGTCCGCCGGCATGATCCTCACCTTGATCACCCTGGGCAAGTACCTGGAGACCCGCTCCAAGGGCAAGACCGGCGAGGCCATCTCCCGGCTCATCGACCTCACCCCCAAGACCGCCACCGTGCTCCGGGGCGGGGTGGAGCTGGAGATCCCCGTAGAAGAGGTGCAGGTGGGAGACCGGGTGATCGTCCGTCCCGGCGGCTCTGTGCCGGTGGACGGCGTGGTGGCAGAGGGCGCCTCCTCTGTGGATGAGTCCGCCCTCACCGGCGAGTCCATCCCGGTGGACAAGGGCGTGGGAGACACCGTGATCTCCGCCTCCATCAACAAGTCCGGCGTGCTGATCCTGGAGGCCACCCGGGTGGGGGAGGATACCACATTGGCCCAGATGATCCGCCTGGTGGATGAGGCCGCCTCTTCCAAAGCTCCTATTGCAAAGCTGGCAGACAAAGTGGCCGGTGTGTTCGTCCCCGCCGTCATCGGCATCGCATTGGTAACCGCTGCGGCCTGGCTCATCGCCACCGGCAGCGCTGAGCGGGCCCTCACCTCCGGCGTGGCAGTTCTGGTGATCTCCTGCCCCTGCGCCATGGGTCTCGCCACCCCGGTGTCCATCATGGTGGGCACCGGCAAAGGGGCAGAGCACGGCATTCTGGTGAAGTCTGCAGAAGGCTTGGAGCGGCTCCGCTCTGTTACCACCATTGTGCTGGACAAGACCGGCACCGTTACCCAGGGCAAGCCTCGTGTCACGGACCTCTATCCCATGGGAGACACCACCGTGGAGGAGCTTCTCTGCGTGGCCGCCTCTCTGGAGAAGCCTTCGGAGCATCCGCTGGGCGCCGCCATTGTGGAAGAGGCCAACCGCAGGAATATCCCGCTCTGTGCGGTAGAGGACTTCCAGGCCATCCACGGCAAGGGCGTCCGGGGCAAGATCCAGGGCGCCTCCTATGTGGCGGGCAATGCCGCCATGCTGCAGGATGGGGCGGTGTCCATGGGCAAGAACCGAATGATCGCGGAGACCCTGGCAGAACAGGGCAAGACCCCGCTGTTCTTTGCGGAGAACGGACATCTCATCGGCATCGTGGCCCTGGCAGATACCGTGAAGCCCACCAGCAAGGCGGCCATCGAGGGATTCCGGAAGATGGGTCTGAAAGTGGTGCTCCTCACCGGAGACAACCGCCGCACAGCCAACGCCATCGGCAAAGAGCTGGGTCTCACCGATGTGATCGCCGAAGTGCTGCCCACAGATAAGGAGCGGCAGATCGCCGCCCTTCAGGAGAAGGGCGAGAAGGTGGCCATGGTGGGAGACGGCGTGAACGACGCCCCGGCTTTGGCCCGGGCTGACGTGGGCGTGGCCATCGGCGCCGGCGCTGACGTGGCCATCGAGTCCGCCGACATCGTCCTTATGAAATCCGATCTGGTGGATGCGGTCACCGCGGTGGAGCTCTCCCGAGCCACCATCCGCAACGTGAAGCAGAACCTCTTCTGGGCCTTCTTCTACAATGTGATCTGCATCCCCATGGCAGCCGGTCTTTTCGGCTTCCAGCTTGATCCCATGTTTGCCGCCGCAGCCATGAGCCTGAGCTCTGTTACGGTGGTATCCAACGCCCTGCGGCTGCGGTTCTTCAAGCCCAGCATCGCCCCGCAGGTCATCCCAGACAGCACCGGCGAACAACCCGCCGCTGTATATGAATCCGTCCCTGAAACGAAAGGAGCAGAACAACCTATGAAAAAGGTAACCATCGAAGGCATGATGTGCATGCACTGCCGCGCCAGAGTGGAGAAGGCCCTGCAGGCGCTGGATCCCAAGGCCACCGTGGATCTGGAGAGCAAGACCGGCACCATCGCGGACACCGTTTCCGATGACGCCATCCGCCACGCCATCACCGAGGCCGGCTACGAAGTAACCGCCATCGCCTGAGCGGCATAGACAGGAACATCCCCTCCCGGGCCCGGGAGGGGATGTTCGCATATAGGGGGCTGTATGTACCTTTCAGGGCAGGACAACAGATGCACCGTCTTGGCAGAGCGATGGGAGAGGAGCCCTCTGGCCGCAGCCGTTACGCAATACACTCGTTGCGTGCCTTCTGCACTCTGCGCTCCAGTTCCTCAATGGCAGCCATTTGGCCCGCAGGCGCCTGCGCTTCCCTCTGCCTGAGAAACTGGACCTGATGCTCCATGGCCTGCAGTTCGGGCAATGTCCACGGGCGATTCCACACCCTCCGCAACGTCTCAGACGGCATGCACGGGTCCGAAGTGCTGCTGTATAGACAATTCTTCTGGCGGTCCCACAACGTGATCCGAGAGAAGCAAGGATCCTGTACCAGCACATCCAACGTCTTGGGAAGCGCCTTTACCACCAGATCGTGAGAGGCAACCACGGTGGCCCTGGGAACTATCCCCCGATCCCGCATTTGATAAAAACGGAGCAATGTGCTGGCGAGGGACTGCTCCGGCCGCACCGCGATGGCAGCCAGCTCCACCGTATATCCCCTGGAAACCAGCAATGCCGCCGTCTTTTTTGGTACTTCTGCGGTGCGGCCGGTTCCCTCTACAAGCAGATGATAGTGGAGCCGAGACAGGGTATCAATCAGCGCCTCTGTTACCGCACCGGAGAACGGCCCTGTCCAGCGGACGTAGTCTGAACCCGCCAGACAATACAGTTCCCGGTACGCAGGGTGGAATCTGCGGTATTCATCGCCGTTGATCAAGAACGCATCCCGCTGAAACGCCGCGAAAAAGCGCTGCGAGAGGACAGCTTTTCCGGCTCCAGGCTGTCCCACCATAAGGATTGCCCTAGGCATCTCCTGGTGGGTGTGAAGGAAGACAATGTCCTTGATTTGGGCTTTTACTACGTTTTGGACATCCATCTCATGAAATGCCGCAAGAACAGAGAGATCATCCATTTGCCGTTTCCCCCACCATCGTCAGGATATCTCTGGCGAGATCAAATTTGGCTTCGATCCGCGCCAAATCCATCTCGGATTCTGCGGCCAGAATTTGCTGCTTTGCAGCCCAGATCAGTTTTCTCAGCGCAACAGCCACTTCATTGCTGGTATCACTGCCAGCCGCAGTCTGCGTATAGCGATACAGGTCTGCGCTTATTTCTGCTCCTTTTTCCATCAGGATTTCGCCCTCGAAGGCGATTTCATAGGCGGACATACAACTTCATCTCCGAACATGTGATTGGGATTTTGTGTTTCAAAGCGCCAAGGGAACCGCAAGCCATTGGAGGTCGGCTGCAACTGCGCTGTACGAGCAGCCATTCACCCTTGACAATTAACAATCTTAAAATGCAATACAGTCTTGTTTTGCATCTATAGTATCATGTAATTGCAGAAAAGTCCAGCCCTATTTTGCAGGAAAAAGGAAATTGTACAGCTTACTTCCTCGCTTTTGGTGAGGCAGTTTCCCAGCACCGTCTCGGACGATGCCATCCGCTGCGCCATCCCCGAGACTGGCAACGAGATATCTGCCATCGCCTGAGCAGTCCTAAACGCGAACATCCCCTCCCGGGCCCGGGAGGGGATGTTCGCACATCTGGAATTGCGGATTTAGGGCAGGGCAATGGAGGCCCCATCCCGGCAGATTTGGGTGATACTTCCGTCCCGGATCTGGTACGCCTCCCCGTACAGGGTGGTTTTCTGGTCCTCTATTACGAGGTAGGAGCCGTCGTTCAAGGCGAGGAAGGTGTGGCCCATGCTGTCTGGCAGGGTGATATCCTCGATCATCCGGAGGCCGTCCAGGATTTCGTCCCGCATCACCTGCATGTGGGGAAAGATGTTGATCTGGGTGATCCCGAGGCCGGGGAGCCACCGCCGGTACTTGGGATCAATGGTCTCGCCAGGGCGCTCCGGGCCGGCATATACGGTGTCTGCGCAGTTCATGGACCCGGCGCTCATGGCGATGAGGGTGCCCCGAAAGGCCTGCAGACGCTCTCTCAGCCGGATCGCATGAAAGAACCGGTTCTGAGTGGGCACATGGCCGCCGGCGAGGAGCAGGACGTCTGTGCTGGAGAGGTACTGGATGTCCTGGGGATTTCTGTCGTCCACGATGCGGACCGAGGAGACGGGAAGGCCGCTCATGGGAAAGGACGCGGCAAAACAGGCCTGGAAATTGTCTGCCTTGGAATGGTCTGCGGGATCGGCGGGGAGGATCAGCACCTCGGCTTCCTCTGGCCATGCAGCTTTCAACTGGTCCAGAAGGCCGTTGGTATTCAGGATCGGCGCCGGAATGCGCATGCCGTGTGCCTTCCGGTATCCGCCCAGGCTGCTGGTGAGGATGGCTCTCATGGGTCTTCCGGGTCCTCCGGATGGAACAGGTCCTCCAGATTGTCCAGGTTATCCAGATCGTCTGCATCGATGATCACGATCCCGTTCTGGATGTCCTCCGGCCAGTACATGCCGCTGAGGTGATCCTCAACCCACTGCAGGCTCTTGGCCACATCCTCTGCGCCGTTTTTGGCCGCCATCTGATAGAGGTGGAAGGCCTTCTTCATGTCCTGGCCAGTGCCGAAGGCGTCCGTCTGGTAGAGCCAGGCCGCGTTGCCGTACGCTTTTCCGTATCCCAGTTTGCCCGCCCGGAGGAAGCAGTCCAGGGCTTTCTTCGGATCCTTCTCCCCGCAGAGGCCATCCAGTGCCAGGGAGCCCAGCTGATTCCAGCAGTACGGGTCTCCCTCGTCTGCTCCCACCTGGTAGAAGTGGCGGGCCATGATGTAGTCTACGGGGGTCCCGTAGCCCTGGTGGTAGCAGAGACCGGCAAAAAACGCCGCCTGGGTATTGCCCTGATTCGCCAGGGACTTAAAGATGGGGAAGGATGCGGCCTTGTCCTCCTCCGTGCCTTTCCCCCCATACAGGCACAGGGCGTATTGGTGGGATGCCTCTTGTATGCCGGCCTCGTGACCCGCCTTGTACCAGCGAAAGGCCTGGACATGCTGGCCCATCTCATCCAGGAGGTAGCCCAGGGCCAGATAGGCCTGGACATTGCCCATCTTGGCCGAATGGAGGTATGCACTTTTGGCGGCGTTAAGGTTCTTCTCCACCCCGATGCCGTTCTCATAGAGGTTGCCCAGAAAGTATCCGCCCGCCGGGTCTCCCGCCTTCATGGCCTCCCGGTACAACATGGCGGCGGTGGCAGGGTCTTTCTGGAACAGGGTGCCCTCCTCCAGGGCAGAGCCCACCATCATGCAGAGACTGGAGTTCTCCCGGGTGCAGTACCAGGCCGGGTTCAGCTGCACGGGGATGGGTTTTGAGATGTCCATATCGATCTCCCTTCTTCTGGAAACTGCAGGCCCGCCGGGAGGCGGGCCTGCGTAAGATGTATGGCTTGGTTCATTTGTCTGATTGGGTGAGAATTGCGCTTATTTCAGCACTTTCAGGATGGGTTTGCCGGTCTCTTCCGGAACCTCGTCTGCCGCATCCCAGGGAATGCCCAGACGGTCCAGCTGCTGGATGGCGTTTGGCTCTCCCGCAGAGGCGGCACGCCTGTAGAACTGGACGGCTTTATCGAGGTCCGGTTCCTCCCCGGCGGCGCCGGACTCATAGAGCCAGGCGGCGTTGGTGCAGGCCGTGCTGCTGCCGAGGTTCGCCGCAGTGCAGAAGCACTCCAAGGCCTTGGCGGCATCCGGTTCCACCCCCAGGCCCTTCTCATACAGCACGCCCACCTGGTTCCAGCTGGGGGCATGGTCCGCCTCAGTGCCGATGGTGTAGTGCTTCATGGCCTTGCCGTAGTCCTGGGGCACAAAGATGCCGTCCTGGTAGTACACGCCGGCATAGTACGCCCCCTCGGGGTGGCCATTGTTGGCGAGATACTTGAAGTGGTGGAAGGCGGCGGCATAGTCCCGGTCTGTGCCGTGACCCCGGTGCAGGCAGAGGCCGCAGTGGAATATGGCGTCCTGGTCCCCCTGGGCAGCAGATCTCCGGTACCAGAGGTAGGCCGTCTCGGGCTGGTCCAGTTTCTCAAAGAGCAGCCCCAGGGCCAGCATGGCCTCCGGGTGGTGGTCCTGAGCCGCCAGGTAGTAGAGGTGCTTGGCGGTGTTCCAGTCCTGGGCCACGCCCAGGCCCTCCTCATAGAGGGTGCCAAGCAGATACCCGGCATAGGTGTCCCCGCCTTTCAGAGCAGCCCGGTACAGAACGGCTGCGGTGGCGGGATCCTCCTGAAAGCAGTGGCCTTTTTCCACAGACATGCCGAGATACCGGTATAGGTGGTCTTCTTCTTTGGCGAATCTGTCTGCGCCGGTGAGCTGCAAGGTGATGGATTCCATAGGAACAAATCCTCCTCGATCTTTGGGGCCTGCACGTCATTGTGCAGTGGGGCAACAGGAACATGCTGGGGAGAAAAGCCCCAGGCCCGCCGGGTCCGGCGGGCCTGGAAAAAGGCTGATTACTTGCCGGCGATGGTGAGTCCCTCCACCAGAACGGCGGGGGAAGCGAATGCGGTCTTGCCGGGGAAGCCGGGCATCTTCACCTCGTTGGAGAGGGCGGTGATCTGGGTGAGAAGGGTATAGAAGTTGCCGGCCACGGTGAAGGACTTCACCGCCTTGGTCTTCACGCCGTCCTCGATCATGAAGCCGCTGCTCTGGAGGGAGAAGTCTCCGGAGATGGGGTTGGCACCGGCGTGGAGACCGCCCAGAGAGGTGATGTACACGCCGTTGCCCGCCTTCTGGAGAAGCTCCTCCTCGGTGAGGTCTCCCGGGGCGAGATACATGGTGAAGGGCATGATGCCCACAGGGGCGGAGTAGTTGCGCTTGGCGGCATTGCCGGTGGTCTGCTTGCCCATGGCAGCGGCTGCCTTCAGATCATAGAGCAGGGTGTTCAGCACGCCATTTTCGATGACGTTCTTCTGATAGGTGGGGGTGCCCTCCGCATCGAAGGGGAGGGGCATGATGCTGTCCTTGTAGAAGGGGTCATCCACCAGGGTCACGATGGGGCTGGCCACCACCTGTCCCTCTTTGCCGCCCATGCGGGAGAGACCTCGGCGCACCCGCTCGGCGTTGAAGATGCCGCTGAAGGTGCTGAGCAGGCTGCCCATGGCCTCGGGGGCGAAGACCACGGGATAGGCGCCGGTGGGGGCCACATCTGCACCCAGTTTGGCCTTGGCCTTGGTGACGGACTTGGTGACGGTGGCGCCGATGTCCATGGTGTTGAGATCACCGGCGGCAAGGCTGAAGTCTGTGGCCATCTCGGTCCCGTTGGAGAGGACAGAGGAGGCGATGAAGAGGTGGGCGCCGCTCTCATAGGAGAGATCCAGGCCGTTGGAGTTCATGATAGCCACGGACATCTTCTGGGAGACCACCTGGGCCTCAGAGCCGTCTGCCACCATGGGATCGGCGGCATAGAGAAGCTCGTCCCCCTTCAGGGCCATCTTGCGGATGAGGTCCGTAGGGGCCATTTCCGGGCAGGTGTGGGGGTGAGACTCGTAGGTCTGGCCGCCCTGTCCCAGGAACACCTTGTCCTCAGACTCCAGGGTGCGGGCGTTGTCTGCCGCCCGGGAGACGAGAGATGCGGCCTGCGATTCGCTGAGCTCCTCGGTGGAGGCGTAGCCCATCTTGCCCTCTACGATGCAGCGGAAGCATACGCCGCCGTCCAGAGAGCTGGAGAACTGGTTGATCTCGTGCCGGAAGGTGCTGATGCTGCAGTCCTCAGAGGACTCGTAATACAGCTCATAATCTGCAATGCCCTGGGCCTTCGCCGCAGCGGCCACTGCGCTCTTAAAGGAATTGTAGTCCATAATCTTGCCCTCCTTCTCAGCGTCCGCCCACGGTGATGGAAGAGACCCGGATCAGCGGTTCGCCCACGCTGGTGGGGATGGAGCCGCTGGAGGACCCGCACATGCCCTGGGCCAGGGACAGATTGGAGCTCACCATGTCGATGTTGCGGATGACATCGGAGCCCTTGCCCACGAGGCTTGCTCCCCGGACCGGCTCGCAGACCTTGCCGTTGCGCACGAGATAGCCTTCGTTTACCGCGAAGTTGAACTCGCCGGTGGCGGGGTTCACCGAGCCGCCGCCCATGGCCTTGGCGTAGAGGCCGAACTCCATGGAGCTGAAGATGTCCTCTTCCGTATCGGTACCGGCGGCGATATAGGTGTTTGTCATACGAGAGGTGGGGGTATAGGCATAGCTCTGGCGGCGGCTGTTGCCGGTGGAGGGGAGACCCATCCGGCGGCCGTTGAACTTATCGATCATGTAGGTCTTGAGAACGCCCTTCTCGATGAGCACATTCTTCCGGGCGGGGGTGCCTTCATCATCGATGTTGATGGAGCCCCAGGCGTTGGGAATGGTGCCGTCATCGATGGCGGTTACTTTCGGGTTGGCGATCTGCTGGCCGAGCTTTCCGGCAAACTCGCTGGTGCCGTATGCCACCGAGCTGGCCTCCAGGGAGTGGCCGCAGGCCTCGTGGAAGATGACGCCGCCGAAGGCGTTGCCGATGGCCACGGGCATGACGCCGGCGGGGCAGTACCCGGCCTTGCTCATGGTTACCGCCTGACGGGCGGCCTCAATGCCGGTATCCTTGGGGCTGATCACATCGGTGAAGGCCTCCAGGCCCATGCGTCTGCCGGGGTTGCAGGAGCCGGTCTGGGTCTCGCCGTTGTGCTCTGCCACGGCCTGGATGGAGATCCGGGAGCGGATCTGCCGGTCCTGGGCATAGAGACCCTCGCTGGTGGCGATGAGAATCTGGTGGTCTACGTCCAGGAAGGTGCCGGTGACCTGGCGGATGGCATCGCTGTACTCCTGGGCGGCAAAATATGCGTCCTTCAGGAATACCAGCTTCTCGCTGTTGGGTGCGGTGGATGGGACGATGCGGATGGGGTGGATATCCCCGTACAGCCGCTCCCGGAGGGTGATGGTGATCTCAGCGGTGCCCTCGCCCAGGGCGTCTGCGGCCTTGCGGGCGCAGCGGAGCAGGCCTTGCTCGCTGGTGTCCACCGTGGATGCCATGACGCTGCGGAGACCCTTGTACAGGCGGACGCTGGCGCCGGCGATGACGGCGTCATTGATGCTGTCCACCTTCTTGTCCAGCATGTTGATGGAGTGCTGCACCGTGTGTTCCGCAAAGAGCTCGGCATAGTCTGCGCCGGTGGAGACGGCTTCCCGCAGGACCCGCTCACAGATATCTTTTGCGATCAATCTTGACTCTCCTTTTTTCCGCTTTTCGCGTTGGTATGGTACAGTCTACCACTTTTTAGGGGATGTTGCAAGATGCAGATTGTGCGGAAAAACGGATGGAAGCGCGTGGGAAACCGAATGGACTGGAAAGCTCTGGAGGGTAGAAAATATGGCAGGGCGAAGAAAGCATGTGCGCAAATTTGTGTGCATTTGTCTTACAATATCGCTCATGTTCACTACATCAGCTTTAAAATGTATTACAATTGCAAACAAAAAGCATGTACAATGCCATATTTACCCCCTCTTGACGGCCCTTCCCAAACCTGCTATCCTCGTGGTCCTGCCGGCTTGGACGATCCGCAGCTTTTCGAGATTTTGTGGGCTAGGGACGGAAGGCAAAACCATTTAGAGGGGAGAGAAGGATCATGACGCTGTCTGCAAAGCTGGACCAGGTGCAAGGGGAGATTCTGGAGATGCTGGCGGTGATGGAGAAGCAGACCTGCAATCTCGGCAGCCTCAGCAGGATCATCGCCCTGGCCTATACCCGGGTGGGCAGGACGTTAGACGGCCTCGGCAGCACGCTGGATCACCTGGACAGGACATCTCTCACAGCAGATCCCGCCTATATCGAGGCCTTTCAGATGCTGCAGAAGATCTACCGGGAGACGGAGAAGACCAACCGATACCTGAGAGAGGTGGGAGAACCGTATTTCAACACCCTGGAAAGGCAGCAGCGGGCGCTGCACACCGATGTGCACGCTATGTTCTGGCAGCTGCAGAGCATAGCGGAACGGGACACGGAGGAGCACAGGCAGGCTCTGGCCTAGGCTGTGATCAACCTGATGAAGCCGAAAGAGGTGGAAGTAGAGGAAGGGGCGCTGGAGAGCATCATCAACGTCCCGGAGCTGGACGAGGCAGGTGGTTCGGAGTGAGACCGGGAGAACGGGAGATGGCAGACATGGAAGAGGAGAAACAGATGCAGCCACCGGCAGAAGACTGGTTTCGGCAGCTGTACAGCGCCACAGGAATGCTTGGGCTGTTCTGACGTGGTCCGTTGGCAGATGAAGGCATGGTCGATAAGCTGTACCCGAGAGAAGAGAATTCAGGAACGGGGAGACATATCAGTTCTGGCGGTATATTGGCCGTGGTGATGAGTGTAATACATTGGGGGAGAAAGGTCTGGGGAAAGTGTGATATTGTACTACGAGAGTGAACAGATAGGGGGATCTCACTGACCTAACAGCACGCTGAGTAGTTGCCAATTTATAAATAACAAAAATAGGGGCAGAATATATAGCATAATGTAGAATTGAAATAGTGACTATCCGACATTGCTATCGCTGTAAAAGAAAATACAAAAAGATCAAAATAAATAAAGAAAAGTCAATATAGAATCTATATTGAAGAGGGAGTTAAGGGCCGAAAACTATGTTTTGCTGAGCTCGCCGAAAATTTAACTGTCCCATTAATGGGACATATGCATTTTTGGATGTATGTGAACCGCATAAATAATTTGGCGAAATTCCGGGAATGGTGCTTGACAGCTGCCGGAGAAAGTGATATCCTCTCTGGTGTAAGGCGGGTCCATTGGTTTCAGTGGACAGGATCACCAGGTCTTGTGGCATGGTGATAAAGTGGTTAGTGTGATGTGAGGAGGATGCATATGACGATTGACGAACTGTATACGAAACTGAACGCAGACTTTGGCGGCCGGTTCGACCGTATGGAGAGCCGGTTCGACCGTATGGAGAGCCGGTTCGACCGTATGGAGAGCCGAATCGCGAATCTGGAGAGCGATACCAAGGCTCTGAAGGAAGAGACCCATAGGATCAACTTGAAGATCGACAATGATGTTGACAGGCGGCTCGATGCACTGGCAACTAAGGATGATCTCCAGGACGAGCTCCTTCATCCGATGATCGATGACAGTGTGAACATGCGCTGCGATCCTCTCGAAGCCAGGGTCGCTGCACTGGAAGCGGGCTTCAAAGTGCTCAAATTGAAGGTCGGCTAAGCGCAGGCAAGACATTCACGACATCAATCCATCAAGTACCAATACACCCGGTCTGATATTTCAGACCGGGTGTATTTCCTTGAACTGATTGAAGTGAAACTATGCACTTGCTGGCTGCTAATGCCTACTTGAATGATGCTTGAATCTGGTTGGCAGAAGCTATACAATAGGACAGAAGATCCCATAGGATCCGGCAGTACTTGCCGGATCCTATGGGGGCCTGGATTTGGGCGAAGGGAGCGTAGCGTATGAATCTGTACTATGAGCGCTGCGGCGCTGGACAGCCGCTTATCATGCTGCACGGCAACGGGGAGGACTGCACCATCTTCCGCAAGGCCGCCTCGGTGTTGCAGCGGTACTACACCGTATACTGCCTGGACAGCAGGGGACATGGAAAGAGCCCGAGAGTATCGGAATACCATTATGCGGACATGGCCCAGGACGTGGTGGAGTTTATAGAGGCCATGCACATGGAGAAGCCGGTGCTGTACGGCTTCAGCGATGGCGGCATCATCGCCCTTCTCATCGCCATAGATCACCCGGACCTGCTGGACCGGGTGATTGGGAGCGGGGTAAACGTGCGGCCGGACGGCTTGAAGCCCGGGTGGATGAAGATCTTCCGGTGGATCTATGAGAAGAGTCCGTCCCCGCTCTTCAAGCTGATGCTCACCGAGCCGAATATCACCCCGGAGATGCTGCAGAAGATCACGGTGCCGGTTACCCTCTTCGGCGGAGACCGGGACATGATCCAGCGGAGCCACATGCAGGAGATCGCCCGGAACATCCCCAACGGCGTTTTCAAGGAGATCCCCCGCGCCAACCACAGCAGCTATATCGTGAACTCCAAGGAGATTGCCCACCTGATTCTGAAGGAGACGGGAAAGCAGTAGGGCGGGGAAGAGATCGGACTGGGATAGTACCTAAAGTATCGGAGCTCTCTCACAACGGATAGCAGAAAGTTTGGCTGTCTTGAAAATCCTTTGGGTGCTGCGGATTCTGTCGATTGCGGAGAGATGGGATTGAAAGGAAGAAACTGGAGTTTTGACGATCTAAGTTGGCATTTGGGTAGGAATGTACGCAGAATGTGCTACAAATGATCGAAATTCGATTGCAATTTCGGCCGTTTTGTGATAGGATTCCCCCGCTCGGCAGTGAGACGGCAGGACAGGCTGGACCGTCCTGCGGCCTCAAAATCAATACCGAAAGGCGGGTTGTTATGGAAGATAGAATGCGGATTTCTCCAGAGGACCAGGCGAAGTACGAACAGGACTTTGCGGCCAACGCCATCAACAAGGTGGCCATGAACGCCGTTGTGAACAACGGCCTGAACGCCAGCGCGAAGAACTGGGAACTGGCAGCGCGGCGCAATCACACCTTCTCCATCTCTCTGAAGCAGGGGAAAGTCACCAGCCAGAAGAGCAGTGGAAGATGCTGGATGTTCGCGGCCCTCAACACCATGCGGTTCCAGATGATCCAGCAGCTGAATTTGAAAGACTTTGAGCTCTCCCAGTCCTACCTCTTCTTCTGGGATAAGCTGGAGAAGTCCAACTACTTCCTGGAGAACATCCTGGAGACCCTGGACGAGCCCGTAAACGGCCGTCTGGTGAGCTTCCTGCTCCAGTCTCCCATCGGAGACGGCGGCCAGTGGGACATGATCGTGAACCTGGTGGAGAAGTACGGCGTGGTGCCCAAGTCCGCCTATCCCGAGTCCACCGCATCCTCTGCCAGCCGTGAGATGGTGAGCACCATCACCACCAAGCTGCGGGAGTACGCCTGCATCCTCCGCAAGGCCCATGCCGCCGGCGCCACCATCGAGGAGCTGCGGGAGAAGAAGCAGGGTATGATGTCCGAGATCTATCGGATCCTCTGCATCTGTCTGGGCGTTCCCCCGAAGGAGTTCGAGTTTGCCTATCGGGACAAGGACAGCGAGTATCACTACGAGGGCACCTTCACCCCCAAGTCCTTCTACGAGAAGTACATCGGCTGGGATCTCAACGACTACATCGGCCTGATCAACGCTCCCACCCAGGATAAGCCCTACGGCCACAGCTACACCGTGCGCTTCCTGGGCAACGTCAAGGAAGGCAAGATCGTCCGCTACCTGAATCTGCCCATTGAGGAGCTGAAGAAGGCAGCCATCGCCCAGATGCAGGACGGCAACCCGGTGTGGTTCGGCTGTGACGTGGGCAAGTGCTGCGACCGCTCCGGCATCCTGGACCTGGAGGTCTTCAAGACCGACGAGCTGCTCAGCACCACCTTTGGCATGACCAAGGCGGAGCGCCTGGATTACGGCCACTCCCTCATGACCCATGCCATGGTGTTCCAGGGCGTAAACCTGGACGAGAACGGCAAGAGCACCCGTTGGCGCGTGGAGAACAGCTGGGGTGAGGACTCCGGCGAGAAGGGCTGGTACACCATGTCCGATGACTGGTTCAATGAGTACGTCTATCAGATCGTGGTGCACAAGAAGTACCTCTCCGAGGAGCAGCTTGCCGCATACCATGCTGAGCCCATCCAGCTGGAACCCTGGGATCCCATGGGTTCCCTGGCCTGAGTCATCCATCTGCAACCACTTCTCTATCCCTGCCGCTGCGTCCCCGTTGGGACGCGGCGGCTTTTTACAGTTTTTGTGAATGCATTGCGCACGGCGGGAAAATGTGATATCATCTGGGAGAAGCAGGGGCACATACGGCTGAATGGGCGAGGCTGCTTTCGGAGACTACAGGGAAGGGGCTGAGGACGATGCCGTCTGAGGAAAGGGCGGTATCTGAGGCGGTACGCGTGTTTGCCGAACTCTACGCAGACCAGCAAGTGCAGGAGCAATACTGGGTCCAAGATGACTTTGCCAATACGAGATACCATCTGATGGAAGAGTTGGAGTATTGGGCGGAGAAACTGGATCTGAAAGGTCTGAGTACTGCGCAGCAGGACCAGGAAACTACACAGCAAGACCAGAAAAGGACGGATCCTGAGGCGAAGGGCACGGTTGCCTACCTTTCCGCAGGCCAGGGTCCATGCTGAGCCAGGACAGACTGCCACTATGTTAATGAAGGTGATTTTGTGAGCGAAAAAGAACGAAAAGACCTTTCTAATGCATTGGCATCCACTCGTATGGAGGGTATTCCAGTAACGGAACAAACTGAACGGGACTGTATTCGTCTTCTCAGCGGAGAGATTTCTGTTGAAGATATGGTCAAGGAAATCTTGAGCAGACCGAGATAATAGTTGCGATTTGGGACACCACATGGACTCTATTTCTGCGGCTGTTTTGCGGACTCTGGCCCGTACTGTCTCTCTCGTAAAAACCTATCATACCGCTATCGCCGTGTCCCGCCTGGAGCCGGCGATATTTTTTTTGAATTTTCTGCATTTTCCCCTTGACAGACTCGATAATCGAGTTTAGAATCGAGACGGACTCGATAATCGAGTTCAAATTGCAGCCTCTCCAACTCGATAATCGAGCAAGCGGCTGGAAAGGAGTGCTGCGGATGCCAAGGCTGAAATACAAAACTCTCACGGAGCAGATGTTCTACATCCTGCTGTGCCTCACCGAGGAGCGCCGGGGCATGGAAATTTTGAAGCTGGTGCCGGAGATCACGGCCGGACGGGTGAGCGTGGGCTCGGCCACCCTCTATAATCTCCTGGAGTCCTTCCTGGAGGAGGGGCTGATCCGTGAGACGAAGGCGGAGGGGCGGTGGCGCAGCTACATCCTCACGAAGGCCGGAGAAGACCGGCTGGAGGAAGAGTACCAGCGCATCTCCGCCCAGGCGGAAGACTATCGCAGACTGGTGAAAGGGGAGAAACGTATATGAAGACAAAAAAGGCAGAGATGATGGTCCGCGCCTTCTGGGACCACTCTGGACTGGAGCGGCACCTGGAGGACATGGCGGCAGAGGGTTGGATGCTGGAGCGGATCGGCTCGCTGATGCACTATCGCCGGATCGAGCCGACCAAACTTCGGTTTTGCATCACGTACTGCGCCAACGCCTCGGTGTATGATCCCAGCCCCACACCCCAGGAGCAGGAGCTGCAAGCATTCAGCGAATTTGCCGGCTGGACCCTGGCGGCATCCAGCGGCCAGATGCAGGTGTACTATACAGACCGGGAGGACGCCATTCCCCTGGAGACGGATCCTCTCATGGAAGTGGAGAACATCCACAAGACCGCCAAGAAGACGGTCTTTGTCCAGGACCTCATTTTCCTGCTGCTGGGTCTGATGTGGCTGGGGATCAAGGGCTGGGAGTGCATCACGGACCCGGTGGAGTCCCTCTCAGACCCCACAACCTTGAGTATTCTGGCCATCTACCTGCTTCTCATCCTGCTCTGCCTTACAGATTTGGGGGCCTATCTCCGCTGGCGGGGCAAGGCGCTGCAGGCGGCCACCCAGGGGGAATTCCTGCCCACCACAGACATGTTCCCGCTGCAGGCGTGGAGCCTTGCTGCGGTTGCCGTCTGCCTGGTGCTGTATGTGGCCACCATCCTCAACACCGGCAACGGTTCCTATTTCTTCGCGTTTCTTTTGGGCGCCGTGATCTTCCTCGGAACCCTATTTCTGGTACTCCAGGTCCGGAACGCGCTGAAACGGGGCGGGGTATCCCGCAGGATGAATGCGGCGGTATCCATCGGGGTAACCGCTGTCTGTGCTGTCGTGTTCACCGGCGTGGCGGTGAGCGCCATTCTCACCATCGGCACGCCGGGGAGAGTGGGATACCGGTGGGGGAGAGAGAACGATCTGGAGTCCTACGAGTTCCACACCCAGATCCGCTATGTGTATCGGGATGAGATTCCCCTGCGGGTGGAGGACCTGCTGGGGGACATGGATTATGACGGCTATGTCTCAGAGCGGGACAGCCAGGGGACCTTCCTGGTGTCCCGGGAGGAGATGATGCAGTATCCCCGCCTGGACGACCCCGCCGGAAACCAGGTCCCATCTCTGGAGTACACGGTGGTGTCCGTGCACTTCCCGCTGCTGATAGATGCGTGCCTGGAAGACATGCTGGAGGATCTCCGGCGCAATGCGGATGTCTTCGGCTTCATGGTGCTGGATACGGATCCCGCGCCCTGGGGTGCGGACGCCGTGTGGGAGAGAATCAACCAGGACGGCACCAGCTGGAACCAGTACCTGATCCGCTGGGGAAACAAGCTGGTGCTACTGGAGGCGGACTGGACGCTGGACGATGCACAGAAAGGGATTATAGCGGAGAAATTGTCTGGAAAGTGAATGAAAGAAGATGCTGTAAAGGGAAGAGACTTTGCGGAGAAAACATCCCCGGCGGCGCCGTCTGGCGCCGCCGGGGATGCATTTTGTCTGGATGAGAGGAGATCAGCGCTCTTGTGCTTTGGGCAGCTGATCGTCCGGGAAGAACTGTTGCACGAAGTCCGCTTCGGGGACTGTCCAACTCTTGCCGTTGAGGCCGTGAGGCAGCCGGCATCGTCAGCTGCAGCAGTTTGGTTTGGACAGGAGAGGCTTAAGGCGCAGAAGCGTGCCTGTGACTGTGTGAAAAGATACTCTGCGGAATTACAATATGTACTGCAAATTAAATGTTTTAATTTCAAAAAACTTTTAATTGTGATGCTATACCTATTGCAATTTACAGTGCTGATACGCTATAATGGGAGTGGGGGTGTATAGTGGATGGGAAGAATACAAGTTATACATCTTATATACTTTGGACAAAAACTTGATTATCACAGCAAAGACCGCAGCTGAGGAGGAAGAGGATTATGGAATTAAATCACGGGGCGATCAGCAGAATCAAAATGATGCGGCGGACAAAAGTGTGGAAAAAATCTCCAATTGCTATTGAATGGAAGTTGTTCCCATTCAGCGAACTAC
>CANQII010000002.1 GCA_947623875.1 uncultured Oscillospiraceae bacterium
TTCATCGACTTTTTGGCCAGCTTGCTCCACTATCGTATGATACAGAAATTTACTGAATTGAACATTCTAAAGAATACTTGTCAGTGATGAGTTCCTATTTGGGGCTTTCTAGAAAATGGGCGCACTTTCCCAGACCCACCAGGTTACAGAATTTTCTGGTGGGCTAAAAATGTAACAGATATTCGGGGTTTTTGGCACCAGCTGGCGTTTATGTGCCCTGAATGGTGGAGGAGCGCCCAAGCATCATGGGTGTGCTGAGCGCACTCTGCGAATTAATCGCTTAATGGATCCCCCGGGGTCCTGCTCCAAAAGCGCAAAAAATCGCTTGGCCAGGTACTCCCGCACAGATGGGGCGGAGGCAACCCCCTTTGGCGGATATGTCCTCATGTAGATGCTCTCTCTTGTCTCCTCCACAATGGCCGGATCGGTGGCTATAATCTGCGTAAGGCCCATGGCCATGCAAGAGCACAGAATGAACGTCTCCGTTGCCTTCAAGCAGGACAGAATCTTCTTGCGCTGCTTCTCCTCTTTAACGAGACTCAGCGGGTCTGGGGCATCGCTCGGTGAAAAGCGGTCAAGCTTCGGGGTTGATTTGGTCCAGAAGCGGTAGCTGAAGCTACCGAAGTCCTGCTTAATGTCACGGAACATGCTCTCGATCTTGAAGCGATGAGCGTAGGCTTCGATCACCTTCTCCGGGGGCATCGTGAGATCGGTGGTAACAAATATGGCGTTGCCTTTTTCCGGAGTCTTGGTCAGGACAAAGCGAAGCTTCTTGTAAAGGCCTGAGCCCCAGAGCAAGTCCAGGCAGAGGTACTGAACCTCCACTTCTTTGTTGTATTGGATCACAGTGGCCGTGGTGAAGTCATCTTTGCGGCTATCAAAGAGCTCTTCCACATGCAGGGTTTCCCCCTTCTTGCGGGGGGCACCACGCCCCTGTTTCTTGTAGTCGGGGGGAAGCGGTTCGTATGCTACACATCTGTCCTTGGTGCGGGTTACGATATGCAGGAGATCTCCGTCAGCATTGAGCCGATCTAGCTCTTCTAACACGCTCTTTTTCATGAAAAGCCTGTCAAGAGCTAGAAGTGATTTGCGTCCAATCAGTTGTGCCGCATGATAAGCATTTTGGACTGTTTGCACCTCGTGTATCTCGCTTCTGTGGTTGCTTCCCTCCCAAGTCGCAGTGCTTTTGAGACCATCTTGGATCGTCACGCAGATAGGACAGGATACCAGGTGATTGGTACCGATCACTATTCCCAGACCACCCAACATGTGTCCGAATATGTACTCGCCCTTGGACGAGTCCTCAGACTCTTGGTGCAGTCTCTTCACGGCCGGCATGAACCGGCCTTCAGCTGATCTCTTAACGCCATCACCGAGTAGGAGCACCCGATCGTTAAACACATGGATTGGGGCATAGGCTGAGACGAACTGGATCCACCTATCATTCAGCGTCTGCAGGTCATAGGCATTGGAATGGAAAAATCGGATCAGTTTTTCGTAGGTAGCGCCTGGCAATGCGAGAGAACGTACAATGGCCGTTACGCCACTGTGGTCATCGTCATTGGTCAGCAGACCAAGCACTGCGGCCTTGAACCAGGTATAGGTTTTGTCTCTGGAGAAACAGCCCTCGTACCAGGCGAAGAAGGCCTGAAGCAAGTTGAGGATTTGCACGGCGGAAGCCTCCTTAGTAGTGAAGTGAAATGGACATAACTATTCACCACTAAGGGCGCGGCTTCGCCACTTTATAATATACCTTGTTTGGCGAAGCCGCGCCGCACATTTATGGCCATTTGTCAAGTCTTTTTTACAAAAAACTTGCACAAACTTTTCGGCTTCGTTTTGTGTATTTTTTACAAATTTCTATTTTTGATTAATTTTTGCCAAATTACCCGGTAGTAAGGGCATGGCCACCCCGTCAGATCATTGGGCCGTTAAGGATGGACCCACAAGAATGGAGAATTCGTCACTCTCCAGTTACATACGGTTGAGGCCCAAAACACATTCAGGTTTTTCAAGTCCGTTCGTGTCATTTTCATGAGCTTCGCGCAATCTTTGTAAGCAACCAGGCAGACATGCCAGCCTGCAGCCGTGATCAGGCCGCTCAGTCCATTCCTTTTCCAGCTTTCTTGAAGCGTCAGCCATGAAAAATCCCCGGCTGCAATGATGCAGTCCGGGGCCTTATCATGATCAAGTCACCTGATCGCAGGCAGTTGGAGCGAAAACACAGACACAAAACACCCCCTTTGCTAAGAATGCGTGGCCAGCAGACAGCAATGAGCAAGGAAAACCGCTTGATTATTCGCAACATGTGCTTGCATTTCATCAAGAAAAGGTATATGATTGCAGTTGCAGATGAAGGCTGATCGAGCGTAGCTTTCATATAGGCAATAACATGTCTTCTCTGATATATAGTCTTCAACAGCGTTTTGTTTCCACTTGAGATGTTTCGCATTTTACCCATTTGTATATGACAGGGGGTGTCTATAGTGTTTAATGTTTTTGTCAAAGGTATAGATGCTCCAAACAATATAATTGATGATGTAAATGTTGCATTCAGTGAGCTCACATTGTGTGGTGATTCTAACGAGGAGACCATTCTTGACACAATCGATGAAGCTAGTTTTTGTGATAGTATGCATTTTTATGACAGGAACGGCGCTAAAACAGCCATATCCCTCCTAAGCTCCGGGGCAAAGGCAGCTTTATTGGTCTATCACAATCCAAATAATACAATAAACTGTATTGAAATGGGTCCCAATGCACTTTCTGTGCTGTTCACGGTCACTGATACAGGGAACATTGTTATTCATAACAAAAAGTATCTTATATCTGATTTTGGCGCTTTGGATACGGTCATAAATTATCGCGGTTTTTGCTTTTCAAGTGTGAAAGAATTCGGCGATTATTTGGATGATTTGTGGCCTGAACAACCAACAAAGGCATTGATGGAGGAATACTATGCAGACAATCTTTAATGGCCTCCATGTGAGCGTAAACTTGGAGAAAGGCGTATATGTTTTTTTTCCGTATTCTGGGACGGGTAAGTCATACTTGGCTTCTATATTTACAGAACTATCCGCTAGTTCGAAGCGCGTATCATCATATACTTATACCGATTACGTTCGCAACTTGTCAATTGAATCAGTCTTGGACAACTCAAAATACGACATTGTTGTAATTGACCGTTATGACATGTATTATGGCATTGGTTTGAAAAGCATACTCCAGTTTGGAGAAAGAGGGACAGTGCTTGTAGATTGTAAACAGACGCCTACGTTCGCCCACGAAATGTGTGCCGTCATGTATCATAAGAATACCCTGGAGGTTATTAAATTATGATATATTTATTTGAGGATCAAGCTAATTCGACGATCCCAAGATTTTTTATATCATGTTATAATAACGATCCGAGTGTTTGTATAGTCGAAGCGAGAAATGTTGACAATATTAATATCATTGATTGGACATCGCACAGCGTATACATTGTGTTTTCCAACGGCGACAGAAATCTAAACACCATTACACGCAAATTATTAAAAATCACAAATCACAACATCTGTGTATATTTAGACTTACTGCCAGATAATCAATCCACCTGCGAGATCTATAATTTCTTCAGTACAGGCCTCAGTTCTTTCAAGGGGCGCATTTTGGTAATGCCAATAGCAAGCATAGAGTATATCTATATTAGTTTTATACATGATGCAGGGCTATCCTGTTATGACGATGAAGCGCAGGACATTCTCAGCAAAAAAAGATATGAGAATTCCGCATTTTGCAAGCGAACCAAAATATCACCAAAAAACTACGAAAGCTATATGAAACAGTTTTGCTCTGTCGGTTTAAAGGAATGCGCCCAAGTAAAGCGAAGTCAAAACTGGAAATCTATTGCGAAACGCGCAGAATACATGTTCATTTTCACTGACTGTATTTGCAAAAAGCAAATTAAAAATCATATTTGTCATACTTATTCGTTGCTTGATAAGAAGAGAGAATTTCTCAACAAATTTCCCGGCGTCCCCGCAATTGATTCAGACGGCTTATCAATTAAGCGCACACAAGCTGACTTGTTGAATGTACACACAACTTTAGTTACTCAATACAATGATTGGGTTACTTCTTTTTACAGCAATCCTTCCACAAGGAAAAAATACTACATTAATGGTTTTATCTGACCGATGTAGATGGTATTAACACCCCTATTCGTTGTTAGCTATTCTTTCGTGTTCGCTGCAGAAAACAAACTAGTCTTGATTTGGAACGCCCGTCACTCTTAAACTTTGTTCCAGGACTTGCATCATGGCAAGCCTTGGATTTCTTTAGACATCAGATAAACCGCTGGCAGACCCGGACACTCCGGTTCTGCCAGCGGTCTTGTATTTTCTTGCTCTGCGGTGCCGCTTGTCACTTGGACCAATTCAGCACGTCTCTGTTCTTTACAAAATATTCCACACCGGAATACAGGGTGGTGGCGGCGATCACCACCACGGCGATCCAGTTCATCACCTCGGGGATGGGCAGGTGCATCAGGCAGAGGCACACCATGGTGGAGGCGGTCTTCACCTTGCCGGACCAGCCGGCGGCCACCACACGGCCGTTGTCCACCGCCACGAGGCGCAGACCAGACACGGCAAACTCCCGCAGGATCACGATGATCACCGCCCAGTCCGGCATCACGCCCCGGGCGCAGAAGCAGATCATGGCGGCCAGCACCAGCACCTTGTCCGCCAGCGGATCCATGAACTTGCCGAAGTCTGTCACCTGATTGTAGTGGCGGGCCACATAGCCGTCTATGAAGTCCGTGATGCTGGCGATGATAAACACCGCCAAGGCGATGTACTGCTGCCCGGGGATGGGCAGGTACCAGAGCGCCACGTACACGGGGATCAGCGCCACCCGTATCATGGTCAGTTTATTTGCGGTATTCATTCCATTCTCCAATCCTTTCCAAAGGAATCAGTCTGCGATCTCGCCGGTGAGATCTCCGTCCTCCGTGCCGGTGATGAGCACCGGCACAAAACTGCCGGCGGGCACCCGGCCGGCAGCGGTAAAGAGCACCCTGCCGTCCACCTCTACGGAGTCCCCGTAGGTGCGGCCCACATAGCGCCCGTCCTCAGCATCGAAGCCCTCGCAGAGCACTTCCATCTCAGAGCCCAGACGCTGCTCGTTGTACGCGTCCATGATCTCCGCCTGCAGGGCCCGGAGTGCCTCGGTGCGCTGCTCTGCGACCTCCGGGTCCACCTGGTGGTCCATCCTGGCCGCCAGAGTGCCCTCCTCGCAGGAGAACTGGAAGATGCCCGCCCGCTGGAGCTTTACCTCTTTCAGAAAGTCCCGCAGTTCCAGGAAGTCCTCCTCCGTCTCTCCAGGGAAGCCGCAGATGAGGGAGGTGCGCAGCACGATCTCCGGCATCCGCTCCCGGAGCTTGGCAATGAGAGCCCGGATCTCTGCCCCGGTGGTGCGCCGGCGCATATCCTTCAGAATCCGGTCTGAGATGTGCTGGAAGGGGATGTCCAGGTACTTTACGATCTTCTCCTCACTGGCCACCACATCGATGAGCTCGTCTGTCACGGCCTCGGGATAGAGGTAGTGGAGACGGATCCAGTGGAAGGGCAGCTTGCAGAGCTCCCGGAGCAGGCCTGCCAGGTTGGTGCCATCTCCCAGGTCCTCCCCGTACCGGGTGATGTCCTGGGCGATCACCAGTAGCTCCTGCACCCCATTGTCCGCCAGTTCCCTCGCCTCCGCCAGCACATGCTCCATGGTGCGGCTGCGGTACCGGCCCCGGAGTTTGGGGATGATGCAGAAGGCACAGCCGTTGCTGCAGCCCTCGGCGATCTTGAGATAAGCGGTGTAGGGCGGCGTGGCCCGGATCCGCTCCCCGTCCTCATAGGTGCGGTGGATGTCTCCGAAGGACTCCGGCTGTTCTCCCGCCAGCAGCGCCTGGATGGCGGGCACCACATCGGTGTAGCTGCCGGTTCCCAGCATGCCGTCCACCTCGGGGAGCTCCTCCTTGATCTCCTCCCGGTACCGCTGGGAGAGGCATCCGGTTACCAGCAGCTTTCCCAGCTGTCCCTCCGCCTTGAGCTGTCCCAGCTCCAGGATGTTCTCAATGGCCTCCGATTTGGCCTCATCGATAAAGGCGCAGGTGTTCAACACCGCCACATCGGCGCCTGCCGGGTCTCCCGTCACGCGAAAGCCGGCCTCCCGGCAGAGGGCCATCATCTGCTCGGTGTTCACCAGGTTTTTGGCGCATCCCAGGGAGATAAACGCCACCGTACAGGGTTTCACGGATCAAATTCCTCCTCGTGGGTCCGCAGCCGGTCCAACGCCTCGGAGATCTCCTCCCAGCCGAATCCCCGGCGGAGGAGGAAGTCCGAGACCTTCTTCAGGTTCTCCCGGCTGGGCTCCTGTCCCCGGAGCTTCTGCCGGGCCAGTTCGAATACTTTGCTCTCCTCGTGCTCCTGTTGCTGTTCCTGTAAGGCCTCGATGGCCTCGTCCCAGTACTCCCTGGGCACGCCCCGGCGGTACATCTCATCCCGGATCTTCCGGGGGCCGTACCCCTTGCCGGCGTAGTGCTGGGCCACGGTCACGGCATAGGAGCGGTCGTTGATGAGACCCAGTTCCTCCAGCCGGTCTGCCACAGATGCAGCGCTCTGGCGGAGGGCCTCTCTCTGCCGCTGGATGGTCTCCGGGTCCGGAGGCGTCTCCTCCTCCGGCTGGTCCGCCTTCCTCCGATGGGGCTTTCGGGGCAGCTCGGTGAGCTTGTCCAGCAGCTCTTTCCGGGACAGGGGCCGCAGAGCCAGCAGCTCTGCGGCTTTGTCCATCATGCGGCTGCGCTCACCGGCTGCGATGAGCGCGTCCGCCTCTTCATCGGTGAGTTCCTTGCCGGTGTAAAGCCCCAGGCCAACCACATCTCCCTCGCCTACCCGCTGGAGAGAGCCGTCCTCAAACCACACCAGCCACCGCCCCTTGTGGTGCTGGGACGGCTCCAGTTTCTCGATTACCATCGGGGCTCAGAAGTGCTCAGCCCTCGAAGTCGTCATC
This sequence comes from uncultured Oscillospiraceae bacterium, assembly GCA_947623875.1. Classification (GTDB taxonomy): domain Bacteria; phylum Bacillota; class Clostridia; order Oscillospirales; family Oscillospiraceae; genus Enterenecus. The sequence goes on from CANQII010000002.1 coordinate 7,042, forward strand.
GGCGGTGATGTCCACGGAGGGTCCGGCCACCTTGGCCGGGGTGGCAGGCGCCCTGCCCATCAAGGTCTGGGCGTTCTCCCGGATAGCTGCCTCCACCTGGTCCGAGATCTCCGGGTTCTCCTGGAAGTACTTCTTCACCGCGTCCTTGCCCTGGCCGATGCGGGTCTCCCCCATGGAGAACCAGGAGCCGGACTTCTGGACGATATCCAGCCGCAGGGCCAGATCCACCATCTCTGCGTACTTGGAGATGCCCTCGCCGTAGATGATGTCGAACTCGGCCTCCCGGAAGGGCGGGGCCACCTTGTTCTTTACCACTTTCACCCGGGTGCGGTTGCCCACGTTGGTGCCGGCCTCCTTCAGGGCCTCCACCCGGCGGACATCCATGCGGACGGAGGCGTAGAACTTCAGGGCCCGGCCGCCGGTGGTAACCTCCGGGTTGCCGTACATCACGCCCACCTTCTCGCGCAGCTGGTTGATGAAGATCACCACGCAGTTGGTCTTGGAGATGGAACCGGCCAGCTTCCGGAGGGCCTGGCTCATGAGGCGGGCCAGCAGGCCCACATGGGCGTCTCCCATGTCGCCCTCGATCTCCGCCCGAGGGGTCAGGGCGGCCACGGAGTCCACTACCACCACATCGATGGCGCCGGAGCGCACCAGGGCCTCGCAGATCTCCAGGCCCTGCTCACCGGTGTCCGGCTGGGAGATCAGCATGGAGTCGATGTCTACACCCAGGGCCCGGGCGTACACCGGGTCCAGCGCGTGCTCGGCGTCGATGAAGGCCGCCTCGCCGCCCCGCTTCTGGGCCTCCGCCACGATGTGCAGGGCCAGGGTGGTCTTGCCGCTGGACTCAGGGCCGTAGATCTCGATGATACGGCCCCGGGGCACGCCGCCGATGCCCAGGGCGATGTCCAGGGCCAGGGATCCGGTGGGAATGGCCTCCACCTGGATGTGGGTGTTCTCGCCCAGGCGCATGATGGAGCCCTTGCCGAACTGCCGCTCGATCTGGGAGATGGCGGTGTCCAGGGCCTTCTTCTTATCTGCTGCGGGAGCCGGGCTCTCCAAAGGCTTCTTCTTATCTGCCATAATACTTCGTTCCCTTCATAGTCGTGTGTTCCTCAGCTTCTTGGCGCCGGGAGAGCGGACCAACGGCTCTGCCTGTCCTCTCTGGCACTGAGAATATCACATGATGTGTCCCATAAATGGGACTCATCTCGAAAATTTCAAAATTTTTTCGGGTCAGCGTGCCGTTTCTTCCAGAATATAGGCGACGCCGTACTTCCGGAAGCCGATCTTCTCCGCCAGGGCGATGGAGGCGATATTGTCCGCATTGCACTCCCACTGGGGACAGATCCCCAGTTCCAAGAGATGGTGTACCGCGAGGCCTGCTGTCCAGGTGCCGTAGCCCATCCGCCGATATGCCGGGAGCGTGGCAATCCCGGTGTGCTGGATCCGGTCTGGGAGATAGGGCATGTCCGGGGCATCGGCAGCGGATATCAGTCTGCCGTCCAGGAAGGTGCCGGCCAGGATGCCCCTGCCGCTCTTCTCGTCAAAGTACGCCTGCAGCCAGCCCGTAGGATCTGCCCCGGGGTGGGCCTCCCGGAAGAAAGCCTCGAACTGTGGGTAGTCTGCGGGACACAGGAGACGGGCCGATCCGAAGTCCGAGAGCCGCTCCCCATGGAAAACCATCAGCTGCTGTCTCGCAATGGGAAAGGTGCTCTCCAGGGCGGCCAGAACCGCCTCTGGAGTCTTCCCTTTTATACGCTCCAGGAACGGCGCATACTGGGGCGCACAGGCCACCGCCAGGCTGCCCTTCCTGGCCAGGGCGTAGATCGAGAAGCGGCTGCCATAGCCGGGCAGCACCGCATTGCGCTCTTCTGTACAGGCGAAGTGGACGCCGGATTGCACTTCCCGAAGGTCCATACCGCAGAAGCATCCGTAGAACGCCTCTGTGATCGAGAAACGCTCCGTCTCAGACAGCATGCCGGCTACTGCTCATCCTCCACCACCAGGCCGGCGAAGAGGTCCGGTCTCGGCCGCATGCCCTCTACCACACGCCAGTTGCCGGCGGGGTCCCGGTACGCCTGCACGTCCTCGTAGCCGTTCATCTCCATGAGCTGGGTCACGGCATCCACCTGGTCGAAGCCGATCTCAAAGAGCAGCTTGCCGCCGGGCCGCAGGGCGGCCATCCAGTTGGCGGCGATGGAGCGGTAGAAGTCCAGGCCGTCCTCCCCGCCGTCCAGGGCGATGCGGGGTTCCCACTCCCGGACGGAGGGGTCCAAGGTCTCCAGGACTGAGGTGGCGATGTAGGGGGGATTGCAGACGATGAGGTCGAAGTCGGAGAAGAGGCGGGGCGGCGGCTCCAGGGCGTTCACCCGCACCACGTTCACCTGTTTGCTGAGATGGGTGCGGTTCACGTTCCGCCGGCACACTGCCAGCGCCGGCTCAGACCACTCGGCGGCGATCACCTTCACCTGAGGACAGCTGCTGGCGATGGCCAACCCTACGCAGCCGCTGCCGGCGCAGAGGTCCATCACCCAGCCGGAGCGGAGGTCCCGTGCGAAGAGGATGCCCCGGTCTGCCAGGGTCTCGGTGTCCGGCCGGGGGATCAGCACGTCCCGGCTGATCTCCAGGTTCAGGCCGTAGAAGTCCCACTCCCCCAGGATATAGGGCAGGGGCTCCCCTTTCCGCCGGCGGTCCATCAGCGCCCGGAAGCGCTTGGCCACGTTATCGGAGGCATAGAGGGGCAAATCCCGGATCAACTGCTCCCGGGTCTTCTCCGCCGCCATGGCCAGCAGTTCCCGGGCCTCCAGCTGCGCCTGCTCTACGCCCATGGCCTTCAGCTCCCGCCGGGCGTCCAGGTAGAGGTCATTATACGTCTGCGCCATCCGCTCACACGTCCTTCCGCTATCTATTTTTGTTCAGAGGAAACTGTGCCGATCTGTTTGCTTCTTTGCCCGTCACCAGGCGTCCTTCCCTGCCTCTTCCGGGATCACCCGCTTCAGAGCCTCGATGCCCACCTCGATCATGGAGTCGTCCGGCTCAAAGGTGGTGAAGTTCTGCATCCACATGCCCGGGGCCCGGAGGACCCGGCAGACGGCGCCGTCGTGGGCGCCCACAAACCGGTTGAACTCGTAGGTCACCCCCACGATGATGGGCAGGAGCAGCAGGTGCAGGGCCATTCTTAAGAGGGTGTTCTCGATGTGCAGCGGCGTGAAGATCACGATGGAGAGGAAGATCGACACCGCAATCACCACAAAGAGAAAGCTGGTGCCGCACCGGGGGTGGTGGCAGGGCTGAGGCCGCACGTTCTCCACGGTGAGTTCCAAACCCTTCTCATAGCAGTAGATGGACTTGTGCTCCGCCCCGTGGTACTGGAACACCCGGTGGATCTCCGGCATTTTGGACACCAGGAAGAGGTAGCTCATAAAGATGGCCACCTTGATGATGCCCTCCAGCACCGAGCGGAACCAGAGAGGCATGGTCTTCCACACATAGCCCACAAGGCCCGTGATCGCCGTGGGCAGCAGGATGAAGAGACCGATGGAAAAGGCCACGCCCAAAACCGCCGCCAGGGTGATGATGATGGCAGAGGCCTGCTCGCTGCTGAAGTGGGACTCAATCCAGCGGTCCAGGGCGTCCTCCGCCTGTCCGTCCTCCTCCAGGCCCTCCCCGGAGATCTCGGCCGAGCGCATCAGGGCCTTCACGCCGTTCACCATGGAGCCGGCAAAGATGAAGACGCCCCGGATAAAGGGCCACTTGGCGGGGCCTTTCCGCTGGGGTACGGGGGTGATGTCGATGTCCAGATCCCCGTCGGGTTTGCGCACCACCACCGCCTGCCGCTCCGGGCCGCGCATCATGATGCCCTCCATCAAGGCCTGGCCGCCGCAGCTGGTCTTAAAAGGGGTGCTGTCGTTTACTTTTTTAGACATACCAATCTCCTTGTCTGGGGCTCCAGAACGGGCGGTTACACGCTCTCCTCGTGGAGCGGGAAGCGCATGGCCACGAGGCAGCCGCCGCCCTCGGCATTGGTGATGGTGAGGGTGCCGTTGTGGGCCGTTACGATCTCCTCACAGACCGCAAGGCCGATGCCGGACCCCCTCGCCTTGGAGGAGCCCTTGTAGAATTTGTATTTGATGTAGGGCAGCTCGTCCTCGGGCACGCCGGGGCCGTGGTCTCGGATGCGGATCACCGCGTCCTCCTGCTCCCGGACCACGGACACCTCGATGAGGCCGCCGCTGCCGCCGTGTTTGTCTGCGTTGTCCAGAAGGTTGCAGAACACCTGCCGGAGCCGCTCCGGGTCTCCGTTGATGATGGGCAGTTCCTCCGGACAGGGGGTGTACTGGAGCTCCAGCCCTTTCCGACGGAAGAACTCCCGATAGGTGTACACCGCATCCTCCAGCTCTGCCTGGAGGTCTATGGGCTCCACCGAGAGGTTGAACCGGCCGGTCTCCATCCGGGAGAACTCCAGCAGTTCCTCCACCATGTTGGTGAGGCGCTGGGCCTCGGATACGATGATGCTCATGCCCTTCTTCACATCGGCTGCATTTTTCACCTCGCCGTTGTACAGCGTCTCCGCCCACCCGCTGATGGCCGTTAAAGGCGTGCGCAGTTCGTGGGACACGGAGGAGATGAACTCGGACTGGGTCCGCTCCGCCTGGTCTATCTTGATGGACATGTCGTTGATGGCCTCCACCAGCTCCCCCAGCTCATCGCTGGAGTGGGTCTCCATCTGCACGCCGTAGCTGCCGGCGGCGATGCGCTTGGCGGTCTCGGTAACCCTTGTCACCGGGTCCAGGACGGACTGGATGAAGTAGTTGGCGATGAGGGCCACCCCCACCAGAATCATCACGGACACCGCGAGACTCACCACCACGATCTGCAGCATCTGCCGCTCCACCAGCCGGAGGGAGGTGATAAAGCGAACCACGCCCACCACCGAGCCGTTGTAGATTACCGGGGCGGAGGCGGCCACGATGTCATCTCCCGTGGAGATATCCTGGCCCAGGAAGGGCTCCACCCGCTGCTGACCGATGGCGCTCTTCACGTCCGGGGCGTCTGCAAAGGCGCCGGAGATGTCCATGTTGGAGGACATGAGCACCCGGCTGGCATTGGTGATAAACTGCACCTCTATGGTGGTCTTGTCCTCAAACTGGTTGATGAACTGCCGGGCTGCCGCCAGATAGTTGGCCTGGGTGTAGTTGCGGAACATGCCCGCCGCCGTCTGGGCCCGGCTCTCCAGGTTGGCCCGGATGGTACTGGTATAGTAGGTGTACATGGCCACCGCGAAGGCGCTCACCGCCACCGCCAGCACCAGGAAGGTGGCGGTTAAGGCGTTGAAGAGCCACCGCCTGCGAAGCCGCTTCCGGCCCCGGGTGCGCCGCACCGGCTGTTTTGGCGCCGATGGGGTGGTCTCTGCAATCAGCGGCTTTTTCGCTCGGTGGATGCGGGCCTTCTTGTGGGGATCTTCCGCCGCCTGGGTGCTGTCCTCTCTGGGCTCGGCACGCTGCCCGTTGGGCTCCGTCACTCCACTTCCCACTTGTATCCGAAGCCCCATACGGTGGTGATATACATCGGGTTCTGGGGGTCATCCTCCAGCTTAATCCGCAGCCGGCGGATGTTCACGTCCACGATCTTCACCTCGCCCATGTAATCCCGGCCCCACACGGACTCCAGGATCACCTCCCGGGACAGCGCCCGGCCGGGATTGTCCATAAACAGCTTTACAATGGAGTACTCCACCTGGGTGAGCTTCACCCGGCGGCCGCTTTTCTCCAGGGTGCGGTTGCGCACATTCAGCACGAAGGGCGGCTGGCTGATCTCGTCCGGGTTGTGGACGGACACGGTGCTGCCGCCGATGCGGCGGTACAATGCATCCACCCGGGCGGTGAGCTCCGCCGGGGAGAAGGGTTTGGTGACATAGTCATCGGCGCCGGTCATGAGGCCGGTGACCTTGTCCATCTCCTGGGTGCGGGCGGTGAGCATGATGATGCCGATCTGAGAGTTGCCGGCGCGGATCCGGCGGCAGACCTCAAACCCGTCCATCTCCCCCGGCAGCATGATGTCCAGAAGGGCCACTTTGATATCCGGATTCTTCTGGATCTGGGCCAGGGCCTCTTCCCCGCTGCCCGCCTCTATGGTATCGTACCCCGCCCGATTCAGGTTGATCACCACAAAGGAGCGGATGTTGGATTCGTCTTCAAGAACCAATACTTTTCGCATGCTATCCCTCGATTCTTTTCTTTGTTTCTGGATTTACTGGCTGGACCACTCTGCGGTGATAAGACGGAAGCTCTGTCCCAGGGTGGTCTGGTCCACACCGCAGTTCCAGACCTCGCTGTTGAGGGACGCGCTGTATATGGTGGAGGAATCGATGGCCAGGTTAAACCGGCCGGTGAGCCGGGAGCGGGCGCTGCGGTTGCTCCCGGTGAGGCGGTAGATGGTGAGGAAGGGCTCCGGCTCCTTGCCGCCGATGTAGTAGAAGACCACGGCACGCTCGCCCCGGGCGCTGAGGGAGTCGTCCCGGGCCACGGTGATCTTCCCGTCCCAGGACTCCGGCAGGATAAGATACCAGCCGTTCACCCCGGAGTGGTAGGTCACCGAGACCTCCCGGGCACGGCCCTGGCTGTCAAACTGATACCAGTGGAGCAGGCTCTGGTTGGACCGGTTCTCCGGGTCCAGAGACGCCAGTTCCGTGGGGATGGGCACCTCCACGATGCCGTCTCCGTTGATGTCCATGTCCGTGACGTCCACATCGGTGCGCTGGGTCTTGAGACTGATGCCGGTCTCCAGGTCCCTCGTGACGTTTACAAACGCCCCCTCCTTCAAGGTGAGCACATCGGTTACCACGCTGCCCTCCAGCTCCACCAGCACATAGACGGCCATGCCGCCGCCCCGCAAGGGGGACACCCTGGTGGACACCATATCCAGCATGCCCATGGACAAGGGAGCCGTGCTGAGCATGGCCATGGTCTGATCCCGGTAGTCGTAGACCTCCGCCCGGCTGTTGCTCTCGCCGGTGGCATCCCGCTGGAAGATCACGATCTCGCAGTCCCCGTCCTCGTCCAGGTCTGAGACCAGATAGCCCTCGTTATAGGCGATGCTCATCAGCTCCACGCTGCCGGTGGCACTGATCTGGTAGGCGGAGAGGAGATATACACCGGCGCTCATCTGCCAGCTCACAATCACCTCGCGGTAGCCGTCCCCGTCCAGATCTTCATACAGCACCGAGTGAATGGCGGTGCCGTCTCCGGTGAGCACCGTCACCGGCCGATAGGTGTTGTCTGCGCTGCGGCGGTAGAGGTAGATCCGCAGGGGCTTCTCCTCTCCCGAGGCGGGCACCCGCAAAAACACGGCGGCGGTCTCCTGGACGCTGTTGTTGTCCATGTCCAGAAGCTGGGTGGTGGATGTATTTTGGCCATAGTAGATGGTGGCGTACTCCGCCCCCAGCTCCACCATGGTGTTGTTGATGTTGGCCTGGAGGTCTGAGTACTCCGCCGGCAAGGCAGGCAGATAGTAGAGCTCATCCACCGGCCGGAAGATACAGCCGCTGCAGCCCAGCGTCAGGACGGCGGCCAGCAGTCCTGCGGCCAGCGTCCTCAGCCATTTTGCTCCCATTCTGGAATCTCTCCCCTCTGCGCCGCCTGGGTATCATGGTTAGTCTGAGCCATTGTACCACACTTTTCCTTCCCTGCCTATCTCTTTTTTCAAACTTATTCCTTACTTTTTTTAGAAGCTCCCCCGGAATGCAGAAATCCCGTTCCTTGTCTGATTTTTTCCTTGACCCCACAAACTTTTCCCGCTATGATACCATCACGGACGAAAGGAGTGGGTGTTCCCTTGGATGAACAAGATGTCTGGATCATGCACGGCCTTCCCTGGGACGATCCGCTGCGGATCCGCACCCCGGCGGAGCTCACCCGCTGGATCGATGAGGTGGGCTTTCTCCCCCTCTTCCGCAACGCCGCCAAGGGCTTCTCTGTAGAAGAACACGTCTTTGACGGCCTCTGGTGGACCGGCGATCCGGAGGAGGACCCCTGGATGTGGCGGGAGCAGCTGGCCCGGGAGGGACATCTGGCGTACGGCCGGTTCTTCGGGGGCAAGATGGGCTTTATCTCCCGGGAGTGGTTTCCGCACTTCGCCAACTGGCGCCGGGACGGCTATGATTTCGACGCCCGCTGGGAGGACGCCAAGGCCAGCATGCGGGAGAAGAAGATCATGGACCTCTTCCTCCAACAGGAGGAGTGGTACACCTACCAGCTGAAGCAGGCGGCCGGCTTCGGCAAGGGCGGGGAGAAGAACTTCAGCGGGATCCTCACTAATCTGCAGATGGAGGGCTACCTGGTGGTCCGGGACTTCCGCCAGCGCACCAACCGCAAAGGCACTCCCTACGGCATGCCCATCTCCGTCTACATTACCCCGGAGACATTGTTCTCGGAAGAGCATGTCCGCTCCGTCTATGACACAGACCCCGCCGTCTCCAAGCAGCTCATCTACGAACAGGTCCAGCGCTGCTTCCCGGAGGCAGAGGAGAAGGCCCTCCAGCATGTGCTGGGAAAATAACAGACAACCACCGCAGGGGAAGTGATACCCATGCAGTCCAATCAAAAGCCCTCCTACGCCGTGGTGGTAGGAGGCGCGAACATCGACATCGGCGGCCGGTCTTATGCGCCGCTGCTGCCCCGGGACTCCAACCCGGGCAGCGTAGAGATCTGCCTTGGGGGCGTGGGCCGGAACATCGCCCACAATCTCGCCTTACTGGGTGTGGAGACCCACTTCATCACCGCCGTGGGAGCCGATCCCTGGGGAGACACCATCCGTTCCTCTTGCCAAACACTTGGCATCGGCAGTGATGCCATCTGCACCATCCCCGGCGGCAGGACCTCCTCCTACCTCTATATCGCAGACCCCCAGGGGGAGATGATCCTGGCCCTCAACGACATGGAGATCTACCAGCACCTCACCCCTGCCCTTCTGGAGCCCCATCTTCCCTTGCTCCGAGGCGCCGGCGCGGTGGTACTGGACGCCAACCTCCCGGAGGAGACCATTGTCTGGATCGCTGCGCATGTGGATGTCCCCCTCTTCGCCGATCCGGTGTCTGCGGTGAAGGCGCCGAGACTGATCCCAGTGCTGTCCAAACTCACAGGCCTCAAGCCCAACCGGCAGGAGGCAGAGCTTCTGAGCGCTCAGTCCATCCAATCTGATGCGGATGGCATCGCCGCCTGCAACGCCCTTCTCCAAACCGGTGTCCGGCAGGTGTTTCTCTCCGCTGGCGCCAAGGGGCTGCTGGCCATGTCCCACGAGGCAAAAGTGCAGCTGCCCATTCTCTCCACCCCCATCCGCAGCACCACCGGCTGCGGCGATGCCGCCATGGCGGGCATCGTCTGGGCCCATCTTCAAGGTCTGGACCTCCCCGGTGAGGCAGCCGCCGCCATGGCTGCGGCCTCCATCGCGGCGGAATCTGAGGAGACCGTGAACCCTGCCATGGCGCAGGATCTGCTGCAGGCCCGCATGCAGATGGCCCTGGCAAACCGAACCGCATAGACCGTACTACTATAATATAAGGAGCATTTTCATGTCACTGAACAAGTATCTGGACCTCTCCCCCGCCGTAGCGGAAGCCCTGGCAACTGGAAAGCCCGTAGTGGCCCTGGAGTCCACCATCATCTCCCACGGCATGCCCTATCCCCAGAACGTGGAGACCGCACTGGCAGTGGAGAAGATCATCCGGGAAAATGGCGCCGTCCCCGCCACCATCGCCGTGATCGGCGGCCGGCTGAAGGCGGGCTGCACCGAGGAGGAGATCGAATACCTCGGGAAAAAGGGCACTGAGATCACCAAGGCCAGCCGGAGAGATCTCGCCATGCTGGTGAGCCGGGGCATGGACGGCGCCACCACGGTTACCACCACCATGATCATCGCCCACATGGCGGGGATTCAGATCTTCGCCACCGGCGGCATCGGCGGCGTCCACCGGGGCGCGGAGACCACCATGGACATCTCCGCAGACCTGGAGGAGCTGGCCCACACCCCGGTGATGGTGGTGTGCGCCGGCGCCAAGTCCATCCTGGATCTGGGCCTCACCCTGGAGTACCTGGAGACACACGGCGTTCCCGTGCTGGGCTATGGCACCAAAGAGCTTCCCGCCTTCTACACCCGCCACAGCGGCTTCTCCGTGGACTACCAGGTGGACAGCCCCGAAGAACTGGCAGCCGCCTTCAAGGCCAGCCTGGAGATGGGCTTCCCCGGCGGCATGCTTGTGACCAACCCCATCCCTGAAGAGTACTCCATGGATCCCGCTGTAATCAACGCCGCCATCGACGAGGCCATCCGCCAGGCGGGAGAGCTTGGCATCCACGGCAAGGAGACCACGCCGTTCCTTCTGGCCAAGATCAAGGACCTCACCGGCGGAGACAGTCTGGACTCCAATATCCAGCTGGTGTTCAACAACGCACGGCTGGCTGCCAAGACCGCCGTCTGCCTCACAAAACTCTAATCCCCAGAATCACCAAGGGGAGACCTGCCCACCGGCAGGTCTCCCGCTTCCCGTTTTTTGTCCAGAAAAGGGCATACAGGCAGAAAAGTTCCGCGTTCTCGGTGCAGCATCGAAAACGCGGAACATGCATCTTTCTCGGAAGGACTTTGAACGCAGTGGTGGAGAGGCAAAAAATGGCCTGGCGCCCCGCCATCAGCAGAGCCCAAGCCCGGGACACTCGTTCGTCGTCCAACACTATTTTACGGTCTGGGGCGGTGAAAGTCAAGTGCTAAGATGCTCTCCTGCCCTTCTGAATACGCTGTATGCAGCGGGATTCTTCCGCATGCTGTCTTCTGGATCTGCATCAGGTTCTGGAAGTTCACAGCAACCTGCAGCTGGAAGTGCACGCCCTGATCAGCACCGTCTGCCTCAGGTAAAACCTGTTCTCATTCTGGAGGTATCCATCATGAGCAAAAAGAAGAAAAAGCCTTCCTCCGGCAAGGCACCAAACAACACAAACCCGCAGTCCGAACGATGCAAAGCGAAGGCACAGCGGCGGAAAGCCCGTAAGAAAGCGAAGTTGAAGCGCGAAGAAGAGCTAGCTCCTATTGAGCAGGACGGGACCTTCGCCTTCATCGCGGGCTACACCGACAATGGAGTTCCTTTTGGCACCACCTGGGAGGAACTTGGCCTGGAACCATTCGCGTCCACGGATGAGCTGCTGGAAGCATACGACAGATACGGTGCCGGCCTCGTTGATGACGACTTTGACTTTGACGGTACTGATGATGATCAGCAGGGCTATGACAGCTGGGAAGACCCGGACGGCTATCCTGTCGATCCGGAAAAACATGAGCCTTCCTGGAACGTCGTCCTGGAAGACATCGATGATGTAGACATTGATGATGTAGACATTGATGCGCTTCCCTTCTGAGCGCCGCCTGCCTCCGGCTCCTGTAGGGCGCATTTAGTGTTCAGGGATCCGGTCTTGGTGTGATGGCGATATTGGGCTAGGCCGCACCTGTCCGGGCAGGATCATGGTTCGCTCAAATGTCCTTTGGCTGCGGATTTTCAGACTGCGCAGTGTCCTTATTCTGTACCAGGAGCACAATTTCCAGTCCAGGTTCAGAGCACATCAAATGCGTTTGTGCAAAAGAAAGATGCCACGATTTAAATAAATCGTGGCATCTCTTTTATACGCCCGAAGGGACTCGAACCCCCAACATTCAGAACCGGAATCTGACGCTCTATCCAATTGAACTACGGGCGCATCTCACATGCACGCTATATTGTAGCAGATCCGGGAGCAGTTGTAAAGGGGGAAAAGAGAAAAATTTCTTTGGAATCTTCTTCCTTTTCTAGCAGAATCACAGGAATTCCCCCACGTCTGCCGCCTATCCTTCTCCCCTTTCCCGCTGCTGCAACAGTGTCTCGAAGACCGCGACCTCTTCCTCCGGCCGATACAGTTCCCGCATGTGGGAGAAGATATCGTTGTAGCCGCGGTTCTCAATCTGGTACTTCTGGCAGAGGTCATAAACCATCTTCGGCCGGTTCATGTTCGAGGACAGGAATCCATTGCGCAGCCAGAACCGGTCTGATATCTAATCCATCAGTGCCTCCGGGGCCATGTCTGCATGGATCGTTTTCAGATAGTACGAGATGGAGGCCAGAATCGCGCTGTATCCCTTGACGTTCCTTTCCCAAGTAATTTCCATACTGCACCTCCCGTGGTATCTCATGCGCATTGGCAAGGTGAAATCCCGGCGTCCATCCCCGCAGGCAGCTGCCATTGGGGATGGACACCGGTTCATGTAGGGGTCAGCTCAGCGAGAGAGTCTCTTTTCCGTGTTGGAGGTGTTCTCCAAGTCGAGAGTGTCCTCCAGGTTGCGAACATTCTCCGGGTCGGAAGCATCCGCCAGGTTGGAAGCGTCCTTCGTGCTGCGGATGTACTCCGGGTTGGAGGCATCCTCCAGACCCAGGAACGCATCCAGGTCTACGCTTGCCGGCAGCTCGATTTGGAAGGGGATCCCCCGGTGGAGCACCACCTGGGTGAGGAAGATGCTCACAGCCTCGGACACAGACAGGCCCAGGGCGGCCAGCACCCGGTCTGCGTCTCCCTTTACACTCGGTCTCACTCGTGCTGAAATCACTCCGGTCTTGTTCATGCAAATCGCCTCCTTGCGCCAGACTATACGCTGCTCTCCGGGGGATTGCAATACACGGACCGGGAGATTTCCTACATTATCATTCTTTTATATCACATTCTCTCACATCTGCAAATCGATTTCGGTACGAATCCTTGCTTTTCTTGTTCTGTTGGAGTGTGCTGTATTCATATCTTTTCGAATTGTAGGACACTGTCATACAAAGGCGCAGCGGCAGAACACGGCCCCGGATCCAGGGGATCCGGGGCCGTGTCAGCGATGTATGCGCTTATCCCAGGTCTGGGGTGTCGTGGAGCACGATAGCGTCTCCTAGGACGCCCTCCGTCTCCAACAGGATGATCTCGTTCTTTCCCTTGTGCAGCCAGGGGGCCGGGAGATACAGCCGCCTCTGGGGGCCGATGTCCCAAAGCCGTCCCAGTGCCCTGCCGTTTACAAACACCACCACTTTGCCGTATCCCGGGCACTCCAGGAAGGTGTCCGCCGGCTCCTCCGTCTCCAGGCAGAACCGGGAGAAGCTGGGGAGCCACATTTCCGCAGGAGCGCTCCACTGCAGCCTGCTGAGGTCTGTGAGAGGCAGCGTGTAGCGGTCCCATCCGGTGATGTGCTTCCCGTCCAGAAGCACCGGCCCCTCCAGGCCCTTTCTCTGCCGCAGCAGCTTGGGTCCGAAGTTCACCCGGCCCAGGTTCTCCACCAGGATCGCGATCTCATCCTCCGGCTCCAGGGCCTTCGGCAGGGTGTATCCCTGCTCCAATTCCTCCCCGCTGCAGGTGCAGAGGGGCTTATAATTCACGAAGATCTGCACCCGATCCCGGGCCAGGGGCACCTGCAGTTTCCAGCCGGCGGCATATTTGCTCAGCACCGTCCTGTACAGGATGAAGCCGGTACTCTGTCCCAGCCGCTCCATGGATGCAGGATCGTCCAAGCACAGCACCGCTCCGAGCCGGCTGCCGTACACATTGTCGAAGAGATCGGTGCGGCCCAGACACGCCAGGCTCCCATACGCCTTCTTCGGGATGGGCGGCGGCACCGGCCGGGTGGAGCCGGGGTGCATCCGTTCTAGCATCGCCTGAATGGCGTAGTACGAGGCGGTGGGCGTGCCGTCCTCCGCCAGAGGGGCGGCGTAGTCGTAGGAGGTGACGTCCGGGGTGAGGTGGTCGTCGTAGTTGGCTCCGTTCATGAAGCCGAAGCTGGTGCCGCCGTGGAACATGTAGAGGTTGGCGCTGCCCAGGGTGAGGGCGTCCTCCAGTTCTTTGGCCACCTGGTAGGCGTTCTGCCGGGCATGGGGGCCGCCCCAGGCATCGAACCAGCCGTCCCAGAGCTCCATCACCATGAGGGGACCGTCCGTCCAGTCCCGGAGGATGGGCAACCGCTCCTTCACATGGGAGCCCGTATTCACCGTGGGATGGACGCCTGGGAGCGTGCCGCCCTTCAGGCAAAACTCTGTGGGCCCATCGGATGTCACGAAAGGCTGGGTGAGGCCGCCCTTCCGCATGAGATCCGCCAGGGCCTGGAGATACACCTTGTCCGTGCCGTAGCTGCCGTACTCGTTCTCCACCTGGAAGAGCAGGATGTTGCCGCCGGCAGAGATCTGGTGGGCCGCCAGGATAGGCAGCAGCTTCTCATAGTACCGGGCCACCGGGTCCATGAAGGCCGGGTCCGGGGTGCGCAGGGGCACATCGTCCTCCCGGAGAAGCCAGGCGGGAAAGCCCCCGAACTCCCACTCTGCGCAGATATACGGAGACGGCCGGACAATGGCCCAGAGGCCTATGGATTGGGCCAGTTCCAGGAAGCGGGCGATGTCCAGCTCGCCGTCAAAGGAGAACTGGCCCGGTTCCGGCTCGTGGAGGTTCCAGGGCACATAGGTCTCCACCGTATTGGCCCCCATGGCCTTCAGCTTGGTGAGCCGGTCCTCCCAGTACGCCGGCGGCACCCGGAAGTAGTGGATGGAGCCGGAGATGATCTGAAATGGCTGTCCGTCCAGCAGAAAGTCCTTGCTGATTTCGAATGTGTGCATGTGCTTCACCTCTTCTCTGGAGAGTACCACAGGCATCGTCTTCCTGCAAGGGAGGATTTTTGGCCTTTTCCAGAGAATTTGTCCTGTCTGCCACTTCCCTGCCGCCCAGGTAAGGAAAAAACCCACGGGGAGCGGGCGCATCGCGCCGCTCCCCGTGGGGATCGTTTGTCTTCTCAGCGGAGTGCACCAGCCGCTTTGAGGGCGTGCTGCTGGGCCTCGAACTGAATGGTGTAGAGCTGATAGTACCTGCCCTTCTTGGCGAGGAGCTCCTGGTGGTTGCCCTGCTCCTGGATTACACCGTGAGACAGCACAATGATGTTGTCTGCGTGCTGGATGGTGCTGAGCCGGTGGGCCACGATGAGCATGGTACCGATGTTCTTCATCTTCTCCAGGGAGTCCTGGATCAGCAGTTCGGTCTCGGTGTCGATGTTGGCGGTGGCCTCGTCCAGGATCATCACGGCGGGCTTGTGGAGGATGGTACGGGCAAAGCTCAAAAGCTGCCGCTGGCCGGCGGAAAAGTTGTTGCCCCGCTCCCGCACCGGCTCGTCCAGCTTCTGGTCCAGCCGGTTGATGAAGTGGTCTGCGTTCACGTAGCGGCAGGCCTTCCAGATCTCCTCGTCTGTGAAGCTCTCCTCCCGCAGTACGATGTTGCTGCGGATGGTGCCGGAGAACAGGAACACGTCCTGGAGCATCTGGCCGAAGTGTTTGCGAAGGGAGGCGATCTTGATGTGGCGGATGTCGATGCCGTCGATCAGGATCTGGCCCTTCTGGATGTCGTAGTTGCGGCAGATGAGGGAGAGGATAGTGGTCTTGCCGGAGCCGGTGGCGCCTACAAAGGCCACAGTCTCTTTCGGTTTGATGTGGAAGGACACGCCCTTCAGCACCCACTCGTCCGGCACATACTGGAACCACACGTCCTTGAACTCGATCTCGCCTTTGATCTCGTCCAGCTCAATGGCGTCCGGCTCGTCCACCAGCTCCGGCACCATGTCCATCACGGTGAAGATCTTCTCGGCGGAGGCAAAGGCGGACTGCAGCATGTTAAACTGCTCAGCCAGGGTCTGAATGGGGTTGAAAAACTTGGAGATGTAGAGGTAGAAGGCCACGAGAACGGAGCTGTCTATCACCTGGCCCATAAAGCGGATGTCCTGGATCACGCCCTTGCCGCAGAGGTACAGCAGGCACATGGTGGAGGAGATGTACAGCATGTACACCATGGGGCGGAAGATGCCGAACACGAAGATCTGCTGCTGTTTCGCCTTTTTCAGGGTGTTGGACCGGTCCAGGAAGTCCTCCATCTTCTCCTGCTCCCGGTTGAAGATCTGGGTGATCTTGATGCCGGAGAGATTCTCCGAGAGGTAGGTGTTGATGTCCGTGGTGGCGTCCTTCACCCGGCGGTACACCCGGCGGGTGAACTTGCGGAAGATCACGGTGAAGAGCACCAGGAACGGGATGAAGCAGAGAATCATCAGGGTGAGCATGTAGTTCAAAATCAGCATGGCGCCCAGTACGCCCACCACCAGGAACACGTTGCGGACCATGGTAACCAGGATGTTGGTGAACATCATGGAGATGGCGTTGGTGTCGTTGCACACGCGGGTCACCAGTTTGCCCACGGGGATCTGGTTCAGCTGATTGTGGCTCAGGCTCTCAATGTGGGTGAACACGTCCTCACGGAGCTTGGACAGGATCTTCTGGCCAGTGCGCTGGAGGATGATGGCCTGGAAGTAGTTGCAGATAAGGGAGACGATGAGGATGCCGGCGTAGGCGCCCACCATGATGTATAGGTTTTGCAGCGGGAAGTCGTCCTTCACCATGTCCTCGATCTCGCCGATGATGAGGGGCGAGACGATGTCGTAGGCGATGGAGACCAGCATGATAAACAGCACCAGCGCAAAGGACTTCCAGTACGGCTTGGCATAGACGATGAGACGCTGCATGATCTCGCCGTCCGGGACATTGCGGTCGAAGCCGATGGCTTCCTTTTTGTTCTTGATGCTGGCGTAGGCGATGATGAAGATCACCGCGAAGGCGCCGATGATGGCACCCACAATGATAACAGGCAGCCACTCACGCATTGTGGGCACCCCCTTCCTCTTCCAGGCGTTGGAGATCTACCATGTGGTGGTATGCCTCACAGTTTTGATAGAGATCGGCATGGCTGCCCACGGCGATGAGGCGGCCGTCGTCGATGAAGACGATCTTGTCCATCTGTTCGATGGTGGAGATCCGGTGGGCGATGAGGATGGTGGTCCGCCCCGCCCGGGTGCGCCGGAGGTTCTCCAGGATGGTCTTCTCGGTGCCGGTGTCTACCGCAGAGACGGAGTCGTCCAGGATCAGGATGGGTGCCTCTTTCATGAGAGCGCGGGCGATGGAGATGCGCTGCTTCTGGCCGCCGCTCACCGTGACACCTCTCTCACCCAGCACCGTCTCGTAGTTGTCTGCAAAGCCCATGATGTCATCGTTCACATCGGAGAGCACCGCAGATGCCTTCACCGCCGCCAGATCCGGATTCCGGATGCCGAAGGCGATGTTGTGGGTGATGGTATCGCTGAAGAGGAAGTTGTCCTGGGGCACGTAGGCGCAGGCGGCCCGGACATCCCGGATAGCCACGGTGTTCACATCATGGCCGTCCACGAAGATGGTGCCGTCCGGCACGTTGTATGTCCGGAGGATCAGGTCCACGAGGGTGGTCTTGCCGGCGCCGGTCTTACCTACCAGACCCACGCTCTCCCCGGGCTTGATCTCAAAGGTGATGTGGGAGAGGGCGTCGTACTCCCCGCCGGGATAGCGGAAAGTGAGATCCTGGAAGCGGATGCCGCCCTGGACGTTGTTCAGGTGCTCCACATTGGGGCGGTCTGTAACGTCCTGCTTGGCGTCCAGAAGCTCGCTGATGCGCTTCAGGGAGGCCTTGCCGCGGCTTGTCATATCAATGAGTTCCGCCACCGCCATGATGGGCCACACCACGGCGTTGAAGTAGCTGATGTACTCCACCAGCTGCCCGGCGTTAAAGGTGTGCTTCCACACCAAAAAGCCGCCGTAGCCCAGCACGATGCAGATGACGGACTCCACGAAAAGGGTGGTGAGGATCCGGAGCAGCACGGAATACCGGGTGTACTCCACGTTGGCAGCCTCGTTCTCCTTGTTCAGCTGCTGGAAGGCCCAGAGCTCTTTGGCCTCCTTCACGAAGGCCTTGATCACGGCGATGCCGGAGAAGCTCTCCTGGGAGAAGTCAGACAGCTGGGAGAAGGCCTCCTGGCGTCTCTCCCACTTGGCGGACATGAACTTGCCCACCACGGTGCTTGCACCCAGCAGCAGGAGCATGGGGATCAGGGCCAGGAAGGTGAGAAACAGGTTCATCTTGGCCATCTTCAGGATGGACATGCCGCCCAGGAGAAGGGCGTCGAAGAACATCAGGAAACCGGAGCCGTAGCAGTCCTGCACGGTCTCCAGGTCGTTGGTGAAGAGACTCATCAGGTTGCCCACTTTGTTCACCTGATAGTACTCCCGAGAGAGATCCTTGGCGTGGTCGAACATCTGGTTGCGCAGGTCCGTCTCCACCTTGATGGCAGAGCCGAAGATGCAGACACGCCAGGCAAACCGGCCGATCACCATGGCCAATATGACACCTACCATGGGCATGCAGATCCGGTCCAGCAGGAAATCCATATCGAAGGTCTCCATGCTGCCGTTGACCAGCACAGCGCCGTCGTTGATGCCGTTTACCACCATCTGGTACAGTTCGGGCACCACCAACTGCATATAGTCCACAACGATCAGGGCGGCTAATCCCAGCAGCAGCCAACCGCCGTACTTGATGTAGAAGCGGTTGATGTATTTGCCGAAAATCATAAGCTCGATGCGCTCCTTTGCGCCGGACAGTCCGGCAGGTTATCCCGCGTGTCGCCGAAAGCCCATTTCCAACTTTCTTGGGCCTCCAAACACGCGGCAGCCATTATACCATGCAGGAAAATGGGATACAAGGCCGAAAAACAACGGTTTTTCTCACCTTTTTCGGCTCTGTTTATAGTATTTCAGACGTCCCCCGGCAATGCCTAAAAAGCCGTCCAATCCCCCTAAGTTACAGACAATTACGGGTGGCAGAGCAGCCACATCCAGCGCCCAAGAATCCAACACCCAAGAACCGGCAGAGCAGCAAAAAAAAGCGGCCAGAGACAGCTTCCAGACGGAAGCCGCCCTCCAGATAGCCCACAGGGCAGGTCTCGGTGCCCTCTACATAGTCCCGCCGCAGCTGGCACTGGGCAAACCCCACCGGCTGATTGCCCTCATAGGCGAGAAAGCAGGCGGCGTTTTCGTTGTTCATCACCAAGTCTGTAAAGGACTCCGCGAACTCCAATACCGTGCTGCCTTCCCACAATTGAACCGCCAGCTCTGCCAGAGCTGCCGTCTCTGCACTTGTGGCTCGTCTGATCACCATGATTTGTTTCCTCCTGTACTCCACGCATTTACACAGGCAGCGATCTCTCCGTGCAAATCGTAGGTCTCGATGCCCGTGCACCGCTGCGCATCGTCAAAATCAAACTCCACGATCCAGGGCATGATCGTCTTGATCCTCTGAAAGTCATCGTACCCAAAGGTTGGGCGAAAAGAGCGGATCACGGTACACAAAGCCGTCCCATGGCTCCCGATGACGATGTTCTTCCCTGCGTGCCGGTCCAGGAGATACCGGAGGACCACCAGGTTCCTAATCTGCACCTCCTGCAGGCTCTCCCCGTCCAGCCGTTTGAAGGTGACGTCCTCCCACAGTCTCCTGGCAAAGGCGTCGAAATCATCGATCCAGCCGCTGTCCACCTTTCTCTCCCGGAAGGCATCCATGACATGAATCTCATACCCGAAGCGGTCTGCAAAGTCCCGGACAGTGTCCACCGCCCTCTTGTACGGCAGATCATGGGGTGATCAGTAGGCGGACCAACCATAGGCTCTGTTCACAGGAGGAATATACGTGAACAGCAGGACAGACTCCAATCAGATCACCCGGGACTATTTCGATGCCATGCTCATAGAGGCCTGGTACTGGGATTCCGATATCCCATCCACGGAGATGGAGCTCTTCGATTCCGCCTTCCATACCCCCATCATGACAGCCGCCCTCTCCCACCTCGACAACATCTGTGAGAACGGCATGGTGGAGTTCGCAAAAGGGGCAGTTGGCGCCGGTGCGGTCCACTGGATGGCCATCATGGCACGCACCGGGGCGAAATCCCTGGCTGAGATCGATCCCTCCGTGATCCGGATGCGCATGTTCCTGAGTGAACTTATGCCTGTACTACTTGAAGATGTCTCGGTGTGATACTTGGCTCTCTTCTTCTGGCTAGAACTTGGCAAAAAAGTATCAATCAGCACCAATTTCCTCTTGACTATTGCCTGCTTGGAGACTATAATGGTGCCGAATGATACCTTGATGGAGATGTTCTGCTTTGAATGATCAGAGAATTAGAATCGAGAGTGAGTTGGAAATACAGTCCTAATTGCAAAATCTCAGATACGCTATAGACCACAAAGCATTGGTTACATTTATGATAGATCGGCGAGTGGACGCACAAAGGAATCCTAGATATACCAATAAGTTCACGATTGTGGATTTGTTTGGCGAGAAAGATATCGATGTGGTTTTGAAACGAGAATTAAAGAAATTAACCGTTGAAAACTATATACAAACTGTCAAAGATTTCCGATATCCTGAAAGAAGCGAGATGCGGGAGTATGGTATAGTTTATCAAGGCAAAGGCGATGTCTACTGCAAAATTCGAGTGGAGCTTCTCTCGGTGTATGGAAGCCATAAAGTATTTGTCATGTCCTTTCACTATGCTGAAACTCCCTTTACATCAGATATTTTTCCTTATAAAAGGCATTGAGGAGGTTGTTTCATGGAAATTTTAAAATCTGAAAGGATCCTTTGCCCGTGCTGCATGGTAGAACACGATGTAAAGACGGTCCGAATGATGGAGGATAATATTTTTAAAGACAAACCTGTCGAATATATGGTCGAATATCAGTTTTGCGAACGTACAGGTGATTTCTTTGAAGAGGAAGATCAGCTCACCTCTAATTTTCTAGCCATGAAGAATGCATATCGGGAGAAAGTTGGACTTTTAACGACAAAACAGATAGTGGAAATAAGAGGAAAGTATGGCATCACCCAAAGGGACTTGTCTCTTTTGCTTGGGTGGGGAACCAAAACCGTAACGCGCTATGAGAGATGTCAAGTACAAGATCCAGCGCATGATACTATTCTTCGGAAGTTGGATTCAGATCCAGAATGGTTCCTTCAATTGCTAATGGCAGGAAAGGATAAGCTTTCTGAAGCAGCATATCAAAAGTATTTAAAAAATGGAACAGCACTGTTCGAAAAAGATCATGATTTGTATTTAGAAAAGGCAATTATGTCGCAGTATGTCATAATACGAAATGATCCTGATGCAACAGGCAACAAAGTGCTTTCACTGGGCATTGTTGTGGACATGATCAGATATTTTGCGAATTCAGTTGCGGTAAAATGTTTGTACCGTGTTAAGCTTATGAAGCTTTTGTGGTATTCTGATGCGCTTTCGTATAAACGCAGGGGATATTCCATGTCTGGCCTTGTATATCGGGCTTTGCCAATGGGTGCTGTTCCAGTTGCATATGAATTAATTCTGGATCTGAGCAGAATTAACTGCAAAGAGGTTGAGATTGGTTTTGCGACTGGCTATCAGTACCTCCCAACTGAGAGCAAAGAATATGCATGCCTGACAGCAGAGGATAAAGAGATCTTAGATACTGTCATCCAGTGCTTCGGTGCATCCTCGAAAAGAGCCATAGTTGAAGCAATGCATCAAGAGGATGCGTATATCAAAACAGCTCTGAATGATGTCATTAAGTATAGCTTGGTATCAACGTTAAGCATTTCGTGATTTATGGGGGGAATCGCACATGTTCCCATAAAGATCAATTGTACAAAGAACAAACATATATATATTCTGCATGAGTTGTGAAAAACGATAATATCTCAGACTGTCCAAGTGCCTCACCTTGTGAAAGGTGTGCACAACGCGAGAGACGCCGAGAAGTGCGCCGCCGGGGTGCAGGGGATCGTTGTGTCCCACCACCACGGAATCATGCCCTCTGCCGTGCCGCCTTTGATGGTACTGCCGGAGATCCGGGAAGCAGTAGGAAACGACATGAAGATCTCTGTGGACTGTGGATCGAGAGCGGGTTAAATGTGTTTAAGTGCCTGGCTGTAGGGGCTGATGCGGTGTACGTGGCTGGGATCTGATGGCTGCCTTGAAAAGCGGTGGCGCTGCTATAACGGAGCGGATCCAGGAGATGAACCGGGATCTGATGGCCATCATGGCACGCACCGGGGCGAAATCCACCGGACTACTTTGAGGGGTCTTGTTGTGATTCTTGGACTTGCTTCTTCCCTTGGCCAGCACTCCCCAGAGGAGTGGGCGAAAAAGCACTGAGAACTGGGCTGCCAGGCGGTGGTCTTCCCTGTGGACTGCAATGCACCGGACGACCTGATCGATGCCTCTCAGAGTGCCGCAGCTCGGGAAGGGCTGATCATCGCTGAGGTGGGGATTTGGAAAAACGTCCTGGTTTCCGATCCTGCGGATCGGGCTGCGGCCATGGACTACTCCATCCGACAGTTGAAACTGGCAGACCGGGTCGGAACTCGGTGCTGCGTGAACACCGTGGGGACACCATGCGGGCCGATCTGGGACGGGGCCTATCCGGGGAACTTCAGCCGGGAGACGTGGGATATGGCGGTGACGTCCATTCAGACGATCCTGGATGCGGTATGCCCCACCCGGACCAAATTTTCCATTGAGACCATGCCGTGGATGTACCCGTCCAGCCCGGACGAATACCTGGATCTCATTCGGGACGTGGATCGGGAGAGTTTCGGGGTCCACTTGGATCTCGTGAACATGATCAACTGCCCTCGGCGGTACTTCTTTGCAGACGCATTCATGGAGGAGTGCTTCGCTCGCGAGGACGAATTGTGAGCTGCCACCTGAAGGACATCCTGCTCCTGCAGCCCTTTACCTTCCAGTTGAAGGAGTGCGACTGCGGGGAGGAAACCCTGAACCTGGAGAAATACGCGGAGTTTGCCACCCGGGAGGACCCGGAGACGCCTATGATCATCGAGCACCCCATTCGGATGAGGAGTATCTCCAGAGCTTGGCGTATGTGCGGGGGCGACTGGCGCAGTACATCACTGTGTGAAACCTGGCCATAGCAACAATAACCCGAGAAGGGCAGGAGACTGGACGAACGGCCTCCTGTCCTTCTTTTGCATGGATCAGGGCGGCTAATCCCAGCAGCCAACCGCCGTACTTGAGGTAGAAGCGGTTGATGTATTTGCCGAAAATTATAAGTATCAGACGTCCTCTTTCGGTGCGTAAAAAGCCGTCCAATCTCCCTAAGTTACAGACAATTACGGGTCCCAGAGCCCCCGCATCCCGCACCCAAGAATCCAACACCCAAGAACCGGCAGAGCAGCAAAAAGCGGCCAGAGACAGCTTCCGGACGGAAGCCGCCTCTGGCCGCGCTCAGACAGGTCTCACAGCTGCTTGGTGAAGCAGATGATCCGATTCGCCTCCACAAAGCCCGTCTTCAGATGGAAGTGCAGGCTGTCCTCGTTGTCCAACTCGCAGTCGCTGGCAAATTCCATACAGCCCTTGGCTTTCGTCCATCTCTGGCACGCCTCCAGAAGCTGGGATGCCACTCCCTGCCGCCGGAATTCCTCCCGCACAAAGATGCCCTCCAAATACCCTACAGGGCAGGTCTCGGTGCCCTCTACGTAGTCCCGCCGCAGCTGGCACTGGGCAAACCCCACCGGCTGATTGCCCTCATAGGCGAGAAAGCAGGCGGCGTTATCGTTGTTCATCACCAAGTCTGTGAAGGACTCCGCGAACTCCAATACCGTGCTGCCTTCCCACAATTGAACCGCCAGCTCTGCCAGAGCTGCCGTCTCTGCACTTGTGGCTCGTCTGATCACCATGATTTGTTTCCTCCTGTACTCCACGCATTTACACAGGCAGCGATCTCTCCGTGCAAATCGTAGGTCTCGATGCCCGTGCACCGCTGCGCATCGTCAAAATCAAACTCCACGATCCAGGGCATGATCGTCTTGATCCTCTGAAAGTCATCGTACCCAAAGGTTGGGCGAAAAGAGCGGATCACGGTACACAAAGCCGTCCCATGGCTCCCGATGACGATGTTCTTCCCTGCGTGCCGGTCCAGGAGATACCGGAGGACCACCAGGTTCCTAATCTGCACCTCCTGCAGGCTCTCCCCGTCCAGCCGTTTGAAGGTGACGTCCTCCCACAGTCTCCTGGCAA
Source organism: uncultured Oscillospiraceae bacterium (assembly GCA_947623875.1). Classification (GTDB taxonomy): domain Bacteria; phylum Bacillota; class Clostridia; order Oscillospirales; family Oscillospiraceae; genus Enterenecus. The sequence goes on from CANQII010000002.1 coordinate 31,039, forward strand.
AGGCGTCGAAATCATCGATCCAGCCGCTGTCCACCTTTCTCTCCCGGAAGGCATCCATGACACGAATCTCATACCCGAAGCGGTCTGCAAAGTCCCGGACAGTGTCCACCGCCCTCTTGTACGGGCTGGAATAAACCGCATCAATCTCCTTGTCCTTCAGAAATGCGGTCACAAGCGCTCTGTCTTGCATTCCTTGGGGAGACAGCTCCCGCAGGGCGTCATCGTGGTTGCTGTAGTTCGGCTCCGCATGCCGGACAAAATAGACTCGTGTCACGGACTCCCCCCTACTGGATTCCCAGCGAGGCCAGATCCGTGGGGTCGAAGCCAAACTTCCGGCACATCGCATCCAGGTCCTCCGGGATCTGCGGGACCACCCACTTCCCGTTCAGGCACAGGCAGTGGACGCCGCTCAGCCGGCCGTACAGCGCCTGGGGTGTGATGGGCTTTGCACGGCGAACCTTGCGGATGTGCGCCCATGTATCTGCAATCATCTGGCTGGCCAGATGGTTCAGGAACAGCCAGCTCTTCTCCATGAACTTGTCCTCGAGATAGTCAGTATCCTGGGGCAGCAGGGTGTCAAAGGGCTGGAAAAGCTGCTCCATCTGCTGGCGAAGCTTGTACAGCTGATATACCTTTTTCTCCGGCAGGTTCAGCCGATAGGTCTGCAGGGTGATGGTTCCGTGGGCCTTCCTCCCGCCTGCCAGCCGCTCTTCCTCCGAGACCTGCTCCAGGCTGCCCGTTCCATCAGCAGAATAGGTCGGCAGGAAATGTTCCACTGGCTCACTGGGTATGATGGGATCTTCGCCCAGTGCCCCGATCGTGTCCCGCCTCATACGGAAACAGTCATCACAGGCCCAGACGTACATATTCAGATAAGCCGTCCTGCAGATATCCCCTTGGCGCACAGAATGATACGAAACATCCCTCACGCCCCCTTTTGCGCTCTCCGTATACTCCTTGACATGATCCAGCAGCGGTTCCTTTGCCGCATCCGTGCCCCGCCGCAGCCGCACGATGTACGGGATCCCCATCTCCTCCAACTGCGTCCTGAGGGGATCCCCGGCAGCTTCCCTGCCGCCGATTCCGATCAGCTGCTTCGCCATCCTCATGTTCTCGCACTCTGTCCAAAAGGCAACCCGGCCAAATTCATAGGAGGAATGGTGGCCAAAGTACATCGGCATCCCCACTGTCCCATCCTCGTTTGCGGTAAAGGCGTACAGCACGTTCAGCTGGTCCAGATGGTACGCTTTACCGGGATGCCCGGCGTTATCTGGGAGCGGCTCTCGGATGTCCCGCAGCATCCGGTTCCCGTCCAGCATGAGATAGATGGTGCGATCCGTGATGTCCGTAGACATGTACCAGTAGGCAACATAGTACACCCCCTGACGGAATAGACGCACCATGTTCTGCTTGCTCAGCGAGAGGCTGGGAAAGAGAACCCGCAGGATCGAGCGTTTGTAGCAGTTCTCCATCTCCGAAAGCGGGCAGTTGTAGATTGCACGCAGCAAGACCATCGCGTAGAATGTGCTCCAGCAATCATGCAAGCCCCTCCGCAGCTTGTCCCGCATCTCCTTCGTGCGGGAATACAGGTACAGCACAGGCCCTGCGTCCAGGACCTCCCCTACGGCAAATTCCTTCTGTTCCATCTTCTGATTCATTTCGCGCCTCCATCTCCATTTCGTGGTCCTATCCAACGCCCAGAGAGCCGATATCCGTGGGGTCAAAGCCGAGCTTTCTGCAGATCGCATCCACATCCGCATGGACCGGCGGGAACATCCATCTCCCGTCCACACGGCAGCACTGGACGTAGTTCAAGTTCATCAGCCAGGACCGGGGATTCTTCTCCTGCTCCCCCACTGCACGGAGCTGGGCCGCAGTCTCTGCGATCATCTGGCCGGCGAGGTAGTTCAGGAAGAGCCATCCCTCAGCGCCGAACCCGTCCTCCAGATCCAGGGCATCCTGCTGCAGAAGCGCGTCAAAGGGCTGGAAAAGATCCTCCATCTGCTGCCGAAGCTTGTACAGCCGATACCCGTCTTCCGGGGAGAGCGCCTCATCGTCCGTCCGCAAGGCAAGGGAGCCATACGTCCTCTGCCCGCCGGCTTCTCGCTCTTCCTCCGAAGCCGCACAGAGCAGATATCCATCCTCTCCAAGGGACAGAGAATAATTGTGCTCCACAGGCTCTGGACAAACCGTTCCCGTCTCACGGGTCAGGCGTTCCCTTGCCCGTCTCCGGCAGTCTGCATCGTACTCCTCCGCCTGCAGGTGCAGGTCCAGGTAGGCAAAGAGCCTGTCCTTCTCTCCGTCCAGGGATGTGCAGCCGATCACCCGGTCCCGCTCCAGAATGTACCCGGGATAGGCCTCCAGCGCACCAAAGGAGACGTCTTTCGTCTCCGGACTGTCCCGCCGCAGCGGGATGAGGTACGGAATCCTGAGGGATTTCAGCAGCTGCAAACACTCCGTCCTCGCCGTCTCCTTGTCTCCGATGACCGTGAGGCCCTTTGGCATCCCCATCTCTAACCGGGTCATGGCGAGGTTTAATTCATCGATGACATTGCCGTCCACCTGCCTGTAGAAGCAGGGCATTCCCACCGTCTTGTCCGCGTTGGCGGCAAAGGCAGCCAGTACGTTGAAGCCATCGTAGTACTCGGCGTCCTCATACGGCAAAAACAGGTACTCTGCCAGCCCACCGGCTGCCCGCAGAAACCTCTCTCCATTCAGAATCAGGTACAGGGTGCGCTCCTCTGCGTCCATCTGCAGATACTTGCTGGTATGCCGCCGCGTCAGGCTTCTGCGGAACAAGTCGGACAAGGTCTTCCTGTCCAGGGAGATGTCCGGGTAGAGCTTGCTCAGTAAGGAGCGCTCCAGATCCAGCTCCATCTCAGACAGCGTACAGGTGTAGATTGCCCGCAGCATGGCCATACAGTAGATCCCGGCCCACTTCCGCGGGAAGACCTTCTGCAGTTGGGTCCGCATCCTCTCGGTCCGCCCGATGAGGTACACCACGGCCCCTACATTCAGGATCTCCTCCACCTGTCCAGCGGTTCTGGCCTTCGGGGCATGCACCTCTTGGCCGTCCGCTGTCCCACAGTCTGAACCCGGCACACTCGTCGAAAGCTGGGTATCCTCAGTGTTCTCCCTTGCCGCTGTTTCCCCGGCAGGCGATTTCTCCTCTGCAGCCCCTTTGCGGTGTTTGCTGGGCACCAGTCCCTCCGGCGTAATTCTTCCGATGATGGAACCCGATCGCTTTATTTTCCGCTTCGTTACGGGATCCCAGGTGCTCTCTCTGTTGTACAGATACCAATTCCCGGTGATGTACTTAATCTCTGTGTTCTTCGGCTTCTCAAAGTTCTGGACGTAGTCCGGCCGTTCGGTCTTTCGTTCCATCTCGCGCCTCCCGAAATTTCAGTGCACCGCCCGCACGCAGCAGGTGTTCTCCCAGCGCTCCAGCACCTCCACCTGGGCAAACCCGGCCTCCCGGAGAACAGCCATCTCATGCTCCACGGTGAGGGGCGTGTCATAGTGGCAGAGGGTCTCATCCGCAACCCCCTGCTCCTCCTTCAGCCGCCGGAGCTCCTGGAAGTACTGCCGCTCCTCCGCCTCGCCCTCGGCGAAGTAGTCTGTGAGAAGGAAGAAACCGTCTTTCTTGAGTGCCCGATGCAGCTTCCGATAGAGTCCCAGCTTCTCCTCCGGGGTGAAGTGGTGGAGGGACTCCACAGACACCGCGGCATCGTAGCGGTTGTCTCCCAGGGGAAGGTCCAGATAGGACCCGCAGATCAGATGCAGCTTGGGATCCTCCGGCCAGCGGGCCCGGAGCCGGTCCAGCATGGTCTGGGAGAGGTCGATGCCGGTGATCTCCGCCTGGGGATTTCGGACCCGGTACGGCACCAGCTCCAGACCGGTGCCGCAGCCCAGATCCAGCACTGAGACGGGACCGTCTGGGAGCTGCTCTGCGGTGAAGGGATAGAAGACCTTGGCGCCGCCGATCTCCTCCAGCATGTGCTCATCATAGCCATCGATGCGGGCTTTGAAAAAGGCGTCCATGGGTTCCAACATCGGCGAGGACCTCCTTCCGCTTAAAGGAAATAAGGTGTGTTCAACCTCTGCTGCGCAGCTGCTGAGCGATCCCCTGCACCGTCTCCCGGTCTGTGAGGGAGTACCGGTCCTCCGGAGGATAGAGGCAGCCGCCGTAGAAGATGGCCCGGTTGTTCCGGGTGGAGGTATCAAACTGCTCCCGGGAGGCGGCGAGATGCACCTGGGTGGTACCGGTCTCCCGGATCACCCGCTCCAGGTTGCGGGCGGTGATGCCGGCGCCGGGGAGGATCTGAATCCGCCCGGCGGCATACTGGATCATCGCCCGCACGGTGTCCGTGCCCAGGGAGACGTCCGGCTCCTGCCCGCTGGTGAGGATTCGGGTGACGCCGATCTCCGCCAGCTGATCGATGGCCTCCTTCCAGTCCGGCACCACATCGATGGCCCGGTGGAAGACGCACTCCTTCCCAGCTGAGAGGGCGATGTCCGCCAGGATGCGGGTGCGCTCCACGTCCACGGTGCCGTTTTCGTGGAGGAACCCGAACACCAACCCGTCCGACCCGTATTGGAGCAGCAGCTTGGCGTCCTCTATCGCGGTATCGAACTCCGCCTTCGTGTAGCAGAAACCGCCCTCCCGCGGCCGCACCATGGTCATGATGGGGAAATCAGTCTCCCGCTTTGCCACCAGCAGATTCCCGATAGTGGGGGTGAGCCCGCCGTGGAACATGTCTCCATTCAGCTCCACCCGGTCCGCCCCCGCTTTCCAGGCCTCAATGGCATCCCCGGCACTGCCGCAGCAGATCTCCAACAGAATCTTGTCCATTCCTGTATGCTCCCTTTCCAGCCGTCTCGGTTCCCAAAACAGCCGCTTTTTGATCTCGCTGCTATGATACCACCCATCTGCCCTTCCTGCAAGGCGGGAATTTCCCCGTTCCTGTTCTTGAAGCACAGGGACCGTTGTGCTATCATGTCAGGCGGAATCACACCGGAGGAGGCTATCCGTCTTCTCCCAGCAGAACAAGGGGGAGTACCATGTCCTGGACTTTCGATGAAGCCGCGTACCGCCGCCGCACCGCCTGGTTTCAAGCGGCCCGCTTCGGCCTCTTTCTCCACTGGGGTCTCTACGCCATTCCGGCCCGGGGGGAGTGGGTGCGAAACAACGAGCACATCCCCAAAGAGGCCTACGACCCGCTGCTCCGTGAGTTCAACCCCACCGCCTGCGACATGCGTGCCTGGGCCAGGATGGCGAAGGACGCAGGGATGCAGTACGCCGTGCTCACCGCCAAGCACCACGACGGCTTCTGTCTTTTCGACTCCGCCCTCACAGACTTCAAGTCCACCAACAGCCTCGCGGGGCGGGACTTTGTCCGGGAGTTTCTGGACGCCTGCCGGGAGGCGGGTCTTCGCACCGGCCTCTACTACTCCCTCATAGACTGGCACCACCCGGACTACCCCCACCAGGGAGACCGGACCCACCCCATGTGCGGCAACCCCGACTATCCGGACGATGGCCGGGACTTCAACCGCTATCTCGAATACCTTCACGGCCAGGTCCGGGAGCTCTGCACCAACTACGGGCAGCTGGACATCCTCTGGTTCGACTTCTCCCATGACCACCTCCGTGGTCCCGCCTGGAAGGGGGAGGAGCTGATGCAGATGGTCCGCTCTCTCCAGCCCGATGTGGTGACCAACAACCGGCTGGAGGTGAGCGGCGAGGGCTTCGGCTCCATGGCCACTGGGCATCCCACCCCCTATCACGGGGACTTTATCACCCCGGAGCAGTTTGTGCCCCCGAGAGGGCTCCAGGACATCAGCGGAAAGCCTCTCGTCTGGGAGGCCTGCATCACCATGAACAACCACTGGGGCTACTGCGCCCGGGACCACTTCTATAAGCCGGCGCCCCTTCTGGTGCGGAAGCTGGTGGAGTGCGTGTCCAAAGGCGGCAACATGCTGCTGAATGTGGGCCCGGACGCCAGAGGCCGTTTCCCGGAGCAGTCCCAGGCCATTCTCCGAGAGATCGGCCGCTGGATGGAGAAGAACCGGGATAGCATTCTGGGCTGCGGCCCCGCCCCCTATCCCAAGCCGGAGTACGGCCGGTACACCCAGAGGGGAGACAAGCTCTACGTCCACATCCTGGAGAACACCCTGGGTCCTGTCCCCCTCACCGGCATCCCCGCAGACAGCATCCAGCGCATCCGCCTTCTCCCGGACGGCAGCGAGGTGCCCCTCTCCCGGAGCTGGGTGCACGCAGACTGGCCGGATCTGGCCTTTGCAGACCTGGGCGAAAACCCGGTGCTGCCGGACCCGGTGGACACGGTGCTGGAAGTGACCTTAAAATCCCATTCCGAAGCGATGAAATGAGGGATCGCATGATGAACGCAACAGGCAAAGGGTTTTTCTACGCCCTGCAGAAGATGCTGCCGGAGGACTTCCAGCGGTATCCGGAGTCCAGCTTTGTAGACCTGGCGGAGCACGCCGCCATGCTGCGGGAGACCAAACCGTGGTGCCAGAAATATACCAAGGAGATCTTCCTCCAGTATGTGGTGAATCCCCGGGTGAACGATGAGAACCTCAGCTTCTGCCACAAAGACTTCTACGACGCCATTCTCCCCCACATCCAGGACCTCTCCACCAAGGATCTGATCCAGTTTGTGCGGGATGCCGCCCAGAAGGTGAACGTGTGGTGCGCCAGCTATGCCCGCTACGCCCCCACGGATGAGCGCACCGCCTCTCCCCGCACGGTGTTCCAGAGCGGCTTCGGCCGCTGCGGCGAGCTCTCCACCTTCGTGGTCTCCGCCCTTCGAAGCGTGGGCATCGCGGCCCGCCAGGTGTATGTGCCTAAGTGGTCTCATACCGATGACAACCACGCCTGGGTGGAATTTCTCGCCGGCGAGTCCTGGCACTACTTCGGCGCCTGTGAGCCCCGTCCCAGGATAGACAACGGCTGGTTCAACGGCATCGCCTCCCAGGCGGTACTGGTGCGCAGCAAGGCCTTCGGCAAGGTCTCCTCTCGTCTCCACGGCGAGCTGCTGTACCAGGAGGGGAACATCAGCTACTTCAACCAGATCAGCCGGTACTGCCCCGAGGCAACGGACCGGTCCATTCGGGTGATGCGGGGCAACCGTCCGGTCTCCGGGGCCAAAGTGCGCCTGCAGGTGCTGAATGAAGGGGCCTTCTGCACCATCGCCACCCTCACCGCAGACGATCTGGGCCGTGTCTCCTTCTGCACCGGCGCCGGCACCGTGCGCTATACCGCATCGGAGGGCGGCCTGGAGGCCACGGCAGACAGCAAGGGCTCTGAAGATATCCTGCTGCAGCTGCAACCGCCCCTGTCCCAAAACAGTGAATGGAGCTCCGTCCGGGAGTTCGACCCCGCTCCCATGACCACCGATCCGGAACAATACCGCCTGGATGATGACCTCCGCTGGCTGGCTGAGACCCGGGAGGAGACTACATTAAATTACAACGTGCGTCTGGCGGAGCTCAAAGACCCCTCCCAGGACGGCGATACGCCTGAGCGTTGCCGGGATCTGCTGGACGCCGCCATGGGCAACCGCCGGGAGCTCATCACCTTTCTCAGAGGAGACCGCCCGGACCTCCGAGAGCGGCTGCTCCGCACCCTGCCGGAGAAGGATCTCCGGGACACCCCCAGCGCCGTCCTGGAATCCCACTTTGCAGCCCTGCCGCCCCAGGGGGACCTGCCGGATGAGATCTACTGGCCCTATCTCGCCTGTCCCCGGCTGCATCTGGAGAAACTGATCCCCTGGCGGGACCCAGATGAGACAAAAAACGGCATGGCATTTCTCTCCTCCGATGCGCAGGCGGTAGCCCAGCTCCGGCTCCAGGGCATCCCCGCCCGGCTCCGTCCCCTGGACGGCCTTCTGGAGCGCTGGGAGAACGGTTCCTTCCGGCTGGAGCAGCCGGCGTCCGCAAGCACCTTGACCCTGGAGGCGAATGCCCCTGTCCCAGACAACCTCTGGTCCATCACCAAGGTGGAGAAAGACGGCAGCTGCAGGCGCCTTGATCTGGCGGAATACCCCTGGACAGGCGGGAAGCGCACCCTTCCCCTGCTCACAGGCCGGTATCATCTGGTCTCCGCCGCCCGTACCGGAGACGGCTCTCTGTTCTTCCAGGAGCGGGAGCTCTTCCTGCCCCCCAATCAGGCCGTCCGCTACTTGCTGATGACGATCAGTCTGGATTCCTGTTTTCTGGTCCGGCATGTGGAAATGCCTGCCATCTGGGGACAGGAGGAGAGTATCGATGACAAATACTCTCTCTTCGGGGCAAACGAACCCACCCTGCTGCTGTGGTTCCAGCATCGGGATGAGCCGGCGGTACACATGCTGGAGGATCTGAAGCGCCAGGGCAGGAGCCTGACAGACACCTTCGACACCATCTTTGTCATGCTGGACAAGACGGACCCGGATTACAGCGTTCTCCGGGGAGAGATCAACGCCGCTCTGCCCACAGCGGCGTTTCTCCAGACCCCTTTTGATTTCTATGGGGAGCAGGTGGCCCGGCTCATGAATCTGGTCCCCGGCACCTACCCCATGCTGGTGGTGGGCGACGGCTGCGGGAGCGCCCTCTTTGCCCAGGCGGGCTATGCGGTGGGCACTCTGGAGACGATGTTCCCGCAGGTGCTGGACTACATCCAGCATTTTGGCTGGAATCCGCCGCCCCACCTCAACAAGTACGGCCTTCCCTATGACGTGGGCGAGTCTGAGATGGACATGACCTCGAACAATCCCTGGTACAGCCTGGCCGACTCCTACGGCAAGCTGGTGAACTGGCAAGAATTTTTGGGTATCATCGAGGAATATTGGGGCCCCTACCCCGGCGAGGACGAGGACGACACCCTCCGCCGGTTACTCCGCATCTACAACCAGCGGCATCCGAATCGCGACCTGGATTTCAACGCCCAATGGGAAGAGGTAAAGGCGGCGTTCGCTTGGGATGGGCACAAGGACGAGGAGGATGAGGATGAGGATGAGGATGTGGAGGATGTGGAAGATGGGGAAGAAGCGGATGAGGATGAGGATGCGGATGCGGATGCGGAAGATGAGGAGGACTATGAAGCCCTCCTGAAGGCATTTGAGGACATCTACCGCAGAACCGGTCCAGATGAGAATCCGATCATGGGCATGCTCCGCAGCATGGTGGCCATGTCTGACGGTGATGAGGAAGAGGATGCTGACGATGAAATGGCCGAAGAGGAGGACGAGGAGGACGAGGGCGATGACGAGGGTGGCAATCCCTTACTATACCCGTTCAGCAGCCTGTTCGACAGCCTGTTTGACATACCTGATGACGAAGAGGACCAGGAGGAGAGCGCAGATGAGGACAATCTGCCTCCCATCATAGACTTCCGCCGCTACCTGAATCCAGACCCGGAGGACGGCTCGGATGAGCCATGACGGACGAAATACCCCATTCAAAACCAGCCGCTGCCCTGTCGCTGCGGCTGGTTTCTAAATGGATTGACAAAATCCCCACTTGATTTCCAAATTGTGGGCGTACCGCTGATTTTTCGCGTGTCAATCTCACGTATCGTTGTGTACTTTCACGAGAAAACGCCGGATAATTCGGTGGAAACTCTGCTTGACAAACACTTTAGTGTGTTATAAAATGCGCCCCAGAAGAAAGGGGGACAGCCACTGCTACCGGTTGCTCCTGCACAGTAAAAATCTGTAAAAAGCACCGGAAATATCACGTCTGTCTCATGCCATGTCTTCGATCTCTGGGGGAATGTAGTATGGAAGACTTTGTGAAACAACTAGACCCAACGCTGGATGTTTTGGGTAGTGAAGACAATGGGGATTGTCTCATGATCTATGTTGCATCCAACCGCATGGACTTATATTGTCCAGTCTGCGGACAGCGCTCCAAGAGACAGCACTGCATCCAGGACCGAACTTTGCAGGACATTCCCTTCGAGGGGAAGAAGACGAGAATCGTCCTGAAAAGCCGCAAAATGGAATGCCTCAACCCGGACTGCGCCTGCAAGTGCTTCTCAGAGGCCTTTGATTTCGTGACCCTCAAATCCCGCATGACGCCCCGGCTGATCAATCTGATCCGGGAAAAAGTGCGGGACGTGCCGCCTTACAAAGCCGCCGTGATCCTGCGGAAAGAGACCGCCGATGTGGGCAAGAGCACACTGTACAACCTGCTGCACCGGGATGAGATCCTGGGCCTGCAGTTGGACGAGGGGCTGCAGTTGGACGAGCGCGTGTTTTACCGTCACAATTCCGATATTTAACGGGAAAAACGGGCCCTTTTCGGGCCCGTTTTTCTCATTTTAGAGAAAATAGAGCCGCCATTAAAAACCTTCTTGACAAACCACCCCCACCCCGCTATATTGGGACAGGAAAAGGCGTTGAAGGGAAAGAGTATGGATTTGTCTGGGTACAGAGAGGCGCTGGCCGGTGTGAAGCGCTCCCAAGCGGTCCGGAAAGTGCTCCCCGAGCTTCGTCCCCCAAGCCGAGTAAGGGACGGCGGGTTCTCCCGTTACAGAGACAACAAGTGCCCTGCAGCGTCAGGGAATTCAGGTGGTACCGCGGTTATGCAATCGCCCTGAGCATTCACATTGCTCGGGGCGTTTTTACATGCCCCGGGAGAGGAGTTTTTGCGCATGCAACAAGATCTGCCAAAGAAAGAGCTGCCGAAAGTCTACGATCCAAAAGACGTAGAGTCCCGGATCTATCAGCTCTGGGAGGAGAACGGCTGCTTCCGGGGCCACCGGGATCCGGACAAGAAGCCTTTCACCATCTCCATGCCCCCGCCCAATGTAACAGGACAGCTGCACATGGGCCACGCCATGGACTGCACCCTGCAGGACATCCTGATCCGCTTCAAGCGGATGCAGGGCTACGCCGCCCTGTGGGTCCCCGGCACAGACCACGCCGGCATCGCCACCCAGATTAAGGTAGAGGAGGAGCTCCGGACCAAAGAGGGCCTCACCCGCCATCAGCTGGGCCGGGAGAAGTTCCTGGAGCGGGTCTGGGAGTGGAAGAACCAGTACGGCAACCGGATCGTGGCCCAACAGAAGAAGATGGGCGCTTCCTGCGACTGGGAGCGCTCCCGCTTCACCATGGACGAGGGCTGCAGCAAGGCCGTCCGGGAGGTGTTCGTCTCCCTCTATGAGAAGGGCCTGATTTATAAAGGCAGCCGGATCGTGAACTGGTGCCCCCACTGCGTCACCGCCCTCAGCGATGCCGAGGTGGAGTACCAGGACAAGCCCGGCCACCTCTGGCACATCCGCTATCCCCTGTCCGACGGATCCGGCGACCTGGTGGTAGCCACCACCCGTCCCGAGACCATGCTGGGCGACACCGGCGTGGCGGTGAACCCGGAGGACGAGCGGTACACCAGCATCGTGGGCAAGACCTGCGTGCTGCCTCTGGTGGGCCGTGAGATGCCCATCGTGGCAGACGACTATGTGGAGAAGGACTTCGGCACCGGCTGCGTGAAGATGACCCCCGCCCACGACCCCAACGACTTCGAAGTGGGCCTGCGCCACAACCTGGAGACCATCCGGGTGCTGGACGACAACGGCGTTGTGGTCCCCGGCTACGGCCGGTACTCCGGCATGGACCGCTACGAGGCCCGCAAGGCCATCGTGGAGGATCTGGAGGCACAAGGCTATCTCGTCAAGGTGGAGCCCTATCAGCACAACGTGGGCACCTGCTACCGCTGCCACAACGACGTGGAGCCCATCATCTCCGCCCAGTGGTTCGTGAAGATGGCGCCTCTGTCGGAAGAGGCGCTGCGGGTGGTGAAGGACGGCGAGGTGAAGTTCGTCCCGGACCGCTTCTCCAAGACCTATATTGGCTGGATGGAGAACATTCACGACTGGTGCATCTCCCGCCAGCTCTGGTGGGGCCACCAGATCCCCGTGTGGTACTGCGCGGACTGCGGTCACATGACCGTCACCCGGGAGGATCCCACCTGCTGCGAGAAGTGCGGCAGCACCAAGATCACCCGGGATCCCGATGTGCTGGACACCTGGTTCTCCTCCGCCCTCTGGCCCTTCAGCACTCTGGGCTGGCCGGACAAGACCCCGGATCTGGACTACTTCTACCCCACAGACGTGCTGGTAACCGGCTACGACATCATCTTCTTCTGGGTGGCAAGGATGATCTTCTCCGCCTGCGAACACACCGGCAAGCCGCCCTTCCACACCGTGCTGATCCACGGCCTGGTCCGGGACGACAAGGGCCGCAAGATGTCCAAGTCCCTGGGCAACGGCATAGACCCCCTGCAGATGGCCGAGCAGTACGGCGCCGATGCCCTCCGCTTCAACCTGATCACCGGCAACGCCCCGGGCAACGACATGCGCTTCTACACCGAGAAGTGTGAGGCCATGCGGAACTTCGCCAACAAGATCTGGAACGCCAGCCGCTTCGTGATGATGAACCTGGCCAGCGAGGAGATCGGCCTGCCGGACACCCTGGAGCAGGAGGACCGCTGGATCCTCACCCGCCTCAACCGCCTCATCAAAGAGGTTACAGACAACATGGAGACCTATGAGCTGGGGGTGGCCTCCGCCAAGGTCTACGACTTCATCTGGTCCGATTTTTGCGACTGGTATATCGAGCTCACCAAGGCCCGCCTCCAGGGCGAGGACATGGCAGCCCGCGCCCAGGCCAGCCGCGTTCTGGTGTATGTGCTCACCGAGACCTTGAAGCTGCTACACCCCTTCATGCCCTTCATCACCGAGGAGATCTGGCAGGCATTGCCCCACGAGGGAGACTTCCTCATGCTGCAGAACTGGCCGGTACCCAGCAAGGCGCTGGACTTCCCGGAGGCAGAGGCCGCCATGGAGGCGGTGATGGACGTGATCAAGGCCGTGCGCACCCGCCGGGCCGAGATGAACGTGCCGCCCTCCCGCAAGGCAGCGGTCACCATCGTGTCCCCCCACGCCGCCGTCTTCACCGCCGGCGAGGGCTACCTCACCCGTCTCGCCTGGGCGTCCTCCATCACCGTCTCTGAGACGGAGCCGGAGCACACCAAGGGCATGGTGGCAGACGTCACCCACAGCGCCAAGGTGTATATGCCTCTGGCCGAGCTGGTGGACATCGAGAAGGAGAAGGCCCGCCTTACCAAGGATCTGGGCAAGAAAGAGGGAGAGCTCAAGGGTCTGGAATCCAAGCTCGCCAACCCCGGATTCCGCAGCAAGGCACCGGCCCAGGTGGTGGCCGGCGAAGAGGCCCGGGCCGAGAAGCTCCGCGCTCTCATCGGCAAGCTGAAGGAGCAGCTGGAAGTTCTGAACTAATCGCAGCGGGGCCGCCTGCCAGGCGGCCCCGCACTATCAGGGAGAAGGAGTGCGGTATCATGGGTAGAAGTCCCGGGCGCATCAAGCCGCTGGAAAAGCTGGAGCAGCTCAAACAGTTCCTAAACGGGTATCAGATGGAAGAGCATCACGCCGGGGACCCGGGTTACGGCAGGCTCAGCGGCTCTGCCGTGTGCCTCACCGTGGTGAACCCCAATCCCAATCCGGACCCGGAACACCTGGCCAGCGGCGATTTATGCATCACCCTCTCCAATACCGGCATGGCGATGGTATTTGCAGAGGTGCAGGTCTCTTTCCACAACGTTCGAGACCACTTTGCTTTCCTGGAGGAGCTCTCCATTGGCATTCTGGAAGACCGTTTCTGCGCCGCTGTTCTCTACCAGTACGGCGAGGCTGTCTTCCGCCGTCTGGTGCTCTCCGAAAGAGCGTCCGCTGATCCGGTGTCCGTGTTTGGGGCGGATGAGGCAGCGGCTCTGGCACTGGCGGAGGGACCCTGTGAGGCGGCCTTCACCCATTGGGACCGCAGAGAGACGATTCCCATGGGATCCGAGACAACCGCAGAAGCATAATTTTCACCCTCCCCCTTTCTTTTACAATTTTCTCCAGCAATAACGGATATACTGCAGTGCGGTATGGGACAAGCTCCCATACCGCACTGATTTTTTTGCAAAGAGAGGGTTCCGCCATGTCCGTAACCGTAACCAGCCGGGGCAGCTGCCTCACCGCAGCCCTCTCCGGGGACATAGACCACCACGGCGCCCGCACCATGATGCGGGAGTTGGAAGAGATCATCTCAGAGGAGCTCCCCCGCCGGCTGGAGCTGGATCTCAGTGATGTCTCCTTCATGGACAGCAGCGGCATCGCCCTGCTGCTGATGGCCAAGCGGCAGATGGAGCACGCCGGCGGCACGCTGCGGGCCACCCACATCCCCGCCCAGGCGAGAAGAGTGCTGGACGCCGCCGGGGTGGGACGGCTCGTCCCGCTGGAATAGATGAAACGAGGAGGTACTACATATGCAGCACATTGTTTTGGACGAGGCAGAGGTCTCCTTCCCCTCCCGCTCCGCCAACGAGGGCTTTGCCCGGGCGGCCGCGGCGTGCTTTGCCGCCCGGCTGGATCCCACTTTGGAGGAACTGGCAGACATCCGCACCGCCGTCTCCGAGGCGGTTACCAACGCGGTGGTCCACGCATACCCGGACAAGATCGGGAAGATCACCATGCGGCTTCGGCTGCTGGAGGACAGCGTCCTGGAGATCACGGTCCGGGACAAGGGGGTGGGCATCCCGGACGTGAAGAAGGCCCGGGAGCCCCTTTTCACCACCGGCAGCGAGGAGCGCTCCGGCATGGGCTTTACCATCATGGAGAGCTTTATGGACTCCCTGCAGGTGCGCTCCGCCGTGGGGAAGGGCACCACCATTACCATGCGGCGGCGCCTCGCCCGCCGCACGGCACAATGATCCGGGGTCTGGACGCCCCTGCGCTGCTGGCCGCCGCTCGGGAGGGAGACAACGATGCCTGCGAGCGACTGCTGCTGGACAACAGCGGCCTCATCTGGTCTGTGGCCCGGCGGTTCTGCGGCAGGGGCACCGACCCGGACGACCTCTATCAGCTGGGGTGTCTGGGTTTTCTCAAGGCGGTCCGCGGCTTCGACCCCGCCTACGGCACCCAGTTCTCCACCTATGCCGTACCCAAGATCGCCGGCGAGATCCGCCGGTTCCTCCGGGATGACGGAGCGGTAAAGGTGAGCCGGGGGCTGAAAGAGCAGGCGGCGGAGCTCCGGCAGAAGCGGGAGATCCTCACCTACCGCCTGGGCCGGGATCCCACCGTCTCCGAGCTGGCGGCGGCCTGTGGTCTGGAGCCGGAGGAGGTGGCAGCGGCAGAGGCCGCCGTCTGTACGGTGACATCCCTCCAGGAGGAGATCGGCGAGGACGGGCTGGCCCTGGAGACCATTCTGGGAGACGATGGCATTGAGGAGGACCTCATTGAGCGGCTCACCCTCCGGGAGGCCATAGACAACCTCCCGGAGCGGGAGCAAAAGGTGATCAAGCTGCGGTTCTTCCGAAACTTCACCCAGCAGGCGGTGTCCCGGGTGCTAGGGGTGAGCCAGGTACAGGTGTCCCGGATCGAGAAAAAGGCGGTGCAGCGGCTCCGGGAGGCCCTCACCTTATAAAGGGCAGACAGCAAGACAGCTTGAATATTCAGAATACCCGTTGAGGCAGGCGCAGCGCCCCTCACCGGGTACTTTTTCTTCTCCGCAGAATAGGCACTTGTTTCCAGAAATATGAAATCCGTTAGGAGATGGGAAATGCTTCACGCTGTAATGCAAAACTGCTTTCTTGTATGATGAATTCACCTTTACACACAGAGTGAAGCATACTATATACTCTCCGCAAGGACACGCAGAAAAGCTGCACTGTGCAATTGAAAAAGGATATGGATAAACGCCATTTCTCTCTTGACTTTTCCCCCTGTTCCTGCTACTCTCTGAACGTACCAAGAGTGGTTTTTTCTGTTGGGAAATCAGGCCGATTTCCCAACACATGCAACCAGGAAGGAGAAACGTGATCGCCTACGGATATCCAAACAGCCGTCAACGATTTCGCTCTGCAGTTTCAGACCAACCACGTCATCCTGTATGCGGGCCGGGGGATCTCCGAGGAGGAGTTGAAAGAGATCGCTTCTCTGCCCTGGAGCGCCGTGATCACAAGCCGCACAGAGGCACACTTTGCCTCTTTCTTTCAGAAGAGCGGCCGGAGCGTAGTGCAGCAGTATGCGCAGATTGCCGATGGGGAGCTAGATTCCAAGTGCATCCATCTCAGCCGCACCCATCTGCCCATTCTGCAGCTCTTCGGGTATCCAGCAGGCCTGCAGGAGGACCCGGAGGATGCAGACGAATTATACAACTGGTACTGTGCCTGGAAAGCGCTGGAACAGATCCCAGGGCTGATGGACAAGACCCACCCTCTGGTGCTGGCGGGGCTGGATTCGGAGATGGATTGGCACTTGATGCGGCGCCTCTCCAGGCTGCTTTGGCGACACGCCCCCGAGGGATCTGCATCCATCTGGGGTGTGTCCTCTACGGCCTGGACGCAGCACCAAAAGATGTATGCCGCCCTACAGCAGTGCGGCGTCCAATGCTGCGAATCTTCCCTGCATGAGATTCTCTGCACTTCTGCCGTACAGGCGTTAACCGCAGCGGCTGGGGAAGACTTGCCGGATGGATGTCTTCACGGGGATCTGTATTACCAGGCCCGCCAACCGGTCTTTTTGTCCCAGCGTGACCTGCTCGCTTTCCGGAATGTGGGTTTTCTCCTCACAGAGCGCAGGGTCCACCATCCCCGTCCTTGGGGAACAGAAGAGCAACAGGGACTGTTCTTGGACTTTCTGCGCCGAAAATGCAGTGCAGGTGATGCGGCATGGTATGGCTATACTCGGAGCGCCGTCTTTCATGTACAGCGCACGTTTGAAGAGCCGCTCTATCAGCTGATCTGCCGGCAGCTGCACGGTCTAGACTGCAACAGGCTGCCGGAGAGAAGCAGTCTCATCGTCCTTTCCGGCCCGCCCTGCAGCAGCAAGAGCATCACCCTTAGCGCAGTCGCATACCGGATTTTCCGCCAGCACCTCTGCCCCATTCTCTTTCTCTCCGAGACATTCTTCGATTTTCTGGAGGCAGACCTACCCTATTTAGACACCGCCCTGCAGGTTCTGGAGCATTCTACTGCGGCGGACGCCCCTATGCTGCTCATCCTGGACTGCTCCATGGACCGCTTCCACACAAAATGGGTCCAACGCCTCTTCGATCATTTGGTCCAGCGAGGAAAGCGGTTTGTGCTGGTCTGCAGCAGCAGAGAGCCATACGGCGATGTGAACGGCACCTGGTGCCACTATTGCGCAGAGGACAACGCCTTCCTGCCCGCTGTTCTTCAGGACGGCCAGGTACTCTGCCTGGACGACCGATATGTCATACCCGCCCGGCAGGATTTGGACGAGAGCGAGCAGGCTCAGTTCTGGGCCATCTGCTGCACCTGCTCCGGGCTCTCCGATGCCGTTCTCGCCGTGCTGCGGGACAAGCTCCAGCGGGACGGCGTGAAAGAGGTCGACCTCTTCTACCGCAAGCTCCGGGCTCTGCTCCGCACCATGCG
Source organism: uncultured Oscillospiraceae bacterium (assembly GCA_947623875.1). Lineage (GTDB taxonomy): Bacteria > Bacillota > Clostridia > Oscillospirales > Oscillospiraceae > Enterenecus. The sequence continues at coordinate 48,499 of CANQII010000002.1, forward strand.
CTGCGAGAATGACCTTTATGGCTCTCTGGACGAGTGCATCGCATCCGCCTGACAAGGTAATTGTAAACATTCTGTGATCTCTCTTGACATCCAATATTATACGGCGTATAGTATAGCCGGAAGGAGGAAACGCCGGGACATGCGGCCGAATACACTGTACATAGCTGTTCCCTGCTACAACGAGGAAGAGGTGCTGCCGGAGACCTCCCGCAGGCTGGGAGAGAAGATGCGGCAGCTCATCGCCTCCGGGCAGATCAGCGGCAAGAGCCGGGTGCTGTTCGTCAACGACGGCTCCAAGGACAAGACCTGGGAGGTGATCTCCGCCCTCCACGAGAAGGACCCTCTCTTCAGCGGTCTGAACCTCAGCCGAAACCGGGGCCACCAGAACGCCCTTCTGGCAGGCCTGCTCACCGCCAAGGACCGGGCGGACATGGTGATCTCCATGGATGCAGACCTGCAGGACGATGTGAATGCGGTGGATGCCATGGTGGAGAAGTACCACAACGGGATGGACATCGTATACGGCGTCCGCTCCTCCCGGGCCAAAGACACCTTTTTCAAACGCTTCACCGCCGAGGCCTTCTACCGCCTGATGAACCACATGGGTGCGGAGACCGTCTTCAACCACGCAGACTACCGTCTCATGTCCCGCCGGGCGCTGGAGGGGCTCAGCGCGTTCAAGGAGGTAAATCTGTTCCTCCGGGGCATCGTCCCCATGATCGGGTACCCCACAGACACCGTGGAGTATGAGCGGGGCGTGCGCTTTGCCGGGGAGAGCAAGTATCCCCTGAAAAAGATGCTGAGCTTCGCCATGGAGGGTATCACCTCCCTCTCCACCAAACCCATCCGCATGATCACAGGCCTCGGCGTGCTGATCTTCATCGTCTCCATCGCCATGCTGATCTACTCCGTGGTGCGGTGGGCCATGGGCGCCACCATCCTGGGCTGGGCCAGCGTGATGTGCTCGGTGTGGGCCATCGGCGGTCTGATTCTCCTCTCCCTTGGGGTAATCGGGGAGTATATCGGCAAGATCTATCTGGAGACAAAAGGCAGACCCCGCTTCCTGATCCGGGACATTCTGGAGGACAGCGATGAAGAAATTCTTTGATGTCTCCATGATCAAGTTCCTCCTGGTGGGGGTTGTGAACACGGCGGTGGGCTCCGGCGCCATGTTCCTCCTCTATAATCTGGCCCACTGGAACTACTGGATCTGCGTGTGTGCCAACTATCTTCTGGGCGGCATCGTGAGCTATTTTCTGAACAAGTACTTCACCTTCCAGAACAAGGAGCAGTCCTGGGCGCAGGTGGGCCGGTTCGCCCTCACCGTGATCGTATGCGCCGGCATCGGATACGGGGTGGCCAAGCCTCTGGTCCGCATGGCCCTCTCTAGCTTCTCCCCCACGGTCCAGGACAATGGGGCGATGCTGGTAGGCATGGTGCTCTATACCGGCCTCAACTACCTGGGCCAGCGGTTCTTCGCCTTCCGGGAGAAGGACCCCAAATAAGCAAAGCCCCTCATCCACTCATTAGCACCGGGCGCGTGCCCGAGAAATTGCATATCGGAGGTATAAACCATGGCAATTGATTTTGAAGGCCTGAAAGACAGCGTCGTAGCCGGCATCCACCAGGGTGTGGAAAAGGCAAAGGAACTGGCCAACACTGGCGCCGTCAAAGCGAAGGAACTCAGCGAGACTGGCGCGGCCAAGGCCAAGGAGTTCTCTGAGGTGAACAAGCTGAAGGTGTCCAACTCCGTGGAGCAGGACGCCATCCGCAAGGCGTACACCGAACTGGGCAAGCTCTACTTCGCCGAGAACGGCAGCGACCCCGCAGAGCCCTATGCGGATCTCTGCCGCCAGATCACAGACTCTCTGGCCAAGATCGCGTACAACAACGAGCGCATCGCGGACATCAAGGCCGCCGGCGCCGCTGCCAGCGACACCGCCCCGGAGGAGGCCCCTGTGGAGGAGGCTGCGGCCGAGCCCGCCGCCGAGCCTGAGACCGAGGAGATCCCCGTAGAGGTGACCACCTCGGAGGACGCCCCGGCTGAGGAAGCCCCCGTGGAGGAGGCACCGGCTGAGGAAGCGCCCGCAGCTGAGGCACCGGAGGCCCCTGCCGAGGAGTCGGAAGCCCCCGCTGAGGAGCCCAAACCGGAGGAGTAATCCGCTATACCAGCGCGATATGGGGCGCGATGCGGCAAGCATCGCGCCCCTTTGTTGATATGCAAACACCGCCGGCTGTGCCGGTGCTCTCAAAAAGCGCTCGCGAGAGATAGTCTGAGATAACACCTGCCGTTAACAGGTACGGAGAAGCCAATCACGGGTCTGCCTTGGCTCTCTCTTTCTCCAGCCCGCTCACCATCTCCACCTCCGGGAGATGCTTTAGGAAATGCTCGGCATTCCGGTATGCGATCCCATCTTCGGTACCAACCAGCCCATCTTGCCAGAGGGCACCGATGAAGCGGCAGCAAAGCGCCTGGAAAAGGTACATAAGCCAGAGCCGTGTCCTATCACAGGAGACTGTGAAAAGGCCCCAGGTTCCATGATGCGCGGAACCTGGGGCCTCTATAGCTGCACAATATACGCGACATGGGCCGTATGATTGGGCCAGTACTCCCTTTCGATGCTTCAGATCTCTCTGCGGCCCTCCATGGCCCGCATCAGGGTGGCATCGTCCGCATACTCCAGATGGCTGCCCACCGGGATGCCGTAGGCCAGGCGGGTGGTCTTCACCCCGAAGGGCTTTAAGAGCCGGGAGAGGTACAGGGCGGTGGTCTCCCCTTCCGTGTCCGGATTGGTGG
>CANQII010000003.1 GCA_947623875.1 uncultured Oscillospiraceae bacterium
CTCTGAACTCCCAGCTCCACGCGGTGCCCTCCTGTCAGGCGGTGCTGAAAAAGGCCCTGGCCCAGCGTCTCGGCAAGGCATACGGTCTCAACACCCTGCCCGAGACCGGCGCCCTCTACCAGGTGCAGTTCTCCCTCATGAAGGACACCGCCACCCTGATGATCGACACCAGCGGCGAGAACCTCTACAAGAGAGGATACCGGGCCCAGGGGGCACTGGCACCCCTCCGGGAGACCCTGGCGGCGGTGCTTGTCTCCCTCACCCGGTATCGGGGTCGCGATCCCCTCTGCGACCCCTTCTGCGGCTCCGGCACCATCCCCATCGAGGCCACCCTCATCGCCCGGAACATCGCGCCAGGCCTGAACCGCACCTTCTCCGCCCAGAAATGGCGGCAGATCCCGGCTCAGCTCTGGAAGGACGCCGCAGCCGAGGCCCGGGACCTGGAGTACCACGGCACCTATGACATCTGGGGCGGGGACATCGACCCGGAGTGCGTGGCTTTGGCCCAGCACAACGCCAAACTGGCGGGGGTATCAGACTGCATCCGCTTTGAGACAGCAGATGCCGCGAAATTCACCCGCAGCGAGCCCAAGGGCCGGGTGATCACCAACCCGCCCTACGGAGAGCGGCTCATGGAGGTGAAGGAGGCAGAGGCCCTCTGCAAGGCCTTCGGCAGGGCGGCGTCCAAACTGCCGGAGGGGTGGTCTGTGGGGGTGCTCTCCGGCCTCACGGACTTTGAGCGGGCCTTCGGCCGGCCGGCGGACAAGAAGCGGAAGCTCTACAACGGCATGCTCCGCTGCGACTTCTTCCAGTATGGGGTGTGACGGCATGGAACATCTCTTCATCATCAACCCCGCCGCCGGCAAGGGCAGCAGCTTGAACCGCCTGGAGCAGCACATCCGCTCCCTGGGTCTCCCCTGCACCGTCCGGTACACGAAACAAGAGGGAGATTGCATGCGCTTTGCCAGGGAGGCTGCGGCGTCCGGACAGCCGGTGCGGATCTACGCCTGCGGCGGAGACGGCACCTTGAACGAGGCGGTGAACGGCGCGGCAGGCTGGGACAACGCCGCCGTGACCAACGTCCCTCTGGGCACCGGCAACGACTTTCTCAAGATCTTTGGCAAGGAATGTAAAAAGGCGTTCTCAGACCTTCGAAAGCTGTCTCAGGGCCCCCAGGCGGCCATGGACGTGCTGGACTGCAACGGGCGGCTGGGCATCGACATCGCCTGCGTGGGCCTGGACGCCCGGGTGGCAGGCGGGGTGCACCGGTATAAATCCCTGCCCCTGGTCTCCGGCATGCTGGCCTACGGACTCTCTGCGGCGGAACAGGTGCTGCGCTACGGCCTCACCCAGAGAGCCACCGTTACCGCCGGCGATCTCCATTACGAGGGGGAGCTCACCATCCTCTGCGTCTGCAGCGGCCGCCACTACGGCGGGGGCTTTATGCCGGTGGGGGACAACATGCCGGACGACGGGGTGCTGGAGACCCTGGTGATCCCCGGGGTGAGCCTTCTCACCTTCCTCACCTGCCTGGGAAAATACGCCACCGGCCGGTACCGTGAGCTGCCGGACAAGATCTGGTTCCGGGAGACAGACGAGGTTCTGGTGCAGTCTGAGTCAGAGCTCATCGGGGTAATCGACGGCGAGGTGATCCGCAGTAAGGAGATCCGCATCCGCCGCAGCGACAAGAAGATGCACTTCTTCTACCCGGAGGGCCTGTCTTACCGGCCTCCCATCGCCAAAAATTAGCACTCTTCGAGGGAGATTGTGAACGCTGCGTTAATTTTTTGGCTTTTGGGCAGTTTTTTTCAAAATAGGGCTTGCATTTTTTAGCCGGCGGCGTTATTATCTGCACCGTAGTTAGCACTCAGGAAAAACGAGTGCTAACAGCCTCCAATCGGGAGGCACCCGAATTCGTTTATTGCCTATCACATATAAGGAGGAACGCATTTATGAATCTCAAACCTCTCTCCGACCGCGTCATCCTGAAGGCCTGCGAAGCTGAGGAGACCACCAAGGGCGGCATCATCCTGACCGCCAGCGCCAAGGAAAAGCCGGAAATGGCTGAAGTCGTAGCAGTAGGCCCCGGCGGCATGGTGGACGGCAAGGAAGTTGTCATGACCGTGAAGGTCGGCGACAAGGTGATCACCAGCAAGTATTCCGGCACCGAGGTCAAGGTAGACGGTCAGGAGTACACCATCGTCCGGCAGGGCGACATTCTGGCCATCGTGGAGTAATCCACAGCATCCGGACAAGCAACGAAGTAATATCATCGGAGGTAATGCGATATGTCTAAGATCATTTGCTACGGCGACGAGGCACGGCACGCTCTGGAGCGCGGCGTAAACCAGCTCGCCGACACCGTCAAGATCACCATGGGCCCCAAGGGCCGCAATGTGGTTCTGGACAAGAAGTACGGCACACCCCTCATCACCAACGACGGCGTGACCATCGCCAAGGAGATCACCCTGGACGATCCCTTTGAGAACATGGGCGCCCAGATCGTGAAGGAAGTCTCCACCAAGACCAACGATGTGGCCGGCGACGGCACCACCACCGCAACGCTGCTGGCCCAGGCCATCATCCGCGAGGGTCTGAAGAACCTGGCCGCCGGCGCCAACCCGATGGTCATGAAGAAGGGCATCTCCAAGGCCACCGCAGCCGCCATCGAAGAGATCAAGAAGAACAGCAAGCCTGTCTCCGGCACCTCCGACATCGCTCGGGTAGGCGCCATCTCCTCCAGCGACGATGACATCGGCACCCTGATCGCCGAGGCCATGGAGAAGGTCTCCCACGACGGCGTCATCACCGTAGAGGAGTCCAAGACCGCCGAGACCTACAGCGAGGTCGTGGAAGGCATGCAGCTGGACCGTGGCTATATCACCCCGTATATGGTCACCGACACCGAGAAGATGGAAGCCGTCCTGGACGACGCTCTCATCCTCATCACCGATAAGAAGATCTCCTCCATCCAGGATCTGCTGCCCATTCTGGAGCAAATCGCCCAGAGCGGCCGGCGCCTGCTGATCATCGCCGAGGACGTGGAAGGCGATGCACTCTCCACCCTCCTGGTGAACAAGCTCCGCGGCACCCTGAACGTCTGCTGCATCAAGGCCCCCGGCTTCGGCGACCGCCGCAAGGAGATGCTGGAAGATATCGCCGTCCTCACCGGCGGCACCGTGATCTCCAGCGACCTGGGCATGGACGTCAAGGAAGCCACTCTGACTGACCTGGGCACTGCCCGTCAGGTGAAGGTCTCCAAGGAGAACACCATCATCGTGGACGGCGCCGGCGATGCTGCCAACATCAGCGCCCGCGTAGCTCAGATCCGCAAGGCCATCGAGACCACCACTTCCGACTACGACAAGGAGAAGCTGCAGGAGCGCCTGGCCAAGCTGGCCGGCGGCGTGGCCATCATCCGCGTCGGCGCCGCTACTGAGGCCGAGATGAAGGAGAAGAAGCTCCGCATCGAGGACGCTCTGAACGCCACCCGCGCTGCCGTTGAGGAAGGCATCGTGGCCGGCGGCGGCGCTGCCTACGTCAACGCCATCCCCGCCGTGAACGCCCTCATCGCCACCCTGGACGGCGACGAGAAGACCGGCGCCCGGATCATCGCCAAGGCTCTGGAAGAGCCCATGAAGCAGATCGTGAACAACGCCGGCATCGACGGCTCCGTGGTCCTGGCCAAGGTCAACGAGAGCGGCGCCATCGGCTACGGCTTCGATGCCTACAAGGAAGAGTACTGCGACATGATGAGCGCCGGCATCGTGGATCCCACCAAGGTGACCCGCTCCGCTCTGGAGAACGCCTCCTCCGTGGCCGGCATCCTGCTCACCACCGAGTCCCTGGTGGCCGACAAGCCCGAGCCCCCGGCACCCGCTCCCGCCCCCAACCCGGACATGGGCATGTACTAAGCCGTAGGGCCAACCCCATCACCTGACAAGCGGCCCGCACCTCCAACGGTGCGGGCCGCTTTTGTCTGTCCTATCGATGTACAGGGAATGTGCCTTACACGTCCAGCCACTGCCTGAGGTCCAGCAGATCCGGGGAGATATGGACATGGGGGTAGCTCTCAAAGGACTCTGCCGGGGTGGTGCCGTTTAAGACCGCGCAGAAGTCCGTCTTGCCGTTGGACGCGGTCTCTGCGTCGATCACCGTGTCTCCGCAGAAGAGCACCTGGTCTGCCGTGAGGTGCAGCTTGTTCAGAGTGTACTCCACGCCCTCCGGATGGGGCTTGTGGCGGGAGACATCGCTGCCGCCTACGATGATGGAGATGGTGTCCGAGAGGCCCCGGAAGGCAAAGATCCGCTCCAGATGGGCCCGGGGCTTTGTGGAGATGATGGCAACCTGAATGCCCTTTGCCTGCAGGGCTCGGAGCAGCTCCGTCGTGCCGGGAAAGAGCTGGGTCTCCTCCGTCATGAGGCGCTGTCCCGCAGGGCCGGAGTCCGGGCCTACCGCATCGTGAAAGCCTTGGGTAAAGGCCTTCCGGTGGGCGTCCTCCTCATCGCCGGTGAGGAAGGTGTATGCGTTCTCCAGGGTCATGCCGATGGTGGGTCTCACCTGCTCCACCGTGGGCGCCGGCAGCCCCAGAGCGGCAAAGCCCGCTTTGAAGCCCTCGGTGATAGGGTATGTGGAGTCCCCCAGGGTGTAGTCGAAATCAAAGAATACTGCCTGATACTTCATGCGTTCTCTCCTCTGCTTGTTCTGCCGCTCATTATACCACAGCGCACCGGTCTCGCACAATGGGAATGTGTGCCCCATTCGCGGGAGCGCGGACACATGATACCCCGATGGTACGCAGATGGATGGTCCTCATCGAAGAGTCTTGGAGTTCCTTCCTCGCTAGCTCCGGACAACACCTCTCTGCAAAGCCTTGTTGAAAAGAGCAAAAACTCTGAAGCTTATCTAAAAGTGCTTGAAAAGCATGCACCGATATGATAAATTAGTATCTGCTCACCAGATGCAGAGAGTACCTTTATACTAGTTTCAGCATTTTGGACGAAGCATCTCTTTGCAATTAAATATACTTAATTGTTGGTCGTTCCAAATGAGTTGCCGATGCCTGGACCTATGCATTGGTGCTCTCTGCGCCTCAAACCAGGTGCCCAAAGGGACAAGGTGCCAAAGGAATCGCCGAGAATCCATTGCCAGATCCAAAACACTGCGAGCAGCAAGAGGTGAACTGTTTTGATCAACGCAGCGAATTACGAAAAACTTGCAGCACGCATTAACCCAATTGTCTTCAAACGGTACTTACTCAGAACCGGATGGGTACCCTTTGAAACAAAACGGGATGATATCGCTGTCCTTCAGCATTTCCATGACGACACGTTCGAACAAGTGGTCATACCGTATGACCGAGTGTCCTGCGATTATTCCAAGGTACTGGCCATGTCTGTCTGTGACGTTGCGAAGTGCGAAAACAAGACCGTGGCTCAGATGCTGCTGACACTGCTCAATGCGTACTCTGATGTGCTCACAATCCAGGTCCACGACCCGAGCATTGGGCTTGGCAGCCTCTCATTGGATGCCGCCATTGCCCTCTTTGAGAACACACAAAAGCTGCTTGCAGGAGGCGCCCGGGATGTGTTGTATCCGCGACAATACCATCCAACCCAACCGGATGAATCTGTTCAGGAGTTCGTCCGTCTATGCCGCTTCGGACAGACTGAGACAGGCAGTTATGCAGCTTCTGTGGTGTGTCCTTTTGTGGAGGCAGGAGCGAGCTCGTATAGGCAATTGTCAGCACTGAATAGCGAAGCAGAATGCGCACAGTCTCTGACGCGGAAGGTTACACGGCATATTGTGGAAGCCATCCATTCCATGAAATCCGCTGTAGATGCTGGTTCATGTCTGGATATTCCAGTCAGTGCCAACTTCTGTGATGCCGTGGCAAACATCTGCGATCAGCATCCAAAGGCGGAGGTTGTATTTCAAGTGCAATGGTCTCCTTTGGTCCGGGAGAACATCCCCCCATTTTCCTCTGTGAATCTCACCAGCGACTATGTTGCACCGCTCAAAGCCATCTCCAGGTCGCTTAAGCCTAAGACGGAACAGATGAAGAAGATCGTGGGATACGTTCAGCTACTGAAAGCTGAGCCGTCTCTGGAAAACCGGCAGAGTGGCGAAATCGAAGTGGTATACCTGGACGAGCAGGGAAAGACCGGTATTCTTACGGCATCTCTGGATCTCGAAAGCTATCAGCAGGCAATTGAGGCCCATCAGAAGGGGCTGTATGTCTCTATGAAAGGCACGATTCCAGGGGGAAGTAAGAAGATGGACTGCATATCCTTCCGCTTGATTGCAGACGAATGAACTCCATGCATAGGCTGGCGGCCGGAACCCGCAGATACGGGTTCCGGCCTCTGCTGCGGGAATGGCAGGAAAGTGCAAGGTTTTTTGCAATGTGAGAATGCTGCGCTATCGGTCGGGATCACCCATGCGGGAATTGCCGATGAAAACCTCTATCGGGATAGATAGACCTGTGGTTAAAAGGACCCCGGGATTCCTCTTCTTCAGGCGCTCCAAACGGTCTCCATTGCCCGATTTTGTGCATCGCTCACAAAAACAGACAGTGAAATTTGGCCGTTTTTTGACACAGCTTCCCGCAATTTCTTGTTGACAGTTCCCCTCCCACCTGCTATAATCCGCAATGTTGTGAGCGGCAGGGCGAAAGATGCTGGTGTAGCTCAGCTGGTAGAGCAGCTGATTTGTAATCAGCAGGTCGGGGGTTCGAATCCGTCCACCAGCTCCATACGCTCAACTGAATACGGAAGAGTACCCAAGTGGCCAAAGGGGGCAGACTGTAAATCTGTTAGCTTCGCTTTCGGTGGTTCGAATCCACCCTCTTCCACCAAAGAAGATCCGAACTTGTTTCCACCGGAAGCAAGTTCGGATTTCTTGTATTTCGGCGAGATCGCGGTATGATGCAGCATCTGGTAAATTTCATTTTTCGCAAAAGCACATATAGCTATTGACAAACGTAGAATCGCAGATATATCATCAGCAAGGTGATGTATCTATGCTTATTCGCTTTTCTGTTGCAAACTTTAAATCTTTTAAGGATCAAACATCGCTTTATATGGTTGCCGGCAGAACAACCCGGCACAGCGGCCACCTCGTTGAAATCAACGGGCAGCGCATTCTAAAGGGCTCCTATCTTTTCGGCGCCAACGCAAGCGGGAAGAGCAATCTCATAGAAGCAGTGGCATTCGCCCGCGATATTGTTGCCAACGGGCTAGAAGAAGCAGACTGCGACGGGAAATACTTCCGCATTGACGACCAGTACAAGACCAGCCCCGGCGTTTTTCAGTTCGACTTTCTCTCAAACAACAGGTTTTACTCCTACGGCTTTGCCATTTCTTACGACTCTGCCACAGTAGTGGAAGAGTGGCTGTACGAGACGGGATCTGAGGAGACCTGTATTTTTCTGCGCCAGAAAGCAGAGAATGGCCAGTCCTACCGCATGGAATCCGAATTTGGTGAAAGTATTGCGAATGAACGCTTTCACGTTTATATGTCCGATTTTCGCAGCATGAAGCTCTCCCGAGTGCTCTTTCTGTCCGATGTATCGTCTCGGGCGCCAGACGATGACATTGCCTTCCGCGCCTTCAAGGACACGTCACAGTGGTTCTCCAAGCTCTCAATCATCTCCCCTGCAGCTGCGATCCGTAATGCTCCGCGCCTGGTCTGCGGCAAAGGCATGGATTGGACCGGTCTGTTGGACTGCTTTGATACTGGGATTGATGGTGTATCCATCCGGAACATCAAGGATAGAAGTCTCTTAGGCGGCAGGATAGCCATCGACCACGGAAATCCAAATGATCTCTTCTCTTTCCGGGATGAATCCGAAGGCACAAAGCGGCTTTTTGAACTGATCCCGATCTACTACGTCTGCAGGAAAGGCGCTGTCGTTTTCGTGGACGAAATAGACAGGAGTCTCCATCCAAACCTGACCAATGAGTTCATCAAGCACTACTACCAGATGTCAGATGGGATTCCTTGCCAGCTCATTGCCACAGCGCATGATTCCAGTCTCATCAATCTCGATGTCCTCCGTCAGGACGAGATATGGTTTGTGGATCGGAAGCCAGACCACAGTTCTACGCTCTTTAGCCTGAATCGGTACAAGATACGGTCAGAATGGTCATTGGAAGAAGATTACCTGATTGGCCGCTATGGCGGCGTGCCTGTTTTCAGTCCGATCCCCCAGATTGAGCCAGATCAAGACGAAGAAGACGCGGGCCGAGGCTTAGCTGCGTGATACCGATGCATCCAGATCCGGATATCCTATTTCGAAGGTGAGAACACATGATTGCAGAAGTCTATCCCATGGATAAGATCGTGCTGGACGGCATTTCCATCGAACTGGGTATGCCCCAGTCTGCAGTGGAAACACGCCTCGGCAAAGGGGACGCTGTACGAAGTCGCCGCTACTACTGCAGCAGCGACCTCGCCATCCACTACGCCCAAGATGGTACAGTGGAATTCATCGAGTTTCTGGGCGGCCCAGGCGGCTCACTGAAGCCGATCCTCTACGGAGTCTCCGCCTTCGATGTCCCGGCAGAGGCACTGGTAGATCTGCTGCGGGAGAAGAACGGCGGAACCATGCTCGACACCGAGCACGGGTACTCCTATACCTTCCCCAACATCAGCGTTGGCATCTATCGGGAACGCAGACCATCCGATGTCCAGGAGCTAATCGCAGAGATGAAGGCAGACGGCATTCACACCGAGGGCAACGCAGATGTGGCAGCAGAACTGCAGCGAGCAAATCACTGGGCTACTCTTGGCATCGGCATTCCCGGCTACTACCGCTGACCTTCCAATTCGGACTATATCAGGACCGTCTGATTGGATATTCCTTTTCTTGGCATATTCGGCTCAAATTCTCTCAAAATTGCCCTTGACAGCCCCGTCCCCACCTGCTATAATCCACCATGTTGTGAGCGGCAGGGCGAAAGATGCTGGTGTAGCTCAGCTGGTAGAGCAGCTGATTTGTAATCAGCAGGTCGGGGGTTCGAATCCGTCCACCAGCTCCATACGCTCAACTGAATACGGAAGAGTACCCAAGTGGCCAAAGGGGGCAGACTGTAAATCTGTTAGCTTCGCTTTCGGTGGTTCGAATCCACCCTCTTCCACTGTTGCAGGTCTGATTTCCCTGGAAATCAGACCTGCTTTTTGCCCAGCGCAAAGAGGTGGGAACATGAATACCGGCATTCTGGTCTGCGGCATCCGACTGAATCCTGGGAATGCATTACTACCCCAGCATCCTGAAGTGCTGTACATTAAATCTTATAACCGCCACACCTGCCAGTACATAGGTACCGAAAGTAGTCCCTAACGTCCCTGGACTACTCCGAGTGCTTTTGTTTGAGTATTCTTTCTTATCTTCTTATTCTCGTCCTCTGCTGTTTCTGTTTTCCCATTTAGCCGCCCAAACACTCATCAACGCAGATCTGCAGGAACCTCAACCTCAAAGGTCAGACGCAGGCTACTAAGGGGATTCTGTTCCGCACACCATGGAACATCAGAAATACGACAGGTGAGCTACGCAACGATAAATCTATACCCTGCAGGAAACCGCCAAAAACCGCTCCGTCCGGATCGAAATACCCGGGTAGAGCGGCTTTGCTGTAATATTGGACTGGGGCCGACAGCGCTTCTGCCCCTCCGGTCCATGCCGGTTCAGTTTTCGGTAATGTGCAGTTCGTTCTTCAAAGCCGCCTGGAGAACAGCGGAAAAACTGAGTCCAGCTCGTTCTGCCATGGTATTCAGCCACGCAGGGATGGTGAGGGTCTTTTTTCCGCACGGTTGTCGTAGTGTTGACGATACTCCAACGTATCACAGTCAACCAAAGAGATAAACTCATCCTTGCCGGCCTGCAGGGCAGATACTTCAGATGCGGTGGGGATGTCTCCCTGTTCCTCTTCCAGATTGTAGAGTGTCAGACACAGAACATCAGCTGCCATCTCAAAAGCATCCATCAGGCTGTCGCCCTGGGTGTAGCAGCTTTCGAAGTCAGGAAAATGCACGGAGTACTGCGTTCCCTCCTTGGCGAAAACGGCGGGATAGATATATTTTGCCATGAAAACAACCTCCTTTTAGCAGACTGTCATTGGTTTTTGGGAGTCAGGGGTCTTCAAATCCCTGCATCCGATTTGATACTTTTGAGCGTCCCATCCGGAATTTCCTTTGCATGGCGAGGTACCGGGAACTTTTTTATTTATCAGCGGGCTATAGTAGATGTCGTAGCGTTACCCATGCTGGAGAAACCTCACTTTCGAGTGCATTATAGCACGTATCAGTACGTACGCCAACAATCTTTTGAAAAAAACGGGATATTACGTTTTGCGCTTTTCGGCCGGACTTCTGAATCTTCGATGAGACCATATCAGCTTCCAGACAATTTGCAACGGCAGGCGCATGCACTCGCTTTTCAGCAGTGTCATCTCTTGGATGCGACCTTTTCCCCTTCAGATAGCCGAGGATAATCAGGACCTCACCCATACTCGCCAGTGCTGCCGCAACGCGCTCAATGATATAGGAGGTGGACTGCCGGGTTGGATGACACCGGGTACAAGTTCTAAAGTCTGTAGTGTAGAACATGTCCTTGGCAGCATGTCCGGGAGGGATGCGCCTCTTGTGCTGTCGGTGAGAATGGCGTCATTGCCGGCGGTGTCCTGTAAGGTATCGGTTCTGTCGCGGATGGCGCAGTTAGGATCCAAAAAAGCCGGGGATTTGCTGGCCCCGTGCGGCAAAATACCAGTGATTGGACTTGCAAGGTCAAAAAGCTTTACAGACTTTGTAATAGAAGGATTTCATGTCCTTCCCGTCAGGATTGGCTCTCTCCTGCACGGCGAGCAGCAGGCTGGTGACATCGGCACACCCACTCAGCAACCCGCGTAGTCCTTAGCTCAGCAGCCGTTATCCAGCTTTTCTTTTGAAGCGCTTCGCAGAAAACTTCTATGGTGCTTTCGCTATTTTCTTCTTGACTCTCAACCACTGTGCTTGTATAATGGGTGAGTGGCTTGGGAGGGGTGACAAAGCAATGCCGATGACGCCGCATGAGATAATCAAGCTACTGGAGTCCAATGGTTTCGTGCACCTGCGTACAAATGGCTCTCATCTGTTTTTTAGGAATCCGCAGACTGGCAGAACTACCACTGTTCCTAATCATGCTGGGGCATTGAAAAAGGGCATGGAGCAAAAGATTTTGAAAGATGCAGGTTTGAAATAGGAGAGGTTATTATGGATAAGCTTTACTACCCATCCATCATGCATCCAGAGGACGAAGGTGGCTACAGTGTCTGGATGTATGATATCGCCGGGTGCAATTCCCAAGGCGAAACGCTTGCTGAAGCGGTTGAGAACATCAAGGATGCATTCGGCTTATATTACGAAGATGCTGCCGAAGGGTGCTCTGTTCTTCCGCCTCCGTCTGCTCCAAACAATGTGAAATTGGATGATGGCGACTTTGTTGTAGTGATCGAGTTCTCGCCCAGTGAATACATGGCAAGCAAATCCACTAAGCCCGTAAAGAAGACTCTTTCTATTCCTGCGTGGCTCAACAGCATGGCAGAGGCACAGCATCTCAATTTTTCTGCCATCTTCCGGTCTGCACTCCTTGAGCAGTTGAATTTAGGCATAAGTAATTAAAGTAAGTGGGTGCAGAGCACTGCACCCACTTACTTTCTTGTTCGCGTAATCCCGATAGTATGCCTGGAAGCCGTGCAATCTATAGCATTTTCGCCAGTCTTATAACCATTATTCTCGGTCTCTCACATTTGTTTTAATTGTGATAAGCATTTTACTATTCATTCAACACAGAGCTATTTTTCTGAGTAGAATCCACAGGGGAGAAGTCCAAAGATGCAGCAAAGCAATGCATGGGAAACTATAGGAACCATCTGAACATTTATGCATTCAGCTCCACACCAGTATAGGAACTATCGAGAGATCTGATCACAGAAGATCAGATCTCTTTTCTTGCTGTTAAATAGCTGTAAAGGGATATGCTTTACAGAAATCAAAACGTGGTATGGCGTGATTTCTATGCAGTCCGCCCTCTCCCCTGCCCTGCTTTTCCCGGGAAATCTTGCATCTTGCCACCCCTTCCTGCTGCGTGTACAATGGGATTGATACAAGAAGCCGCCCGCCGATTGACCGTTTTTTGACCTTTCCCTGCTACACTGTGGGAAACAACAAGGAGTGAGAACCATGGCCCGTATCATGATTGTAGACGACGAGAAGATGCTCACAGATCTGCTGTCTCAGCACCTGCAGGACTGTGGGTACGAGACCCTCACGGCCAATGACGCCTCCACCGCCCTGAAGCTGCTGCCCCGGAATCCGGATCTGATCCTGTTGGACATCAACATGCCGGGAACAGACGGTCTGGAGCTCTGCCGCACCATCCGAAATCACGTCTCCTGCCCCATTCTCTTCTTGACCGCCCGCATTTCGGAACAGGACAAAGTGATCGGCCTGGATTACGGCGGGGACGACTACATCACAAAGCCCTTCTCCCTGAAGGAGCTCACCGCCCGGATCGCCGCCCATCTCCGCCGGGACCAGCGCACCCTGATTCGGTCTTCCGTGCTCACCACCCCGGACGGCCTGGTGGTGAACCTCTCGGAGCGCCGGGTCTTCTACCGGGACCAGGAGATTCTCTTCTCCCGCCGGGAGTTCGATGTTCTCGAATTTCTCCTCACCAACCGGGGCCGCGTCTTCGACCGTGAGCGGATCTACGAGTGCGTCTGGGGCCTGGAGGCGGAGGGGGACAGCGGCGTGATCAAGGAACACATCCGCAAGATCCGCGCCAAGCTCCGGGAGGTCTGCCAGAGGGACTACATTGAGACGATCTGGGGAGTGGGATACAAATGGACAGATTGAAGTCCAGATACCGGGATTGGAACCTCCGGCAGTCCTTTATCGTAACGGTTGCCATCACCTTCGGAATCGTAGTGCTGCTCTCCCTGGCGGTGATCTGGGGCTGCGCCAGTCTGCAGCATTGGCTGCTGCCGGACTCCAACCAGGTGTACCTCTCCCTGGATGCCGCCACCGCCAGCGGCAAAACCGTGCACTACACCATCCGGTGTGTTCTTGGAGAGGACACGCCCTCCGGGCTCAATGTCCTCTCAGCACTGGATGAAAACGGCAATCCCGTTTCAGATCTGCTGGATCCAAGCTCCGTAGCAGCCAGCGTTACCCGAGCGGAGAGCGACTTCACCCTTCTCTCTCCCAAGCGGAAACTCCTGTACCAGGCCTGCGATATAGCAATGGTGGCTGTCCCAGTACTGATCTCCATCGGCGGAGTACTGCTCTGCGGGTTCACCTTCTATCGCAAAAAGCTGGAGAAACCGCTCATGATTCTCTCCCAGGCCACCGCCCAGATCGCGGCGCAAGACCTGGATTTCACCCTGCACTACGATGCCCAGGACGAGCTGGGCCAGCTCTGCCAATCCTTCGAGAAGATGCGTCAGGCCCTGGAGGAGAACAACCGCGCCATGTGGAAAATGTTAGAGGAGCGGAAGCTGATCCAGGCCTCCGTGGCCCATGACCTACGCAATCCCATCGCCATCATCCAGGGATACGCAGAGTACCTGCAGCTGCACCTCCCTGCCCGGGACCTGTCTCCGGAAAAGGCGGAGGAGACCGTCTCCAACATTGCCAAGGCAGCCCGGCGGCTGGAGCAGTACACCGAGTCCGTCCGGGCCGTCAACCAACTGGAGGAGATTGAGATTCACCCCACAGAGCACTGCGCCGCTGTCCTGATGACAGACCTCACCGCGGACCTCTCCCAGATGGCAGTAGACGCCGGCAAGATCCTCCAGATCTCCGGCACACTCCCAGACACCGTCATCCGCATAGACACCGCCATTCTGTATCGCGTTCTGGAGAACCTTCTGAGCAACGCCATTCGCTTTGCAGAGAGTCAGATCCAGCTGTCCTGTGCTCTCCAGGAACACACCCTCTCCATCACCGTCTCAGACGATGGCCCCGGCTACCCGGAGGAGATTTTGTCCGGCAAGGCAAGGCTGCTGCTCTCCTCCCCGGACGAAAACGGCCACTGCGGCATGGGCCTCACCGTCTGCAGGATCCTCTGTCAGAAGCACGGCGGCAGTCTGACACTGTCCAACCGAACACCCCACGGCGCCGCTGCAAAAATTCTCCTCCCCCTTTGACCGTTTCTTGACCGCTCCCCGCTAAGATCTCCCTGTGCATCCTCTCCGGAGGATGATTACCCACAAGGAGGTCTTTTCATCGTGAAGAAACTGCTCTGTCTTGTACTCTCCCTGGGGCTGCTGCTCTCCCTCTGCGGCTGCGGGGAGAAAGAGCCCCAGGAGACCGGCGATGTCTCCGGAAACGGCTGGCCTGTCCAGACCAGCCGAAATCCGGACACTTCCATCGCCCCGACATCCAGCCCGCCGGCGGATCAGACGGCCGCCCCAGAGGATACCCCAGCAGACGGACCGGAAACCAGCGAGGTTGATCCCGCCCCCGGCGGATCCGGCGATCTCACCCTTCTATACCACCAGCAGCGGCAAGTCTCCCACAGCTATACCGATGCCGGCTTCTACCACCTCACCCGGGAGGAGATCCGCCTGCCGGACGGCCGCTCCGCCAGGCAGCTGCTGTACGTGGATTTTGCCACCCAGCAGGAGATCTATCTCTGCAGCGATGCGTCCTGTACCCACAACACCCCGGACTGCACCGCTGTGTACCCCACAGACACCTTTGCCTTGAACACCGCCCTCTTCGCCTGGCAAGACAGCCTCTACATCCTCAGCAAGGAGCAGGACCAGGACGGCACGGCCGTGATGGGCGTTCTGGGAGACAGCGGCAGCACCCCTGTGGAGGCCGTGCCCACCTATCTGTACCGGGCAAACCTGGACGGTACCGGCCGGGAGCGGATCTGTGCTTTGGACGGCGGCCTCACTGTGGAGGACCTGGCTGTAGGAGACAGTAAAGGGATATACCTTGTCACAAAGAGGGTGTCCACCCAGCAAAGCGGCGGGAGCGCATACCAGACCAGCTCAGAGCGGACCTTATGCTTTGTCAGCACGGAGACCGGCCAGGTACAGGAGATGCTGTCCCTGGATCTGGGGGACGGGATAGATTGGGACATCGTTGGGTGCACCGGTAGGAAGCTGGTGCTCTACGGGATAGACTTCGGCCGCACCGTCTCTCAGGGCGAGCTGCATCAGGATGGCACCACGAACCTCTATCAGCAGTCCGCAGATGTCTTTGCCACACTGGATGTGGACAGCGGTGCCTTCCAGGAGCTGTACCGAGTGGAGGCGCCGCTCTCTCGGAGCTATGCAGTAGATGGGCGGTGTCTGTACTATTCCGTCACAGGCGGAGGTGTCATCACCCGCGTGGACCTGCAAACCGGGGCGCAGTCCACCCTCTGCACCATCTCCCAGGACGCCATCTGGGGCATGGTGGGAGACCGGCTGTACACCCGGGACGACCGAGACCGCACTTTATACTTCATAGACACCGCCACCGGCGCTGTGAGTCACTGCGGCCTCCGGGAAAAGTCCATGGGCTCCACGCTGCGGTTTCTCGCCGAGACTCCAGACAGCGTCCTCGCCGTCTACGACAGCGATGTCTCCGCCAGAGGAGACGGCTCCTATACCATCTACGGGTATCGGTACGGCCTCATCCGCAAGG
This sequence comes from uncultured Oscillospiraceae bacterium, assembly GCA_947623875.1. Classification (GTDB taxonomy): domain Bacteria; phylum Bacillota; class Clostridia; order Oscillospirales; family Oscillospiraceae; genus Enterenecus. The sequence goes on from CANQII010000003.1 coordinate 15,679, forward strand.
AGGACCTGTACGCCGGTCGGGACGCCTTCCAGCCCATCCGTATGACAGGGAGCGGCCTATGAGCACGTTAACGCTGAACGGCATCACCAAGCGGTACCGGGACAAACTGGCCCTGGACGATGTCTCCCTCTCTCTGGACCACGGGATATACGGCCTGTTGGGTCCCAACGGCGCCGGCAAGTCCACCCTGATGCACATCATCACCGGCACCCTCAAGCCAGACAGCGGCTCCGTTACTTGGGATGGCAAAGAGATCGGCGCACTCGGGGCGCAATACCGGGCCCTTCTGGGTTACGCGCCCCAGCAGCAGGGCCTCTACGATGCCTTTACCGGACGCCGGTTTCTGGCCTATATGGCCACCCTGAAGGGGATCCCCAAGAGGGAGCTCAAAGCTGAGATTGATCGGGTTCTATCATACGTCCATATGGCGGAGGCCGCAGACCGGCCTCTCGGCACGTACTCCGGTGGCATGCGCCAGCGGATTCTCATCGCCCAGGCCATTCTGGGAGACCCCAAGCTCATCGTACTGGACGAGCCCACCGCCGGGCTGGATCCCAAGGAGCGGGTGCGGATCCGGGAGCGGATCGAGGCCTTAGCCGGGGAGAAGATCATCCTGATCTCCACCCATGTGGTGTCTGATATCGAGTCCATTGCAAAAGAGATCATCCTGATCCGGGCAGGCCGCATCCTGGACCGCGCTCCGGTGGCGGACCTGTATCGGCGGTACAGGGTCTCGGGGCTGGAAGAGGTGTACATGCAGCTCTTTGGAGAGGAGGAGCGGGATGCTTCGGCTCACCCTCTTTGAGCTCCAGAAGGTCTGGGGCAAGCGGAGCTTTCTCTTTGCCGTGTGTGTGCTGCTGGCCCTGAACCTCTTTTTCCTCTGGTACACCCATCTGCCGGAAGGCAATACCCCGGACCTCACAGCGTACAAGCACTTCTCCCAGGACATCGCCGGCATGAGTGAGGCGGAAAAGCACGCCTTTGTCCTAGACCGCAAAGAGATCCTGGACGGTGTGTCCTTTGTGGCGGAGATCCTCACCATGCAGCAGAGCGACATCGGCGCCGCCTTCGCGCAAGACGAACTGGCCTCCCACCCCGGCGTCTTTGAGACCTGGTATCCCCTGTATCAGTCCGGGGAGTACCTCCGCTACACGGATACCCTGGAGCAGGAGACGGCGCTCATTGGCAAACTGTTTGCCGAGGAGAGCAAGGTATCCGGGTACGGGGAATACCTCCAGTCCATCCAGAACCGCAAGGATTCCCTCAGCGGCATCTCCATCTTCGTTGCCCAGGACCAGAACAGCTTTGCCGCCCGAAACATTCAAAAGAGCGCCCAGGATTTTGCCGGGCTGTCTGATGCAAGCATCCGCTGGATCCCGTCCAAGGGCCTCACCGCTGCCCTGGAGAGTCTCTGGACAGACCTGCTGCTGATTCTGCTGTCTTTTCTGTTCGCGGGCAACCTCATCACCGAGGAGAAACAGAAGGGGCTGCTGTACATCACCCGCAGCACCCGATCCGGCATGGGCACCAGCATGGCCGCCAAGCTTCTGGCGTTCCTGATCCACTGTCTCGCGTCCGCCGCGCTGCTCTATTCTGCCAACCTGCTGTATTTTGCCGCCGCTGCAGGTGGCTGGGACCTCACCGCAAGCATTCAGTCTCTTGCCCCATACCTGGAGAGCAGCCTGCCCATCCGCATCTGGACCTTTCTCGTCCTCTCGGTGATCACCAAGGCGCTGGTGCTGTTTGCAGTAGGGGGCGTGCTGATCGGGGTATGTGTCCTCTCCAGCAGCATCCTGCTCCCCTATCTCAGCGGCATGGCGTTTTGGGCGGCCAATTGGGCCCTGTATCAGTTCATCCCGGCGGCGTCCAAGCTCAGCGCCGTCAAGTACCTGAACCTCTTTGGAGCCCTCCGGGCGGAGTCCCTATACGGCTCGTACCTGAACCTGAATGTCTTTGGGCACCCGGTCTCCCGGCTCGCCCTGTCCTGGGGGATCGTGGTACTGGTCTCCGCCGCCGGCACCGTTCTCAGCCTGGTAGGCTTCGCCAAGACAGAAAACCTTGGGACAAAGGACGCTGTGCACCCGGTGGTGCTCCCCTTCCGCCCCCACGCCTCCCTCCTTCGGCATGAGGCATACAAGATTCTCCTCACCAACCGGGGTCTTGCGGTGCTGCTGGTGTTCTGCTGTCTCATCGGATACAACACCTTCCGGCAGACATACAGCCCCACCCCTCAGGAACAGTACTATCAGTCCCTGATGCTGCAGCTGGAGGGTCCCCTCACCGAGGCAAAGGTGGAACTTCTGGCAGAAGAGGACGGCCGGTATCAGAAGGCCTTCCAGGAGATCGCCGCTATAGACGCCCAGGTAGAGGCCGGCACCATAGACAGCGATACCGCGGACGCCATGAAGCTGCCCTGGCAGAGCGTCACCGCATTCTATCCCTCGTTCCAGCGGGTGCAGCAGCAATATGAGCGCATCCAAACCCATGGCGGCGCCTTTCTCTACGACACCGGCTACCTGTATCTCCTGGGTGCACTGGGCCGCAGCTCCTTGCCGGAGTTTCTCCTCCTCACCCTGGGAGTAATCCTGGCCTTCTGTCCGGTGCTTTCCGCAGAGTTTCAGTCCGGCGCCTGGCCGCTGCTCTGTGCCACCCGCCGGGGCAAAGGGTCTGTCCTGCGGGCCAAGGTCTTGGTGTGCTCGCTGTCCTCTGCCCTCTATTTCCTTCTGCCGTTTTGCTTTCGGTGGATCAGCATTGCTCCTGTCTTTCCCACGCACGGGCTGTCCTGCTCTGCCCAGAGCATCCCGTACTATGCGGCGCTCCCGGCTTTCTTGCCCGTCTGGGGGCTGCTTCTATGCAAGTTACTCCTCCAGGTGCTGTCTGGACAGGTCCTCACCCTCATTGTAATCGGCCTCTCCGGCTGGCGGAAGACCCATGTGCAGGCCCTGTTCTTCGGCCTGGTGCTGCTGGCGGCGCCCCTGCTGCTGGCCCTTCTGGGTTTCTCCTATGCCCAGAACTTCTCCCTGTATCCGGTGTACGCTCTACCATTCTAAAGCCCCACACCGCCAAGTGCTGTAAAGAAAAAACGCTGTACAGGCAGAGCATCGCCTGTACAGCGTTTTTCGGCTTTGGCATCACGCCTCACAGTCGCCTTTGAATGTCTATATGGGCTGGATTTCGATGCCTTGCGCATTATCTGTGGAAAGCCTTCCCCAGGCAACCGGAGGATGGATATCGCATACATCCCATTTTGTCCCGAATACTATATATTTTTCGGGACATCTGCAAGTTCGGTTGATGTATCCGGCGGCATATTTTATACCTCCCCGGCAATCAGACGTATCGTGTCATAGACCCAATCCGTAGACTCTGCCGCCTCCTGCAACATGGCAGTTTTGTCGTCTTTACTAGGGCGCGACTTGAGAATCCTGATCGTCTTGGATGTGACGTTTTCCCGTCCGAGGGTTTTCAGTGCCTGAATGACAAGAATCGTTATGCGGGAAAGACCCGTGATCTCCTTGTTGGTCCTGTGCTTGAACAACAGCGTTGTGTTGTTCCAGCGATACGTCTTGTATGGTCCATCACTGATGTAGGACCACACCGCAGGGACCTGTGTGGACAGGCCCAACAGGTTTAAGGCGGCATTCCCGCAAGGTGCTATTGTCCAATGATAATTTCGAGCCAGCGCTTTCGCTACTTTCTCCGGATCTGCTGCCACACATTCTTTCAGCATTTCGCTATATTCTGGCTTCTCAAATACACCACGCAGGATACGCCGAAGGATACCTGCCTGCGCCAAACGGTTCAGGTTTCGTCGTATCGTTTCCGCGTCCGCAATATCCGCAAAATCCGGACCAACAAAAACGGTTCCTTCTGCAGCGGCACCAATTCGTTCCTGGATCTGCTGAGAATACCCCTTCGCCATCTTGCTCGCCTCCTGTTGTCCCGAACATTATTCTGGACAACTTTTTCTGGAGTGCCGTTTCACTCTCCATCGCCGCCTTTGAAATTGTATACGGGCTTGATGATCTTCTCCACCTCCGCCGTGGGGCCGATCTGATCCAGGATCTCCTGCATCCCCTTGTACGCCATGGGGCACTCGTCCAGGGTGGCACTGGAGATGGTGGTGCTGTATATCCCATCCATCTCCTTCTTGTATGCGGAGACCGTGAAAGACTGTTTTGCCTCGGAGCGGCTCATGAGCCGGCCGGCGCCGTGGGGCGCGGAGCAGTTCCAGTCCTCGTTGCCCTTGCCGATGCAGAGCAGACTTCCGTCCCGCATGTTGATGGGGATTAGCAGCCGCTCTCCTGCCTTGGCGGAGACGGAGCCCTTTCGAAGGATCATGGCGTCCGTGTCCAGGTAGTTGTGGATAGTGGTGAACTGGTCCTCCACATGGAGTTTCATGCCCCGTATGATCTCATCCACCATGGCCTGCCGGTTGCGAGCGGCAAAGTCCTGGACAATGCGCATGTCGTGGACGTACTGGTCCATGAGATCCCCGGTGATGTAGGCCAGATGCTTGGGGATGCTGGACTTGTTCTGCTCCTTCAGCGCCTGGATAGCCTTGGGGATCTCCTTCTGCCGTCCCTCCGCCTTCATCTGCTCCGTGAGAGCATAGATGGCTGCCGGGTCCGTGCGGTTGAGGGCCTTGAAGCCTTCATTCTGGTAGTAGTTGGCCACCTGAACGCCAAGATGGCGGCTGCCGGAGTGGACCACCAGATACAGGTTTCCCTCATCGTCCTTGTCCACCTCGATGAAGTGGTTGCCGCCGCCCAAGGTGCCGATGCTACAGAGGGCTTTCGGAATGTTCACATGTCTGGCACAGCAGAGCTTCTTGAGGTCCAGGTCCTCGCTGTACCGGTGGGGCTTGGAGCGGATGTCCATGCCGCAGGGGATGGCCTGATGGATCAGCTTGTCCAGCTGCTGCAGCTCCAGATGGTCCTCCCGGAGCCGCACCGTCTCCATGCCGCAGCCGATGTCCACGCCCACCAGGTTGGGGACGATCTTGTCTGTAATGGTCATGGTGGTGCCGATGGTGCAGCCCGCCCCGGCGTGGACGTCCGGCATCAGGCGGATCTTGCTGCCGGCCACAAACTCCTGGTCCACCAGGGCCTGGATCTGCTCCCGGGAGGCGCTGTCTATCGACTCCGCGTAGACCTTCGCTTTGTTGTACTTGCCTTGAATCTCAATCATAGCTACCTCCTACCGGCTCACGTTCTGGCCTCCATCCAGCAAGACGGAAAGCCGCTTCTCTATGATACTGCAGCCTGCTTCTCCCCGCCAGTGACCTGGTAGTTCAATTTGCGGGTGCTCAGTCCTTCTGGTCCTCCTCAATCACGGCCTTCACCAGCTGCCAGGCGATGCTGCCCTCCCGCATCCGGGAGAGGGCCTCGTCATAGGGAACCCAATCGGCAGAGTTCACCTCGCTGGAAAGGGTGAGCGGTTTCTTGCGCACCACTGATTGGAAGCCCAGCATCAGCATCTCCTTCGAAGGATAGTGCCAGCTGCGGATGTACCGAACCTGCTCCACATCCTGGCCGATCTCCTCCTTCACCTCCCGGGCCACTGCCTCTTCCGCAGACTCCCCCAGCTGCAGGATGCCGGCGATACAGACGGAATTGCTGGTATTCACGTAGTCCTGCCGGATCAGGGCCACCTCCCGGTATTCGTTCACCACGGCGGTGATAATGCTGGGGGTTACGATATCCCAGAGGGGCACGCTGCAGTGCTCGCAATAGGGGATCAGGCCCTCGTCTCCGATTTCCCGGCGCACCAGTTTGGCCCCGCAGTGGGGGCAGAATTGAAACTTCATGTCTGCTTCCTCCCTCAGAGGCGCACATCGCGCTCCGGCAGCTGGCGGATGCGCCTCTCCAGCGCCGCCGCAAACTGGCCGATGTGCAGCCCATCCACAAAGGCGTGATTCACTTCCACCGAGAGGCCCAAGGTCTTCCGCCCTGCCGCTTCGACGTACTTCCCCCAGGTGAGCCGGGGGATGCTGTCTTGCCGGGACTCCGGGGTGCTGAGGTCCCGCTCGTTCACAAAGCCGGTGAGGTCCACCCAGGGCAGGCAGGAGAAGTAGATCAGGTTCTCCGTCTCACTGGACTGGTCCAGGAAGGTCTGCTGGGCGGCGCTTTTCCGGGCGGCCTCCCGGCAGAAGGCGGCCGGGCCGCCGTCACCGCAGTCCATGGTGACGATGTGGAACTGGTCCGCCCCGGGCTTCCGATCTGTGAAGCTGGGTTCCCGCCGGGGCAGCCGGACGAGGGTCCCGTCCAGTACCGCATAGTGGAAGGCGTCCACGTCGTTGATCGCCTCGGTGCAGAGCCAAACCAGGGTGTAGTAGAAGGAAACGCCCATCCGCTTGGCATACTGGTATACCTCGGTAACATCCTGGCGGAAGGTAACCATGTAGAAGGGGTTGGACATGCCAGAAAAGAAGTCAAAGAGCTCCTTGCGGGGCCAGTGTTCCAGGTCCACAGGCACAACAGATTCCATTGGTATTGTCTCCTTTATCAACCAAAATAGCCCTCGTCCTGCAGCAGTTCCAACACCCGGGCCTCCCGCTCCAGCATGGTGCGGTACTGAGAGGTGCCGGTCTCCTTCCGGTTGGTGCAGATAGCGGTCTCGGGGTTCACCCACTCCAGCTGGTATCCCTCCTCCGCCTCATAGGCGTCCAGGTTCTGGGCCACAGCAGTCTCTTCCACGGCACAGAGGTAGTAGAAGTTGTCCTGGAGAAAGCGCTCCTCCGGATACTTCTCACTCCGCTCCGCCCGGTGCACATAGCCGTACGGGCGGACGCTGTCCGGCAGCACCACCAGGCCGGCCTCCTCCCGGGTCTCCCGGATCATGGCCTCCGCCGGGTCCTCCCCATTTCGGATGCCCCCTCCGGGAAACTTGTAGTGGTCCAGGAGGAGAGAGTGCACCATGGCCGCCTTTCCGTCCCGGATCACGATGCTCCGGGCGGAGTTCCGGGCAAAGGTGCTGGTGCAGGTTTGGTAGTCCCGCTTATCCATCTCGAAGAGCAGTCTCATAGGTCTCCTCGATTCCGGCTCTGGTTCCATCTCTTCTCGGCTGTTTCCCGGATGCGCCGCTCCATTTCCTGTTCCTCCTCCGGGGTGATCTCGTGCCCCTGCGCCTCGCACCGCTGTTTGAAGCTATCCATCATGAGGATCTGCGTCAACTGGTTGATTCCCGCTTTCACGCCGCGCTCAAACCGGCCGAAGTCCCGCTGGAATCCCTCCAGCGTACTCACGTCGAAATGGTCTGTGTCCGCCAGGATCTTTGGGAGCACAACCTCCCTTTGGCTCACCACATTGCCTTGCTCATCCCGCACATACAGAAAAATGATCACATCCTCCAGATAGGAGGTGTCCTCCGGGTCCGAAGGCTGCTCAGGAATCCTGTTTTCAGAGACGATCTGTACCGGTTCCCCGGCCACCCAGGCTTTCTCCGCCGCCTTGTGGGCCTTTTTCGCCAGCTTCACCGCCTCATCGAAGGGAACCCCCTCTGTGGGCCGGACGCCGGAAAAAGCGGCATCGATCCCGCCCAGGCCATCCTCCTGGAAGCGGCTCTTCCACCGCAGCACGGTCTCCGGCCTCAGCCCGTACTGCGCCGCCACCTCCTCCGCTGCGCTGCCGTTGGCCAGGGCCAAAACCATGGCGGCACGCCGGTTCTTCTGGGGATAGGGGCACTCCCGCACATACCACTCCAGATCTTTGCGTTCCTGCGCGTCAATCTGCAGCGGTTCATGATTCTCTTCCATAAAGCTCCTCTTTTCTCCTGTACACAACCGGCCGTGTTCAGGGCGTTTTCCCGCCCCATTTGGCCTCCCACTCCCGCTTCAGAATGGCATACTGGTACGTGTTCTCATAGAGCGGGGTGCCGTCCGGGTTCTGCACAAAGGACACGAACTCCAGAAACAGCCCTTCCCGCCGCATGCCCAGCCGCTCACAGAGCCTCTGGCTGGGGCGGTTGTCCTCCTCGGTGTAGGCGTAGATCCGCCTGGCCCCCTTCTCCCGGAACAGATAGGCAAAGAAGGCATGGGCCGCCTCAAAGGCGTAGCCCTTCCCGGCGTACGCCAGGTTCAGCATCCAGCACGGGTTGAAGGTGTCTCTGGATTCGTCCTCCGGGGCCTCGGTCTCCGGATAGGCCTCGATCTCCCCGATCACCTTGCCGGTCTCCTTCAGCACGATGGCGAAGTAGTACTCCGTCTCCTCGGCCCGCCTTTCCATCTCTGCCCGCGTCTCTTCCAAGGAGCGGAGCTTCATGGAGGCGAAGCAGTGCACCGCCGGCTCGTGCAGATATGCGTAGACATCTTCCGCATCGCAGACCTGAAAGGGCCGCAGCAGAAGCCGCTCCGTCTCCAAGATCATACCTCGGTGTCCTCCGGCAAGGGAGGCAGCTCCTCCATCTCTTCCAGCATGAGCAGCACATCCGGGTCCACGCCGCCGGCCAGGAGGGTGAGCAGCTCCTCGTCCGCCCCATCCAGGGCCCCCAGCTGCAACATCTCGTCCTCCTCCCAGTCTGCGGCGGCCTGTTCCTCCGCCAGCATGGGGTCCAGGATCCTCGGTGTCCCCGGATGGAGATGCACCCAGGCGTCCTCCGGCAGCTGGATGTCCAGGTCTGCATCCGTGATGATCTCCACCTCTTCGCTCTCTTCCATCTCCCAGATGGGCTCTTCTCTCGGCTCTTTCTGCACGGCAGTCTGTCTCCTTCCCAGTTCGTGAAACAGCGGCGCACCCACTGCAATGTTGTACCGCATTGTACCGTTTTGGGAAGGGACTGTCAAGGCACAGGCCCGGGTCCCGCAGGGGGATCAGTAGGAAAATGCCCCCGGACAGGCCTTGTCCGGGGGCAAAAGCTATTGGATGTCCTTGCGGTTGTACCAGACAAAGCCGGCGGTGAGGCAGATGCAACTTGCCAGAAGGGAGACCACCAGCGACCCGGTCTTCAGTGTGCCCTCCGTGAAGACGTAGGCGCCATCGCAGAAGGCGTACGGGGTGAGGTATGAGAGGGGCTCCGCGGCCTCGGTGAGATTGGCCGCCAGGGAGAGGAAATAGAGGACAGCGGCGAGGCCCAGTCCCACGCCGGCAGCACCTCGGCGGAGAAAGGCGGAGAGGCCGAAGCACACCATCGCCAGCACACTGTGGAGCAGGAGATATCCCAGGTGCAGGAGCAGCAGTTCCCTCCAGGGCACGTCTGCCCCCACGGCAACAGCAGAGCCAACCCCCGCCGCCAGCAGAAGGCCGTTGCAGAGCAATACCTGCAGCAGCACGGCCGCGAGCTTTGCCGCCAGCACCCCGGTGCGGGCAACAGGATGGGAGAAGAGAAACTCTGCGGTCCGCCCCGCCTCCTCCCCGGAGAGGGCTTGGATCCCGATGAGGGCTCCGTAGAGTCCCCCGCCCAGGGCGGCCACGGTGCCGCACTCCACGGCGTAGAAGCCGGCGAAGGTGCCGATGTCCAGCCGGTCCATGCCGAAGGCGGCGGAGAAGCCGCCCATGGATGCGAAGAGCTTGCCCAACTCCTCCGCGTCCGCCTGGAAAGACGGATACAGCAGGGCACATCCCGCCAGAAGGGCTGCCACAGAGACGGCCCAGATCAAGAGGGAGAGTCTCCCCCGGCGGAGCTCATGGAACAGGATAGCGCGAATCATCCCGGTCTCCCTCCTCTCGGTAGAAGCGCTGGATCCAGTCCTCCAGATCCGGCTCTGTGATGGTGCAGTCCCCCACGTCTCCCTGGGCCAGGGCCTGCAGCAGCGGTTTGGGATCCCCGTGGTAGAGGAAAGACTGTCCCGTTGGGGTCTCCTGGAGATCCCGCACCCCGGGAAGATCTGCAACTGCGGCATGTCCCTGCACGGTGACCTGCTTCCCGTCCGCACCGGCAAGGCGGTCCACCCGGTCCTCTGCGGCGAGATGGCCGTGGGAGATCACGGCAGCGCGGTCGCAATGGCGGCGGATCTCCGGCATGATGTGGCTGGAGAGAAAGATGGTGGCGCCTGCCTGCCGCCGCTCCTCCAGGATGGCGAAGAACTCCCGCTGGATGAGGGGATCCATGCCGCCGGTGGGCTCATCCAGCACCAGCAGCCGGGGCCGGTGCTGCAGAGCCGCCACCGCTGCTGCCTTCTTCCGGTTGCCGTACGAGAGCTGATCCACCTTCCGGGAGGGGTCCAGCTGCAGCCGTTGCAACAGCTCCTCGGTGTACTGGTCCCGCCGCCGTCCCCGGAGCCGGGCGGAATAGTCCAGCAAGTCCCCCACAGTCTCCCCCGGCCAAAAGGCGGCCTCGGAGGCCAGATACCCGGTCTCCGCCAGGATGCATGTCCGCTCCCGGGAGACATCCCGCCCCAGGACTGAGACCTTGCCGGATGTGGGCCGCAGCAGCCCCAGGATGGCCCGGATGGTGGTGGACTTCCCCGCCCCGTTGGGCCCGATGAAGCCGTAGAAGGAACCCTCGGGGACATAGAGCGTGAGATCTGTTACCGCCTGAACAGACCCGTATCGCTTGGTGAAGCGGTCCAGCTCGATGACGTTCACGGCGCTCCCTCCTCCTGCAGAAAGATCTGCCGCCAAAAGGCCAGGATCTTGCGAAAGTCCTGTTCCGTCTGCTCCGGGCTGAAGGTGCCCCGCTGCAGAGACTCCCAGAGGTATCCCTCCGCCACCCAGTACATCTCGCGGTACATCTGCTGCACATCGATCCCAGGCCGCAAGCCCTCCGGCCGCAGGTTCACCCGGGTGTTGTCCAGTTTCCAGTTGAAATACCGCTGATAGATGGCCTGCACATCTCCACACACCTCCGGGTCCTTCTCGTAGAAGGCACGGAGGGTGAAAGCCGTCATGTGGGGATGGCGGACCATCAGGGCGATCTTGGCCTGCAGTCCTTTCTCCATGGCCTCAAAGACGTCAGTGCCGCTGTAGCAGCCGTAGTCTGTGAGCACCTGTACCGTGACCTCTGCGGCATGGGACCAGAGATAGAGGTACAGCTCTTTCTTGTTCTTGAAATAGTGGAAGAGCAGGGACTTGCTGATCCCGGCCTCCTCGGCGATCTCCCGCATGGGGCTGTTGCCGTAGGCGTTCTCCGAGAACACCCGGTACCCGGCATTTAAGATGGCCGTCTGCTTCTCCTGGGGCAGCTGAAAGAACTTCTCATTCACGGTGGATCCCTCCCGTTCTTCTTTCTCCCCCTCAGTGTACCTCCGTTGACCGATTTGTGGAAGACCCCCACAAGATTTTTCTTTTTTCAACGAACTTCCTTCCAAAACTTGAAATTTTTTCTTCCCTGTGCTTTTTTCGACAGACTTCGCCCCTACCACTGTTGTACAATCCAAATATCTGAGAGATCCTCTTGGCCCCTCAGAAATATGCTGTATGAAAGGATCCACCACCATGAGTATCTCCAACCAGAAAGACCTGTTCGCCGCGCTGGAGGAAATCCTCCAGAAAACCGCAAACCGCCTGGAAGTCCCCATCGCAACTCTGCGCCAGGAGCTCCAAAATCTCTCCAGCCGCATGGGATTTCCCGCAGACAAGCCCCTGCTCCCGGAGGAACTGCTCCTCCTCTGCCTGCTGATCCGCACCGCCTGAATCCCCCGCAAGCCATCCAAAACCGCCCTGCCAAAGGCCGTAGAGAGAGCCTGCTCTGTCCTCCCAGGAAGTACATTCTCTAAGTTCCCGAAAATCGGCAAATCGCCCCCTCTATTTTGGCGAAAGTGCGCTCTTGACCCTTTCCTTTCACGGGAGTACAATAGTGCAAGATAGAGTCCCACTGTGAGGAGGATCTGCATGGAAAAGCGCACGAAATTTGGACTTCTCAGCATCGCTGCCGCTGGCGCCGGCGCCGCCGGCGGCTGGACGGCGCTGGGAACGTATCTATACAACCGCGTCAACAATCCGCCGGCGAGAGACCCGGAGCGGGAGGACGTCAACCCGTACCAGACAGAAGGCCGTCTTTGGGCCAGAAAGCGGGAGGGCTTCCGGGAGATCTCCATTCACGCATCCGATAATGTCCCCCTGTGGGCGGCAGTGGTGCCGGCCGCAGAGGGCGAGCACCGCTGGGCCATCTGCGTCCACGGGTACGCAGACACCTACGAGGCCATGGGCGCCATCGCCAAGCACTACCACGAGGCAGGCTGGAACGTGCTGATGCCGGATCAGCGCCGGCATGGGCGCAGCGGCGGCAGCTATGTGGGTTGGGGGTACAACGAGCGCCTGGACCTGCTGGGCTGGATCAGCTGGATTCTCCGCCGGGACACCGCCGCTGAGATCGTGCTCCACGGCTGCTCCATGGGCGCCGCCACCGTGCTGATGGCCACCGGCGGTCCCCTGCCCCGCCAGGTGAAGGCCGCCATCTCAGACTGTTCCTACACCTCCTGTGAAGCGGAGGTGGTCCACCTGGTCCACCACGGGGCCAAGGAGTTTGTGGCCAACATCCCCGCCCCCGCCGGCATCCTGTTCACGGCCCTCCGGAAGGCCACCCTGCGCAAGGACGGCTTCGATCTCCGGGACGCATCGCCCATCGATGCCGTGTCCAAGTCCAAGACCCCCACTCTCTTCATCCATGGGGACAAGGACGACTTCGTCCCCTCCGCCATGATGGGGAAGCTGTACCAGGCGGCCAAGTGTCCCAAGAACTTCCTCTGGGTACCGGAGGCAGCCCATGTGGCAGCGGTGGGCACGGATCCAGACCTCTACTGGGAGGCCGCCCGGAACTTCCTGGTGCCGTACGTCAAGTCTGACCTGTGATTTCGCCACAAAAGGGCGCCTCGCTCCCCGGCAGGCGCCCTTTTTGCGTCTTTTCTGCGGTGCAAAAAATCCTTGACAATTCCCCCGGAAAAGCGCATTCTGTACAGTAACGCACGTTGGGCCGCACCTCCGCCGCCCTGCAAGACATCTGGAGGCCGATCTGATTATGGCAAAAAGAAAATCGAATACAGCAACTCTCTCCAATGCAAAGGGGATGCCGGTGGTGATACTGGTGATCGCCACCCTGGTGTACTTCTTCACGGTGTCTCTCACCTCCTCGTCCACCTCCCATTACACCGGCCTGGTGCTGGTGATTCTGGGCATCGCCGCCCTGATCATCCGCTTCAAGAAGCTCCGGGAGATGGTGTGTCTGCCCATGCTCTGTCTGGCGGCCTTTGTGGCCATGGACGGGATCTCCACCCTGTACGCCGTCTCCGGCAAATTCGCCCTCTACGAGTTTCTCAAGGTGATGAGTTCCTTCAACCTTGCCATCATCCTTCTGGCGGTAGCCCCCGGCAAAGGCAACGCCCCGGGCCGCTGGATCGCCAAGGTGCTCTCCGGGTACGCCGCCATCTCCGGCATCCTGTCCATAGACCTGCTCTCCACCCGGTGGATCAGCGGCTTCGTCTTCTCCATTCTGGGCAAGGTAACCCCGGACTACACCGGTCTGGAGGGGTTGGAAGTGGGCGTCCGCATGGTCTCCATCTACGACAACCCCAACATCTTCGCCGGGATCACAGGTCTGGGGGTACTGCTGGCCCTGGGGCTGGTGACCTCCTCACAGAATCAGAAAGAGCGGGCCGCCTGCACGGTCCTCCTCTATATCAATTCCCTGTCCTTCCTGCTGGCCTTCAGTATGGGCGCCACCGCCTCCATCCTGGCGGCCTTCCTGGTGCTGCTGATTCTGGAGCAGAAAGAGCGCCGGGCAGGCCTCTTTGTGCTCATGTTTGAGACCCTGCTGCTCACCTTCATCGCAGCCTTCCTGGTCTCCATGACCTCCTTCACCGCATGGACCGGGGTGCGCCCCATCCCCCTGCTCTGCGTCATCGTGGGCTCCGCCCTTCTCGCCGTGCTGGACTGGCTGGTGGGACAGAAGGTGGCAAAACTGCTGGTAAAGAAGCTGAAGCTGCTGCCCATCGTGATCGGGGTTTTCCTGGTCCTGCTGCTCATTTTCGCCGTGGCGGCCATGAACCTCACCGGCAGCATCAACCTCCCCGCAGGCGGCACCCTGCAGAGAGCCGCCTATCCGGATCCCGGCACATACACCCTCACGGTGGAGACGGACAAGCCCCTGTCCCTCACCATTGAGAGCCAGAACCGCCAGGAGACCATGATGCACACCAGCACCATCCTCTACACCGGAGACGCCGCCGGTGCGGCCTTCACCGTGCCGGAGGACAGCCTGGTGGTGTACTTCCACTTCGCAGCTCCGGAGGGCGCCGTCTTCAGCGCCGCCTCGTACAGCGGAGATGCCGGCAGCGGCTCCCTGCCTCTGGACTACAAACTGCTCCCCAGCTTTATCGCCAACCGTCTTCAGGGCCTTCTGGCCAACGAAAACGCCATCCAGCGTCTGGTGTTCTTTGAGGACGGCCTGAAACTGGTGAAACGCAGCCCCATCTTCGGCCTGGGCATGGGCGTCTTTGAAAACAGCATCCGCAACGTCCAGACCTTCTTCTACGAGACCAAGTACGCCCACAACCACTACATTCAGGTGCTGGCTGAGGTGGGCATCGTAGGCCTGCTGCTCTTCGTCTCTGTGCTGGGATCCGCCGCTGCCGCCGTGTTCTTTGAGCGGAAGAAGGGCGATGAGGCCCATCCCCTCACCGCAGCCCTGGGCGCCGGGCTGGTGTTCATGGCGGCCCACGCCGTGACGGAAGTGGTGTTCTCCGCCTTCTCCTACCTGCCCATCGCCATCGGCACCCTGGCTCTCATCGGCCTCTGCTGTGGCAAGGCCATCCCGGTGCCGGAGGTAAAGACCAAAGTAAAGACCATCGGCATGGTCGTGGTGTGCGTGCTCATCGGCGCCTTCGGCTGCCTCCTCTCCGCCAATCTCGCGGCGGCTGCCCTGGTAGACAGCGCCACCACCCTCACCAACCTGGACCGGGGTGCCGGCATGGATCCCTTCGAGTGGGCGGACTACGCCCTGTCCTATGTGGTGAACGCCACCAACACCAACGGCGGGGAGATGGATCCCACCGTGCGGGAGAAGGCCGATCACTGGGCGGAGGAGCTGCGCAAGGTGGACTCCAACACCATCCCGTATCACCTGGCCCGGTACTACTTCCTCACAGACCGGCAGGAGGACGCCTTCGCCATGATCGAGAAGTACACCAACTACACCTCCTCTGATCCGGCCTGCTGGCAGGAGTCCTTCACCCTGATGTTCTCCTTCTACGATGAGACCTCCTACTTCCGCCAGCAAGTGCTGCACATCGCAGACAACATGGAGCGGTGGAACACCGAAAACATGGGCAGCCTCACCCTGGAGGCAGGCACCCTGGAGATGTTGCAGACCTACCGGGACCTGGAGGCCGCCGGCGGCAATTGAGCCCCATCCCCACCAAAGACAATGCCCCGTCCGGATCCCTCCGGACGGGGCGTTTTGCGTATCCTGTTGGCTTATTCGGTCTTCCCGCCGCAGGCGCCGATGAGCTCTTTGGCGTAGGGCAGCTCCATGATGGCATCGCAGAAGGTGTGCCATTCCTCCAGTTTGTGGGCCCGGCGGGCATAGTAGATGTTGGCCAGCACCTCGTAGTTCAGGGTTACCGTGCGCATCTGGTTGTAGCTCGTAGGGAGCATCTGGATGAGGTCATACCAGTGGGCCTTGTCCTTGTTCTCCATGTACCGGAGCCGCACCGTCTCCAAGTACGCCACCCACTGGGTGAATACCGCGAGAGAGGGCTCGGTGAGGTGATCCGTGCTGAAGTCCTCCAGGGAGAAGGGCTTGGCGTGGATCTTGTGCATGGTGGAGGTGGAGTTGGCCACCGTGCCCACTTTATAGGTGTCGAACTCCTTCCACCAGTACAGCGGCGCTGTGATGTCCATGGACACCAGCACCTGGCGGAGGAACTTGCGGTGGTCTGTGCCGGCGGAGCAGAGCCGGATGGCCAGGCCCAGGTCGTTGGGACCCAGCACGGTGTTGCCCTGGGGGTCTGTGTAGCTGTCCATCCGGTCCCAGCTGTTCATGGGGTTGCGGGCGCCCCGGATGGCGTTCTCCAGGTTCATGACTGCAATGCGTTCCACTTTCAACATCGGAAATGCCTCCTGAAAATGCCCGGCCCACTTGAGCAAGTGGGCCGGGCGCTTTTGCGTTGGTCTGGGATTGGCTTAGCCGATCGAGATATAATCTGCGCTGACGTAGCCCTTGGTGTCCTGGCCGTACATATCCCGGAAGGTGATCTCCAGCCAGCCGTTGCCGGCGTCTGCCACGATGATCACCTCATTGCCGTTCATCAGGCTGGCGATGGCGGGATTCTCGGTGCCCGGGCCGCTGCGGACGTTGAGGCCGTAATCTGCGTTCACCACATGGCCCACGGTGCCGGTGGTGAAGGAGCCGGGTGCCGCCGAGGACACCGGTGCTTCAGAGGCCGTGGGATCCGGGGAGGCGTTGGGATCGTCTGTTGTGACAGGCGGCTCCACGGCGTCATGGCACTGGCAGAAGATGGTGCACTCCACCTTCAAGGTGCCTGCCTGGCCGGTGATGACCACCTTGTGGATGCTGTCCTGAACGGTGTTCAGGTTGGTTACCACGCCGTCATCAGACACAGAGCACATGCTGGGATCCGAGGAGGTCCAGATGATGGTGCCAGCCCAATCTGCGGGATCCAGTACCGGCTTCAGGGTGACAGAGTCTCCGTTGTTCACCAGGGTGTATGTGGTGGACTCCAGGCTGAAGCTCTTGGGCGGATCGACGCTGACGTCCGGAGTGGGCTCGGGGTTGGCGGTGCTGGGCGCCGCAGAGTTGTCCGGATTCGCGGAGCCTTCGGGATTGCCGGTGACAGCTGCGCTGCTGTCCGGCTTCTTGCTCTCCTTGGAGTCTCCATCCCCGTGCAGCTTGGGATAGACATAGGTGAATACGATCACCAGTGCTGCCACGATGATCACCAGCGAGCACAGGAACGTGATCAGCCGGGACCAATTCACGTCGCCGCCCTTTCTGCCAGAGCCGCTGCCGCCAGTGACCAATCTCTTACCACCTTTGTTCATTGAAGCATCTCCTCCTCCGCCGCCTTCGTCATCAAATACGTCCTGTCCGTCGAAGACATAGCCGTCATTGATGTAATCGTCGTCATCTTCCGGGGCCGCAGACGGGACCGAGGTACCGCCGTCTGGAACGCCGCCCTGGTTGGGATCGTATTGGTTGCTTTGATTCTGTGTATTCTGCTCTCTCACCGGGGGCACCGGGTTCTTTGCAGAGTTCCGTGCTCCGCAAAACGGACATTTCTTATAAGTCGTGCTGTAGTCCTCACCGCAGTTTGCACAGTGAATAAGCTGGTCTTTGGACTTTTGGGCCATCTATCGTTTCCTCCTTGCGCCAAGAAGCATCTTGATACTGTATCATTCTCATATTACACGTTTCGTTTCGTTTCGTCAATCCCTTTTCCACATTTTTAGCAGTTTTTTTACAACCCATTTTCCAGCAGCTCCAGGCCCCGCCAGCGAGAGCAGCATCCGCAAATTCCCGGCGCGGCGGATTTCTACCTTGCAGGATACCCATCTGCCTGCTATAATACTCCCGATCCCAGACAAAAAAGTAAGGAAGTGTTGTCCCATGGCCAAGCCGCTCACCCCGGCAGAGGTGCACAAACAATACGATGAGGCTATGACTGCCTACCGCCGTCTTCTCACCGATCCCGGCTCCCGGGTGGCCTTCGGCAGGGAATCGGACGGGTTCATGCGGCTCTGCGCCTGCGGCCTCTGGAAGGCGGACATGGGGCTCACCCCCCGGCATGTGGAGTACTACAACGCCATCTATGTGAAGGGCAACACGGTACCCACCGTCCTCTACTGGGAGCTCACCGGCAACGTGCAGAACTACCCCGGCTTTGTGCTACCCAACTTCTTCCGCCGTCTCGTCCAGGCGGACCTGGAGCAGAACAAGAGCCTGAGCCGGCGGTTTGTGGACACCTTCACCCTGATGATGCTGCTCTTCGCCGCGGTGGACGGCAAAGTGAGCGAGTCCGAGGCCAGCTTTGTGAACGCCTGTGCAGACTCCCTCAGCCGCTTTTGCGACATGTCCGGGGTAGCCGGCGGCAAGTCTCCGCTGGATGTAAAGGACTTTGTGGCCCGGAAAGAGGACGGCTCTCCCATCCCCACCGGCCGTGCCGAGGATGAGAAGGTCTCCCCTGCCCCAGCGAAGACCACTGCAGTAAAGACGGACAAGCCAGCAGCAGCGGAGAAAGAGCCCACCCTGGAGGAGCTGCTCGCCGAGCTGGATAGCCTCTGCGGCCTACAGAAGGTAAAGGAGGACGTGAAGGGTCTCATCAACCTGGTGAAGGTCCGCAAGCTCCGGGAACAGCACGGGCTGCCGGTGCCGCCCCTCTCCCTCCACCTGGTGTTCATGGGCAACCCTGGCACCGGCAAGACCACGGTGGCCCGGCTTCTGGGCAAGCTCTATCACGCCATCGGGGTGCTCTCCAAGGGCCAGCTCATCGAGGTGGACCGCTCCGGCCTGGTGGCCGGCTTTGTGGGACAGACCGCCCTGAAGGCCCAGGAAGTGGTGTCCAAGGCCATGGGCGGTGTGCTTTTCATCGACGAGGCCTATGCCCTCACCAACCAGGACAACCCCAACGACTTCGGTCAGGAGGCGGTGGAGGTGATCCTGAAGGCCATGGAGGATCACCGGGACGACCTCATCGTCATCGTGGCGGGCTACACGGACCTTATGACCAACTTCATCCACTCCAACCCGGGCCTGGAGAGCCGGTTCAACAAGTACATCTCCTTCGAGGACTACAACGGCTCTGAGCTGGCGGAGATCTTCCGGTCCATGTGCAAGAAGAACGGGTACACCCTCTCCCCGGAGGTGGACAAGGCGGCGGAAGAGGCCTTCCAGCTGATGTTCGAGCAGCGGGATGAGAACTTCGGCAACGCCCGGGATGTGCGCAACATCTTCGAGCACGCGGTGTCCCGGCAGGCCAACCGGATCGCCGTCATGGCCTCCCCCACGAAAGAGGATCTCATGGCCCTCACCCTGGCGGATCTGGACCTGGAGGAGGAGACGGAGCAGGCCAGCGAAGAGAAGGCCTGATCCACCTTTTCCCGGGAAATGAGCGGTGGTCTCGGCCATTGCGCCGGCGCAATCAGATGGTTCGCTGCCAATTGTTCGGCACCATTTTATCCGGCTGCACCGCAGCGGGGCACGTACCATGCAGCTAAGGGAGGCGACTGAAATGAGCGAAATGCAGACGCCGGAGAACAATGCTTTTGTAGGAGAATACCTCAAAGTCTCTCTTTTCGTTATGAGCCATTAGACCACCCACCTGCTCGTTCTGGCCCGGGAACGAAGATATTTCTCAGGAAAAGGAGAACCCTGCCGGAATTAGCAGATTTTTTCTAAATTTCCCCCTTGCATTTTCCGCCTGCGTGCCTTATAATGCAGGATGCTTGCCGGTGTGTTGGAATTTGGTAGACGAGGTGGACTCAAAATCCATTGCCAGCGATGGCGTGCGGGTTCGAGTCCCGCCACCGGCACCACCCTCCAATCATCCGGGTCCGTCTCCTTCGTGGGAAGGGCTCGGATGATTGCCGTTTATCCGATTCTGCCTGCAGAAAGTCCCTCTCTGATGCGCTGATCAGAGAGGGACTTTGTTACATCAGCCCTGACGCAGTTGCCCTGGCCATGGTACCCCATTTCCCCGGTGTTTGACATTGACCACTGCCTCAGAAGGTGGTAATCTTGCGCAAAGGTCCAGCACCGCATGCCCAGGCACTTCTCCATGCCGATGCCGTCCCCCGCATCATGCTGCCATGTTCAAAAAGTACTGGTGGACAGCCAGGCTGTCGGTGAGCTCAGGGTGGAATGCCGTTACCAGCATGTTCTCCTGGCTGGCGGCCACGATGCGGCCGTCCACACTGGCCAGGATCCTGGTCTTGGGCCCCACAGAGCAGATGTATGGGGCTCGGATGAAGGTCATGGGAATTCTGCCCAGTCCATCAAAGATCTCCTCTGTGTGGAAGCTTCCCAACTGCCGCCCGTATGCGTTCCGCCTGGCGCAGATATCCATGGTGCCGAAACAGGGGACGCCTCCCTCTACATCCCGGGCCAGGAGGATGAGCCCTGCGCAGGTGCCGAACACCGGCAGTCCCTGGAGAATGGATGTCCGGAGGGGATCAAAGAGATCCAGGTCCCGCAGCAGCTTTCCCATGGCGGTGCTCTCTCCGCCGGGGAGGATCAGGGCGTCAAAGGGGGCTTCCAAGTCCCGGCGCTGCCGGATCTCAAAGTGGCTCACGCCCAGGCGGTCCAGCACAGCCCCGTGTTCCGCGAAGGCCCCCTGAAGAGCCAGGATGCCGACCCGCATCTCACTTTCCCCTCTCCGCCATGAGCAGGGCGATCTCATTCTCGTTGATCCCCACCATGGCCTCCCCCAGGCCGGCGGAGACCTCTGCAATGAGCTTTGCGTCCGTATAGTTGGTGACGGCCTGGACAATGGCGGCGGCACGCTTTGCCGGATTGCCGGACTTGAAGATGCCGGAGCCCACAAAAACCCCCTCCGCGCCGAGCTGCATCATAAGAGCGGCATCTGCAGGGGTAGCTACACCGCCGGCGGCGAAGTTTACCACCGGGAGACGTCCGTTTTCGTGGACATACCGGACCAGATCCACGGGGACCTGCAGCTGTTTTGCCGCCTCATAGAGCTCATCCTCCCGGAGGTTCTGCACCCGGCGGATCTCTGCGTTCATGACGCGCATGTGGCGCACGGCCTGGACCACATCTCCGGTGCCCGGCTCCCCCTTGGTCCGGATCATGGACGCCCCTTCGGCGATGCGGCGCAGGGCCTCCCCCAGATCCCGGGCACCGCATACAAACGGGACCCGGAACTGCGTCTTGTCTATGTGGTACACATCGTCTGCGGGGGACAGGACTTCGCTCTCATCGATGTAGTCGATGTCAATGGCCTCCAGGATCTGTGCCTCCACAAAGTGTCCGATTCTGCACTTGGCCATCACGGGAATGGACACGGCCTCCTGGATGCCCCGGATCATCTTGGGGTCGCTCATCCGAGACACGCCTCCGGCGGCCCGGATGTCTGCGGGGATCCGCTCCAGCGCCATCACAGCGCAGGCGCCGGCATCCTCCGCGATCTTCGCCTGCTCCGGGGTGGTGACGTCCATGATCACGCCGCCCTTCAGCATCTGGGCCAGTTCCTTGTTCAGCTCATATCTGGTCTTTTCCATATGAAACACTCCTTTGCGGCTGAGTACGGCCATTGTATCCCAGAACTGACTATAGAAAAATAACCAGATGGGAGGTATTTTGCATAACCAGATGAGGACACAGAGAGGTGCAGACGGGCCCGCCTATCTTCGGATCTACCGGCAGCTGCGGGAGGAGATCACCTGCGGGGCCTGTCCCTATGGGACCCGTCTTCCGTCCAAACGGACCCTGGCGGAGGAGTTCGGGGTGAGCGTCATCCCGGTGGAGCACGCCTACGAACTCCTCTGCGAGGAAGGGTATGCGGAGGCACGGGAGCGCAGCGGATATTTTGTGATCTACCGGGAGGACGACTTTGTTTCCCGGGCAGGTGTAGCTGAGGAAAGCCTGCTCCCGCCGGCCCCAACCCACAGCGCACAGACGGAGTTCCCCTTTACACTCCTCGCCCGGACCATGCGCCGGGTCCTTCTGGACTGCGGGGAGAAGATTCTGGCCAAGTCCCCCAACCACGGCTGTCCGGAGCTCCGGCAGGCGCTCTCCCGCTATCTTATCCGCAGCTGCGGCATTGCGGCGAGGCCGGAGCAGATCATTGTGGGCTCCGGTGCGGAATACCTCTATGGGCTTGTGGTACAGCTTTTGGGCCGAGACCGGGTATTTGCCCTGGAGAACCCCTCCTACGAGAAAATCCGCCGGGTGTACGAGGCCAACGGCGTCCGCTGCCAGCTTCTGCGTCTGGGCCCGGACGGGATTCCCTCCGCAGAACTGGAGCGGACGGAGGCCACCGTTCTGCATGTCACGCCGTTTCACAGCTTCCCCAGCGGCGTCACGGCCAGCGCCTCCAGACGGGCGGAGTACCTGAGATGGGCAGAGCGCAGGGACGGGTTTCTCATCGAGGACAACTACGATGCGGAGCTTACGGTCTCCCGGAAGAACGAGGACACCCTCTTCGCCCTCTCCGGCGGGAGACGGGTTCTCTACCTGAACACCTTCTCCCGGACCATCGCGCCCTCCATCCGGGTGGGCTATATGATCTTGCCAGAGGATCTGCTGGAGACCTTTGAGCGCATACTCGGTTTCTACTCCTGCACCGTGCCGGTCTTCGAGCAGTACGTCCTGGCGGAACTGCTGCAGAGCGGAGACTTTGAGCGGCATGTGAACCGAGTACGCCGGGCCAGAAGACGGAAGGAGCAGGGTTCCTGACCAGACCGACCTCCGCGGAGAAAGCCCGCCTCAGCTGGGGCGGGCTTCTGCGGGAAATCGTGTTGCAATGACGTGCCAGGGTAAAACGGCGCCGCCTGTCCACGCGAGACAGGCGGCGCTGTTGTTGTTTCTCAACTCTGGGGAATCCACACGGAGATCTGCGCCATCTCCGCCTCCGCCCAGGCGTTGGCGGAGGCCTCCAGGGGCTGGGCGACATAGCTGTCGTAATCCATGGTGCCGTCCACGTAGTTGTCCGAGTTCTCAAACCAGTCCCGCAGCTGCCGGAAGTACTCCGTGTTCATCAAGGGGTTGTCCTTCTCCAGATTGTCCATCAGGTAGCACTGATGCCGGTGGTACGTCTCATGGCACATGGTGAACATGATGTCCTGGGCGGTGGCGGTGTTCAGGTATTTGGTGCTCACGGCGATATCCACGGTGTCCGAGTTGAATACCGCCAAAGTGCCGCCGTCCAGGGGCTTGGACACCACCGGCACCGAGGGCACCCCCAGGCGGGCACACTCCAGATTGTGGAGCTGCTGGAGCATGGCCAGCTTCTCCTCAAAGGTGTACTGGGACCAGCTTCCCTCGTTGAAGCCCGCCAGCAGCACCGCATTGTCCTCCAAAATGGTATCCGGGTCTTCCGTGGGCACGTACACCGCCGGCGCGTTCTCAGCGAGCGGGGTGTATGTGGGCGAGCCCATGTCATATAAGACGATGTCCATGAAGCAGGGGCCTGCCATCAGGAGGAATGCGAAGAGCAGCGGGATCCGCATCCGCATATTCCGATACTCCCTCCGGGTCTGTTCCCACTGCATCACCTGCTCCGCGACTCCGATCTCCTCGTTCTCTTCGATGAGCATACGGTCCTTGTGGCCCGCCACCAGCATGAGGATCTCCCAAGCCAATATCAGGACCAGCAGGACAGCCAGCAGCACAGCCGCCGCTACAAAATGCCACTGGGCGAAAAGCAGAAGGCAGTATGCCTCAAAGGGAATGAGGTCATAGAGGGCGTGGTATAGACCGCTGCCATGGCAGAACCGCCGGAACGGCAGTGCCTGCCACACCATAGACACCAGCAGCATCCCCGCAAAGGACAGGTATCGGGGAATGCTCAGCTTAATCTCAGTGATCTCCAGGCTGGCCGGAAAGGTGTACACCACAAAAACGAGCAGCAGCGGCAATGCCGGCAACACAACCCGCCGCATGAAGGTTCCAAAGGTATTTCTCTGTCTTGCTTCCGGCATCGGGCACACCTCCCGTCTCAGGATACCGGGACCGCCTCACTGGGGAGACGCCAACACAATGCTCTGGTCCAGGGGACCTACCAGGATGAATCGGGCCAGGATGGATGCGGTCTGCTCCACCTGGGCCTCGGTGGTGATCACCGGCGTACCGTCTCCCTTCTGGGGGCCGTACCCGGCAAAGCCCGCATGATTGCCTCCGGAGAGCACATGCATCTCCGCATCTTCCGGCAGGCACTTCTGATACTTTTCCAGGCTGTTTCGGTTCAATACGTGATCTTCTGAGCCGTACAGGGAGCAGACGGCGAGGCCGTTGTCTGTGAGGTCTGAGGTGGAATAGGACGCCAGGAAGATGATCCCGTCCCAGCCGTTGCTGTGTCCGTCCAGCCAGGCCGCTGCCATGCTGCCGCCCAGGGAGTGTCCGCCCAGATACCAGTGCTCCACCTGAGGGAAGTCCTCCATCACGTCTTTTGCCGCATCCATGCGGAAGAAGGCCATGTGGAAGGGCATCTCCTCCACCACAGAGAGGATCCCCTGCTCCGCTAAGGCGTGGAGCAGCGGGCTGTATGCCCGGTGGTCTACTTTCGCCCCGGGATAGAGGACAAAGCCGGCCTTGGGCTCCGCCGGCTGAAAGACGATGCAATCTTTCTCCTCAATCACCGTGACGGCGCCGTCCGATTGAAGGGCCGCCAAGGCGTAGCCGTTGGCGTGGTAGTACGGCAGCAGGTAGAAGAGGCAGGCTGCCGCCAGGACCAGCACCACCAACAGCACAATGAGATATGGTCTTTTCCGTCTCGGTCCTCGATATCGTGTTCTCTCCATCATCGACGCTCATCCTCTCCCCAGCCGGAGCCGTCTCTTTTCTCTTCTGAATCATACCACCAGAATTCCCCAATGTACAGCGTTTTTCGCGAAGAGCGGCAAAAACGCACTGTCTCTTGGGGTTTTCAGACTGGAATTCTCTGGCAGGATGGAAAAAGCAGCCGTGGGCCAGCAGGAGCTGGCCCACGGCTGCCTGTGAGAAATTGCGCTTGGGTCTGTTAGAGCGGCACCACAGAGATCACAAACAGCGCTGCCGCCGCCAGGAAGAAGAGGATCATGCCGGCGTTTCGGAACACCGTCCTGCCCCGCTGTCTTCTCGGCAGTTCCACCTCTGCGGTCTGGAAGGCCAGGTTGTGGGTGCCGATGCAGAAGAGCACCAGACCTGCCAGGAAGACCATGAAGATCACCAGGAGGTAGATCAGCAGCGGCAGCATTCCCGTGAGGATGGCAGCGGCATCGGGATCTCCGCCGATCATGATCTCCTCCGGCACCGTGCGCACGATGGCCGGCGCCACGATGCTGCCGATGAAGTTCACCAGCATATGCAGGCCGATGCTGTACCGGAGCCGTCCGGTCTTGAGATACAGGTACCCGAACACCAGGCCCAGGGCGGCGGCGTAGAAGAACTGGGAGAAGTTGCCATGGAAGAGGCCGAAGAGCAGCGCTGAGACCACCACAGCGGTCTTCTCCCCGTACACCCGCACCCGGTCTATGATCTGCTTGCGGAAGATGAACTCCTCAAAGAGCGGGGCCAGGATCACCATCACCAGGATCTGAAACACCAGGGAGTCTGAATAGGCATAGGTGGCAAGGGGATTCTCCGCGGCGGTCGCGGGGAAGATGCTTTGAATCAGGAGCAGCACCAGAATGCCCACGATATTGCCGGCGTACATCAGGAAGAAGCTGATGGCCCCGTCCATCGCCAGCCGCACAGGCTTTGCCGGGCGGACCTCCGGCGGGTTGGCCGGCACTTTCCGCAGAATGAGATAGCAGAGGGGCATGGCCACAAAGTACATGGGCACAAAGGTGGCCACCCACAGGAGCCAGGCGGGAGCCTCCCCGTCTGCAAAGAGGTTGGAGATGAGGGCCGCGATGATCAGCTGGAGCACGGTGGCGGAGACAATGGCGGCAAAGAGGCCCAGACCCACACGAGAGAAGGCCTTTCTGGCGACGGTGAGGTCCCCCGTGAAGGGAACATCCACTTTCGGCCGTCTGCCGCCCTTGGCGTCCACAAAGATGGGGGTTACCCCAAAGAACAGGGTGCCCAGGAACAGGTTCACTGCGGTGATAGCCGCCATGCCGAGGAAGAGGTAGTCGAAGACAATGGCCAGGGCCGCGATGACGATGTCCGGCAGCAGGCCGAAGTAGATGAAGAGCACCTGCACCAGCTGCTTTACCGTGGTACCGGCGGACACCGGCACAGACAGGTTGATGAAAGAGCCCACCGTGGTGGAGAGGTAGTCCACCGAGACGATGAGAGGGATCCAGGCCAGGGCGATCAGCGGATTGGTCCGGGTGATCACAGCGCCCACGATCACCGCCGGCAGGATGTCCAAGAGACAGTTGGCGATGCCGCCCAGAAGAGACCAGAACACCTTGGCCCAGGCGCTCTCCGGCACCATCCGGAAGGTGTCGTTTCCGGTATCTGCCTCCAGTGGGTTGCCCAGAGCCCGGTAGAAGACCATCACGCCCAGTGCCAGGGAGACCACCATCATGTCTTTGGCGAGAATGGCGGCGATCACCGCCACCACCAGGTAGAACACCATGGTCTTGGTGATGCAGCCCAGGAAGGCGAACCGGAACCGATTGTACATCGCTTTGAAGAAGAACACATTGGCGCCTGAGCCGTGGTTGAAGCTGTCCCGGCGGAGCTTTTCGCTGCGGTCTTTCTTCCGCTTCACCACGATGCCGGTGCTCTTATCAGACTGGACCTGCGCCAGCAGTTCTGCGGTCTCCTCCGATTTGGCCATGGCCTCCTCGTAGAAGTCCGCTTTCAGGCGCCATATGACGAAGACCATCAGGGCCATGCCGGCGAGAAGGGCCAGGGCGGTGAGCACGCTGAAGAGCACATTGCCGTCCATGGCGAAGACGCAGAAGGCACGAACCCACCCCCACACCGGGATCCACCGGGTGGCCGGGCTGCCGAAGTACTGGGCGACAGCTGTCAGCCAATCCCCGCCGATGCTCTGACGATAGGCCAGAAGGCCCAGCACCAGGACGCCCAGAATGGCGTAGATCGCCGGCCGAAGATACTTCTTCACCGCCGAGTGGGTGGAGCAGATGGTATACAGCATCACCTGGAGGAGCAAGCCGTACACGTTGAGCATGGTCCAGGCCAGCACCAACGCAACGCACCCCCAGAGGGGCAGTCCGCCGTTCAGCACCATGTTGGGCAGCTGGAAGAGCAGATACAGGCTCATGAGGACGGTCATGCCAAGGCGGGAGGAGAGCCGGAAGAGCAGCACAGACTGGGGCTTCATGGGGGAGGCGAAGAGCAGGTTCACATCTGCCGGGAGAAAGATCTGGCTGCCGGCCTTGTCCGCGCCGAAGGCGTAGAACACCAGCACACCCAGCAGCAGCACGCCGCCCAGGGCCTCCAGGAACTGGCCGTCCACTTCCTCCAGATTCTCAATGACGATGTCTGTGTCCGGATTCTCCGGGTCTTCCAGATCCGGGTCCCAATCCTCCGGCTCCCCCGGCTCCTCCGGGAGCATCACGCCGTTGTCCGGATAGTCCGGCTCCGGGGCGTTGTCTTCCACTACCCCGGCAAAGATCCCGATGCCCACACCCACCGCAAAGCAGATCAAGAGGAAGATGAGCACCCAGGTCTTCATCAGCTTCCGGATCTGGTTTTTCAGGGTGTGCAGCGCGTAGTATCCAACCAGCCTCATCCGGCATCGCCCCCTTGGGGTGTCTCACCGATCCCGGGCAGCTCCGGCGGCTGGTTCTCGCCTTCTGTGACATCGAAGAACAGCTTCTCCAGGGTTCTGCCGTCCTTGTCCAGCTCCTCCCGGGTGACGTTGGCCTTGATGACGCCGTGGTCCATGATGATAGTCCGATCCCACAGCATGTCCACGCTGTCTATGATGTGGGTGCTCACGAGAAGGGTCTTCCCCTCATTGCGCATCTCCTCCATCGCCAGCTTCAGCTCTTTGATGGCGTGGGGATCCAGGCCGATCATGGGCTCGTCCAGCAGCACCACCTCGGGCTCCGGCAGCAGACCCAGGCAGAGGTTCAGCTTCTGCTGCATGCCTTTGGACAGCTCATCCCCGAACTTCTTCCGCTTGTCTGTGAGCTCAAAGCGCTCCAGAAGGGCTTCGATCCGAGGCTTGTATCCCGTGAGCTTGTATGCCCGGGCCAGAAACTCCATGTGCTCAGACACCGTGAGGTTGGGGTAGAGGCTGGGCATCTCCGGGATGTACCCCAGGATCCGCCGGGCGTCTGAGGATTTGTTGGGATAGCCCCCTACGGTGATCTCCCCTTCAAAGCGGAGAAAGCCGATGACCGCTTTCATCAGGGTACTCTTTCCCGCGCCGTTGGGGCCCAGCAGCACCGTGATGCTCCCCGGGTCCAGTGTGAAGTTCAGGTCATCGCAGGCGACAACCTTGCCGTATCTCTTGGTGACGTGCGTAACCGTTAGCATGCTACTCTGTCCTCCTGTCTATTGTCCGTGGATCAGATCCGCCGCGGGGATATGCCTGGCTGGATCTGATATCAATACGATATCACTTTGATTGGCGGTGTCAAGAGGGAATTTTCCAAAAATCGCGGAAAATTTCCGCCGCCGCATCGCCCAGGATGACAAGTATCCCTGTCCTTTTGACAATTTTTCTTGTCTTTTCAGAGAATAGCAGACCGAAAGAGGGCTGTCAAGAGAGGAATGGAAGATTTGTGAAATCCGGCGGATTTTCGGGGAACTTGCGGAGACGCAGGCCTCCTGCCGGAACCCCGCAGTTCTCTGTCCTTCTGGTGAAACTTAGCAAAAGTTTGTGCAAAATTCCCTCTTGACCGCTCCCCTCGTTTTCGTCTATGATAGGCCATGGTTTGAGAGACAACAGACAGAGGAAACCAATATGCCGCTGAAATGCGGTTTTCTTTCAGCATGTGAGTTAGACCTTACTAACTATTTGCCGCATCAGGCCGACAGTGAAAACCGCTTGTTCCAGGAACAAGCGGTTTTAAGCTGAAATAGTCCAATTTTCCATATCAGATCGACACAGCAGGAGAATTTCCGATGAAGCGCTGAAATCAGCGTTTTTCTTCCGGTTGTGGGTTAGATACAGCTAATTCAGGTAGCAGTCGCTAATAGCAGTTGCCTTATCTAACTCTCCTGCTACCCGGCAGTTTCTCCCCTGCTTCATGAGAAACCGGTCTCTGTTTCCCATGGATGCGCCATATTCGTCCGAGGGAAAACAGGTTTTCTTTCAAGCCACGGGTTAGTTGGCGCTAATTTGCACAAAAGCCTTATTTCGATATAGAAAGACGAGGGATGCACCATGAAATCCAACGCACAGCGGGCCCGGGAGCAGCTCACCCTCACCCCTGATGTGGAATTCACCTTGCAGGAAGACGGCCTGATCGGTGCTCTGTACAGGCCGAAGAAAGACCAGTACCCCGGCAAAGCGATCGTCATGCTCGGCGGCAGCGATGGTATCTATCCCCTCACCCAGATGGTGGCGGAGGTGTATGTCCAGCGCGGCATTACCATCCTGGCCCTGGCCTACTGGAATGAACCAGGCCTGCCGGACTGCTTCGAGAGAGTCCCTGTGGAACCAGTGGAGAAAGCGGCCCTGTGGCTTCATGAGCATGGGTATCAGAAAGTGGGTCTCTGGGGCATCTCCATGGGTTCCATGCTGGCACTGCTGGCGGGCAGTCTCATGCCGGGGCTGATCTCCTCTGTGGTGGCGGTCTGCCCCACAAACATCTGTGGTCAGGGCTTCGTGAAGAAGAAGGGCATCGCCAAACTGGAGTGCTCCGCCTTCAGCTGGCGGGACAAGGACATCCCCTGGGCGGGATTACAGCTGTCCAAAGGTGCCATCCTCCGAGACAGCTTCCGGGAGAAGAGCATGTCCCTGCGCTCCTGTTATCTGGACGCCGTTCAGAACGCCCCGGAGGAGGCCCAGATCCCGGTGGAGCGGATCCGCGGTCCCATTCTGCTCCTCTATCCCCAGTACGATGCCATGTGGCCCTCGGAGATCGCGGCAGAGAAGATCGCCCAGCGTCTGAAAGCCCACAGCTTTGCGTATCCCGTGAAACAGGTGGGATATGAGTTCGCCAGCCACATGCTGATTCCCATCCACACCCGCTCCAAGGCGATGTTCCAGGTGGAGCGGAAGCACCCGGAGGAGTGCCGCAAGAGCGACCTGGACAGCCTGGAACAGGCCCTGGCTTTCTGGAAAGAGGTCTGGTAATGAATTGGGCGAGGATCGTGCTGGACGGCCTGGCAATGGGTGTGGTGTTCAATGTGTCCACCGCGCTGCTGTGGACGATTGCACCCACCGCCTTTTCCCAGATGATGCCGAAGGAGATCCGAAACACTGCCCCGAAGATGACGCGGAGCGATCTCGCTGTACTGGCAGGGCTGCATCTCATGCAGCTGCTGGTTATCGTGTACATGGCCCTGAGTGCCATCAATGCCGGCATCCGCGGCTTCTGGCCTCTGTTTTGGACGGCGTATCTCGAGATGCTGTTCGTCTCCTTCGGCGACCTCATCGGGCTGGACGGCTTCTTCCGCGCCTATGTGTGTAAGCATGGACTTGTACCTCCTGGCACTGCGCAGTGCAATGCCTGGCATCTGAAAACGTGGATGCTCACGCTGGCGCTGCCGGAACATTTATTGGGCTGGCCGCTGTTTCTCTGTCCGCTGGCCGGCCTCATCGCGGCAGGCATCGGCATGCTGCGCTAACCGCCCTGCCTCGGGACCCGTGGAGGGAGGAGCGCATATAGCGCTCGCAGCAGATCTTTGAAATCACCATATGGCAAAGAAAGGACGAATTTGCTATGAACAAGATCACACTGAAAATAGACGGCATGATGTGCGGGATGTGCGAGGCCCATGTGAACGACGCCGTCCGCAAGGCATTTCCGGTGAAGAAGGTCTCCTCCTCCCACACCAAGGGCGAGACGGAGATCCTCACAGAGCAGCCCATAGACGAGGCAAAGCTCCGGGCGGCCATCGACGCCACCGGATACAAGGTGCTGTCTGTGCAGAGCGAGCCCTACGAGAAGAAGGGCCTGTTCGGATTTCTGCACGGATAAACCAGCGGCGCAAAACCTGGGGGACCATCCCTGCCGTATGAGATCGGAGGTAACAAGAAGACATGATGATAGACAAACGGCTCCTGGCGCTGGCGCCGGAGAGCAAAAAGTACATCGCCGGCAATGTATTGCTGCAGTGGCTGTCTCTGGTGACCAACATCGCCCTTATGACAGCTCTCACTTCCCTTCTGGCGGGGTTATTCCAGCGCACTGCCGGCACCCAGCAGATCACCACTGTGCTCATCATCGCGGTGGTCTGCCTGGTAGTCCGGTTTCTCTGCACCACCGGGGCCAGCCGGATGAGCTACCTCTCCAGCAAGGCGGTGAAGAAGACCCTGCGGGAGAAAATCTACGGCAAGCTGCTGCGGCTGGGCGCCTCGTACCACGAGCAGGTGGCCACCTCTGAGGTGGTCCAGGTATCTGTGGAGGGCGTAGAGCAGCTGGAGACCTATTTCGGCGCCTATCTGCCCCAGTTCTTCTATGCCATGCTGGCGCCCCTCACTCTCTTCGTCTACTTGAGCTTCATCAGCCTTCCCTCGGCCATCGTACTGCTGATCTGCGTGCCGCTGATCCCCGTCTCCATCGCAGCGGTACAGACCTGGGCCAAGAAGCTGCTGTCCAAGTACTGGGGGCAGTACACCGCCCTGGGCGATACCTTCCTGGAGAACCTGCAGGGGCTCACCACCTTGAAGATCTACCAGTCTGATGGCTTCAAAAACGAGGAGATGAACGAAGAGGCGGAGAAGTTCCGGAAGATCACCATGAAGGTGCTCACCATGCAGCTAAACTCCATCACCATCATGGACCTCATCGCATACGGCGGCGCGGCCCTGGGCGTGATCCTGGCCACCACCCAGATGCGGGCGGGCAAGATCGACATGGCAGGGGCACTTCTCATCATCCTTCTCTCCGCAGACTTCTTCCTCCCCATGCGGCAGCTGGGCTCCTTCTTCCATGTGGCCATGAACGGCATGGCGGCCAGCGGCAAGATCTTCCACCTGCTGGACCTCCCGGAGCCAGCAGAACAGACGAAGCCCATGCCGGCAGACTGCACCATCGCCTGCAGAGACCTTCACTTCGCCTACGATCCTCAGCGGGAGGTACTCCACGGGCTGGACCTGGACCTTCCCAAGGGCAGCTTTACCGCCATCGTGGGAGACAGCGGCTGCGGCAAGTCCACGGTGGCCGGCATTCTCATGGGCCGCAACCGGGGCTACACCGGAACCGTAACTGTAGGCGGCACGGAGCTCTCCGTGATCCAGGAGGCATCCCTCCTCCAGAACATCACCTATGTGGGCCACCAGAGCTATCTCTTCCAGGGCACCGTCCGGGATAACCTTCTCATAGGCAATCCCAAGGCGGACGATGCCGCTCTCTGGGCGGTGCTGGAGCGGGCCAAACTGGCGGACTTTCTCCGGGCGGAGCAGGGGCTGGACACGCAGCTTCTGGAGCAGGCTTCCAACCTCTCCGGCGGCCAGCGGCAGCGCCTGGCGCTGGCCCGGGCCCTTCTCCACAATAGCCCCGTGTACATCTTCGATGAGGCCACCTCCAACATCGATGTGGAGAGCGAGAACGACATCATGCAGGAGATCCACCGGCTGGCCAAAACCAAGACCATTCTGCTGATCTCCCACCGCCTCGCCAACGGGGCGGCGGCAGACAAGATCTATGTGATGGAGGGCGGGTCTGTGGTGGAGTCCGGCACCCATACCACATTACTGGCCCGCAATGGCGTCTACGCCAGGCTCTGGAATACCCAGCAAGCCCTGGAACACTACGGAGAGGAGGGGAGCATCGCATGAAACGGAGAAGCGGATTTGTGGTGATGGCCCGGCTGATCGGCCTGGTACGTCCCCTCACGGGCTTCATGCTTCTCGCCATCACCATGGGCCTCATCGGCAACCTCTGCGCGTCCTTTATCACCATCTTCGGCGGCTATGCCGTGCTGAACGTCCTGGGGTTCTCCTCTCCCCTGCCCTTGGGCGGCATCTTCGCCGTGGTACTGGTCTTCGCCCTCGTCCGGGGCGTTCTCCGGTACGCCGAGCAGTCCTGCAACCACTTCATCGCCTTCAAGCTGCTGGCCATCATCCGGGACAAGGTGTTTCAGGCTCTCCGGAAGCTCTGCCCCGCCAAACTGGAGGGCCGCAACCGGGGCGATTTGATCTCGGTGATCACCTCCGATATCGAGCTTCTGGAGGTCTTCTATGCCCACACCATCTCCCCCATCGCCATCGCAACCCTCTTCACCCTGGTGATGTGTCTCTTTATCGGCTCCTTCCACTGGACGCTGGGTCTTCTCGCCCTCTGCGCCTATGCGGTGGTGGGGATTGTGATCCCCCTCATCACCTCCAGGCTCAGCGGAGACACCGGCATGGTGTTCCGCACCCAGTCTGGCGCCCTCTCCAGCTTTGTCCTGGACAGCCTTCGAGGCCTCTCTGAGACCCTGCAGTACGGGCAGGGACAGCAGCGGCTTGCGGAAATGAACCGCCGGACAGACGAGCTCTCCGCCGAGGAGTCCAAGATGAAGAAGACCGCCGGTAGAAACGGCGCGGTTACCAACACCACCATTCTGATCTTTGATCTCATCATGCTCTTTGCCAGCACCTCCCTCTATCAGGCGGGCGCCCTCTCCTTTGACGGCGTTCTCATCCCCACCATCGCCCTCTTCTCCTCCTTTGGCCCGGCGGTGGCTCTCGCCGCCCTCGGCAGCACCCTGCAGAACACCTTTGCCGCCGGCAATCGGGTACTGGACATTCTGGACGACACCCCGGTGGTGCAGGAGGTGTCCAGCATGCCACCGGTGTCCTTCCAAAACGCCTCTGCAGATCACGTCTTCTTCTCCTATGGCGGCGAGGAAGTGCTGCAGGATGTGTCCGTTACGGTACCGGAAGGACAGATCGTGGGCATCCAGGGCAAGAGCGGCAGCGGCAAGTCCACCCTTCTGAAGCTGATGATGCGCTTCTGGGATGTACAGAAGGGCAGCGTGAAGGTGTCCGGCATCCCGGTGGCGGAGATCAACACCGCCAACCTCCGGGAAATGGAGAGCTTCGTCACCCAGGAGACCCACCTCTTCCACGACAGCATCAAGCGGAACCTCCGCATCGCCAAGTTGGATGCCACAGATGAGGAGATCGAGGCTGCCTGCAAGAAGGCCTCTGTCCATGACTTCATCCTCACCCTCCCCCAGGGCTACGACACCCCCGTAGGCGAGCTGGGAGACACCCTCTCCGGCGGAGAGCGGCAGCGGCTGGGTCTCGCCAGAGCCTTTCTCCACGACGCCCCGCTGATGCTGCTGGATGAGCCCACCAGCAACCTGGACAGCCTCAACGAGGCGGTGATCCTGAAGTCCCTCCGGGAGGAGCGGGACAAGAAGACTGTGGTGCTGGTTTCCCACCGGGCCTCCACCATGCGCATTGCAGACCAGGTGATCTCCGTAGAGAGCGGGAGGGTGTGCTGATGGACGTCCAGACAAAACGGGAGCGGGAGAAGGCCATGGTCTCCCAGATGATTGCCCTATACTGCAAGGGCAACCACGGCACCAAGAAGGGCCAGCTCTGCCCGGAATGCACCGCTCTCACCCAGTACGCCTGCCAGCGCTGCGATAAGTGCCCCTTTATGGAGAATAAGACCTTCTGCTCCAACTGCAAAGTCCACTGCTACAAGCCGGAGATGCGGGAAAAGATCCGGGCGGTGATGCGGTGGAGCGGCCCCAGAATGATATTCCACGCCCCCATTCCCGCCATCCGCCACGTCCTGGAGACCCGGCGAGAACAAAAACGATTGGAGCTTGCCAAATGAGACGAATTCTTTTCCTGATCATCGGCTGCGTGTCCCTGGCTTTAGGTGCCATTGGAGCAGTCCTGCCGATCCTCCCCACCGTTCCCTTCCTCCTTCTGGCGGCCTTCTGCTTTGCCAACAGCTCTCAGCGCCTCCACACCTGGTTCGTAGGCACCAAGCTCTACAAGGACAACCTGGAGAGCTACGTGAAAGGCGAGGGCATGACCTGGAAGACCAAGATCCGCATTCTCTGTACCGTGACCTGCATCATGGCCATCGCCTTTGTCATGATGCGAAACACCACCGTGGGCCGGGTCGTGCTGGCTGCCGTCTGGGTCCTCCACATTCTGTTTTTCGTGTTCGGGGTGAAGACCATCCAGAAAAGCGCTGTCCCAGTACAGAACGGCAAAGACAGATAGTCCATCCGCAGCAGCCCGGCTCGCCCGGGCTGCTGTTTTCATCCTGAATGGCGCTATTTCCCCAGAGAAGGAAGAAAATTGACGTTGGCGCGGGAAAAAGCTCTTTACAGCGGGGCCAACATGTGCTATTCTCTCTAATAGGAATCATTCCTGTTAAGATTCCGTGACATTTTCGATACTGGAGGAATATCATCATGAAGAAATGGGTATGCCCCGTCTGCGGATACGTCTATGAGGGCGAGAATCCCCCCGCCGAGTGCCCCGTTTGCCACGTTCCCGGCTCCAAGTTCACCGCTGTTGAGGGCGAGATGAAGCTGGCCGCCGAGCACGAGCTGGGCATCTATGCCAAGACCGTGAAGAACAACCCGGACATCAGCGACGCAGACAAGGCTTACATCCGTGAGCAGCTGATGGCCAACTTCAACGGCGAGTGCAGCGAAGTGGGTATGTACCTCTGCATGGCCCGCGTGGCACACCGTCAGGGATATCCCGAGATCGGTCTGTACTGGGAGAAGGCCGCCTATGAGGAGGCCGAGCACGCCGCCAAGTTCGCAGAGCTTCTGGGCGAAGAGCTGGAGCCCAACATGACCGCCGACACCAAGAAGAACCTCGCCTGGCGCGTGGACTGCGAGTTCGGCGCCACCCAGGGCAAGTTCGACCTGGCCGCCTGCGCCAAGAAGAACGGCCT
>CANQII010000004.1 GCA_947623875.1 uncultured Oscillospiraceae bacterium
CAGGCAGGCGGCAAGCTGATGCCCGAACTTCACAAGAAGTTTGCTGAGTTTGCCGCAGAGAAGGGCATGAAGTTTGTGGTGATGTACGGCCAATGTGAGGCGACTGCTCGCATGGGGTATCTTCCCGCAGATAAAGCAGCGGAACGGTGTGGCTCTATGGGGATCGCAATCCCTGGTGGTACATTCCGGCTTGTAGATGTCAATGGTGAGACGATCACAGAACCTTTTTTAACTGGCGAACTGGTTTATGAAGGTCCGAACGTGACTCTGGGCTATGCTGAGTGCGGTGCTGATCTTGCTAAGGGTGATGAACGCCACGGTGTGCTGGAGACCGGGGACATGGCCCAATTCGATGAGGATGGCTTCTACTACATCGTAGGCAGGAAGAAACGATTCCTGAAAATCTACGGCAACCGCGTCAATCTGGACGAAGTGGACAGGCTCGTGAAAGCAGCCTTCCCGGGCAAGGAGTTTACCTGTGCGGGCGTAGACGATCACATGTACCTGTTCGTCACGGATGGTGAAATTGCAGATGCTGTAAAGAGCTTTGTGGTATCAAAGACTGGATTGAATCCAGTTGCCTTCAAGACGGTTCAGATCAGTGAAATTCCGAAG
Source organism: uncultured Oscillospiraceae bacterium (assembly GCA_947623875.1). Lineage (GTDB taxonomy): Bacteria > Bacillota > Clostridia > Oscillospirales > Oscillospiraceae > Enterenecus. The sequence goes on from CANQII010000004.1 coordinate 616, forward strand.
AATGATGCCGGGAAGACGCTGTATCAGGAATTGAAGAAGTACTACGAATGAAGCTGTTCGCCTTTCCGTTTGCAGGTGTGCAGTGCTCTTTACCAACTTGGAGTATCACCTGCTACGATTCTGGCAGCCTGAATTTACGCAGAGAAAAGGGTTCTTGAAAACAGGTGAAAGGTTTGGTCCTCTTTTCTGGTGGTGCAACCTTAAGTCCGAAGAGAGCCTATTTTCTAAATCGTTTTCAAGAAGTGTGGAAATAATCAAGGAGAAGTACCTTAGATGAGCTTGGATAACTTTTTATCAATTGCGCCGTATTCTCTGGGCCATGAGGAGAAGGAGAAACTGCTTACAAACAGGCTTCTTGAACAGACAACTCACCACAGGGAAAAGTGCCCGGAGTATGCCCGTATCCTCGATGCAGTTGGTTTTGATGCAGCGCAGGTGACAACCCCGGCCGACATCCCTTTTCTGCCGGTGCGGCTTTTCAAGGAACTGTCTCTGAAGAGCATTGGGGATGACGAGATCGTTAAGACTATGACGTCATCCGGAACATCCGGCCAGGCGGTGTCGAGAATCTATCTAGACCGTGAGACATCCTCCAACCAGCAGAAGACGATGGTGAAGATTGTTTCGGATTTCACTGGATCCACCCGTATGCCCATGATCATTCTGGATTGTCCCTCTGTGGTGAAAGATCGTAAGATGTTCTCTGCCCGCGGCGCCGGTATCTTAGGCTTCTCTATCTTCGGCTCAAAACGGATCTATGCGCTCAACGATGAGATGCAGTTGGATGTGGAGGGGCTTCAAGAGTTCCTGGAGAAATACAGCAATCAGCCCATTTTGCTGTTTGGATTCACGTTCATGGTTTGGCAGCACTTCTATCAAGAACTGGTGCGCCTGCGTGAGCAGGGTGTGGTGTTCGATCTCTCCAACGGTATTCTGATTCACGGGGGAGGGTGGAAGAAGCTGGTCAACGAATCGGTGAGCCAGGAGGAATTCCATCGGCGGCTGCAAGATGTGTGCGGTCTGCATCACATCCATGACTACTACGGAATGGTGGAACAGACCGGCTGCATCTACATGCAATGTGAGTACGGCCACCTTCATGCCAGCATTTTCTCAGACGTGATCATGCGCCGTCCCATCGACTTTGGCGTGTGTGAAGTAGGGGAGCCGGGAATCATCCAAGTGGTCTCCAGCATACCGGAGTCCTATCCGGGTCACTCTCTCCTGACAGAAGATGAAGGTATCTTGTTAGGCGAGGACGACTGCCCCTGCGGACGGAAGGGCAAGTATTTTAAAATCAACGGACGGTTGAAAAATGCGGAGATACGGGGGTGCAGCGATACCTATGCAGCAAAGTTTGGCTAAGGCTCCGGAAGGGATCCGCTATTTGGTTGGGAATCGCGAGATTCTAGAGCATATGGAACGAAGCATCCCCAAGAAGCCGTTTGCAGACGATGTATTGGACTTCTTGAACGAAGTGTCCAGAGCCGTGATGGCGGACCCTCGCGCCAGACAGTACTCCGATGTGGTCACTTTTGCATTTTGGATCCGCAAGGGTTCCACCTCTAAGCTGAGAGAACAATATATCCAAAAAGACGGCAACATTAGGCTGGGGCGAGGAGTGGCGTTTCACATTGCGCCGTCAAACGTGCCAGTGAATTACGCATATTCCCTTGTAACCGGGCTGCTGTGCGGGAATGCCAATGTGGTCCGTATCCCATCCAAAGCGTTCCCGCAGGTGGAGATCATCAACAATGCGATTCAAAAAGTGCTGGATTTGGACGCCTATCGGCACATGCAGGATTATATCTGCCTGATTCGATATGGCAGGGAACAGGCGATCAACGACTATCTGTCTCAGATCTGTGATGTCCGGGTCATTTGGGGCGGCGATGGAACCATAGCAGAGATTCGCAAATCGCCGCTGAAACCACGGGCTGGCGAGATCACATTTGCAGACCGCTTCTCCATTGCAGTCATAGACAGTGGCGCGTACATGTCGTTGGCGGACAAGCATAGGACAGCAGAAGACTTCTATAACGATACCTACTTCTCAGACCAGAATGCCTGTACCAGCCCACGCATTGTCGTGTGGACAGGGAGTAAGATCGCTGAGGCGAAGCAGATATTCTGGGAGGAACTGCACGCTGTGGTAGCCCGAAAATACCAGTTCCAGTCCATCCAGGCGGTGAACAAGCTTACCAGCGCCTATCTGCTGGCAGCAACCCACAGTGGTATCACGGTGGTGCCGCATGCAGATAATCTGATTGTCCGGTGCGTGCTTCAGACACTACCTGAGGACTTGATGGATTGCAAGGACAACTCCGGCTATTTCTTTGAGTATGACTGTGCCGATATCATGGAACTGCGTACTCTCTGCAATGATACACGCTGCCAGACGGTGGCTTGCATCGGGGACACAGAGATGCTTAAGCCTTTGCTGGAAACAGGGGTAAAGGGAATAGACAGAGTTGTTCCGGTGGGCAAGACAATGGACTTCGACCTCGTGTGGGATGGATATCAACTTTGTGAGCGGATGACAAGAATACTGAGACTATCGTGAAAAGGCACTATTTTAGTGTTAAGTCTCTGGCAATTTGTAACCTTGCAGAGAAAACAAATAAGTGCGGAGATGATAAAATGGGTAAAATTTTAAACGATGTAAAGGACAATTATCTGCCAAGACACGATGATCAGCGAGATATGCTGAAACCGTTCCTACACGGATTCGATATTACTTACGCAGAAGAGGTTCATAGTAATAATACGATCATTTTTATTTATCTATTAAAACCAGAGAAGCACATGGAAGATTCTTTTGGGTTTAGCAGAGAAATGGTAATGGCGTATTCGCAGTATGACGAATTTCAGCCAAGAGCTTTGCAGGCAATTAACTCGATTTTTGAGAAGCCTACGTTTAAAAACAGAGTAGATACGTTGAACTGCTTTGTGATCTCCAAGGATCCAAACGTAATTCATAATGCAGGCGTTGTATATTTTGAAGGCAATTGGTGCCGATCAATCATTCCAATCGTATATAATGATGTCATCGAAAACAAAAACGATGCATATTATATACGAAACAAGCTAAGGGAAAACTTGTATGGAATTGATCTATTCGGAAATATGCTTCCACTGAAAGATGACACATCTTTCTTTGGAAGACAAAGAGTTGTTGCTAGGTATGTTGATTCGGTAAAACGAGTTGAGAACAGAGGCCTATTTGGACTTAGAAAGACAGGAAAAACGTCTTTGCTATTTAAAATCCAACGTGTCATAGAAGAACAAAATCTTGGAAAAGTGTTGTATTATGATTGTAAAGATCCATCGTATCGAAATCTACATTATTATGAGTTTTTGTCAGTTATTGCAGAAGATATATCAAATGAACTCGAGATTCAAAATGAGAAAGCCTCTGGGAAAAGTGAAATTATCAAGAAATTCAAAAAAGTTATAAGATTCGCTTATAAAAAGGGCATCAAAATAGTTATCATGTTTGACGAGATAGAATATATCTCTTTCAATTCAATAACGGATGAGCATTGGAAAAATGAATTCATAGATTTTTGGCAGATAATGTGGTCTGTACAAAGCACAGATAGGAATTTAATGTTTATTCTGTCCGGGGTTAATTCCAGCATATCAGAGACGGATGTGATAGGAAATGTACAAAATCCGCTCTTTAGTATTGTTGAAGCTGAATATTTGCAAGGCCTAGAATACGAGGATGCAAAAAACATGATACGTACTCTGGGAAAACGAATGGGCTTAGACTTTGAATACGATGCTATTGATTTATTGTACAATCAATACAATGGTCATCCAATGCTGATGCGTTTAGCATGCAGTTATATTAATAAACAATATACAACAGAAAAAAGACCTATTGATATAACCAAGCAAAAGATAGAAAGAATACAAGATGATATAGATGTAGAACTTTCTTATTACTTTAAGCATGTTGTTTCGGAAATTGAGCTGTTTTATAAAGATGAATATGACCTTTTTGGTATGCTTGCGTCAGGACAACGAAAAGATTTTATAGAATGTTCGGAGTTGGCTGATTCAGGAAAACATTTGTATGATTATGGGCTGGTGGCAAAAGATAAAAATGGAAAACCCTATGTTAAGCTTCCTGTTGCTGGTAGATATGTTGCAATGCAATTAGCAAAAAAAGAAAACCGGACTTCACTTTACAAGATAGTGGAAAGAGACAAAAGAGCAAATTGGATAAAGGACATCGCAAGTTCAATTTTGCGTGATTTTCGACAACTTGAAGTATACATACAGGATAAGAAAATGCCAAGCTTATTCGGGGATAATTCCTTTCCAGAAGCAGACAAGTTTTCTCAAGTTAAACCAGTAGAAGTAGAGGATGACTTTGACAGGTTTATTAATGTGTGTAATAGATGCTTTGTTGAGTCCATAAAAAATTATGGAAAGAGTGTTGGAAATGACGGCTACTTGGACAGCAAAATAAAAGAAAACTATCCTTCACTATATGCCCTGATAGACAAAATCAGAACGTACAGAAATAAGTCTGATCATCTAAAACTTACTTCAAAAAACGTTGAAAAGTATAGGATTTATTGGAATGAAGATACAAAAGGAATTCATGAAATTGACGGTATTTATTTTGCTGTACAGCAGAAACTTCTTGAAGATTTACTAGAAGCGATTCATGATGAACTGGATATATAATGCATAGTATGTGATTGGTGGATATGTTGGAATATATAGAGCTATATTGCTACATCATATATCTCTATTTTTGCAATATCATCAATCTTTATCACTGTGTTGGCTTGAAAAATTAATGTTCCTGTAAGCGAATTTATCGAATTTAGTATCTCTTTAACGGTTGCATATGCGCCCCCAGCCTTACGGCTGTCCGGCACAAAGTAGGTCACAGACACCTCGGGATGTTCATCCAGATGATCCCTCAGATACTGCAGTTTCTGATCGATCATTGCCTTGGCCTCTTCTGTGAGTTCTATCCGCTCCTCCGTCAGTCTTGCTGTCTCCTCTACGGCATCCCCATATCCTGTTAGAGCTGCAAACGGCATAAACTGCGCTGCTCTGGCTGATACAGGCATATGGGGATGCCTTGTGGATTGGTGGTGGGGAAGATGAATGATATCCTCATAGCTGCTTGCCATCTGTAGCACGCCTCCTTATGCTCTGTGTCCGCCGATCTGCTGATTGCGCTCTTTTGCTGTTGCGCCTTCTTCCAGGCTGGTGCCTTTCAAGATGGCGTTCTTCCCGAACTTCCGGCGGATCTCCAATACCGCCTGCTGTTTACTCTTCTCCTTGGCCTGTGCAGCCTTTTTCTGCTCTTTCTCTTTTGCTAGGGCCTCATAGTCCGTGAAAAGGTCCAACTGTTCTGGCTCTTCTGTGGGCACATCAGATTCCCGGATCACATGGTTGGCCCCCAGATACAGCTGTCGTATCAAGAGGTTTCGGTCTGTGATCTGCTCATAGAGGGATACCGCTGCCGAGACGATCTTCTTGTCGGAAGAGGTGTGTCCGCCAGGAATGTTGAAACTTCCATGGGAGGATTTTGGGATATCCCGTCCGTAGCGGTCCTGGGATACCGCTCCGTGATAGGCCTTTCTCCGGTTGGGATCCTGCAGCACGGAGTTGTCATAGCGGACGGACAGTGTCAGCTGATCGGTTACCAACCCTTTCTCCGCCAGATCCAGGGTCATCATGTCTGCCATCTCCCGGACCACCAATCGCGCCTTCTCGAAAGAGTAAGGACAAGGAAGCACTTGTCCGCTGCTCACACTGTTGTTCTCCGGTTCATAGGCTTGAATGTCTGCAATGGTGCAAGGCTCCCAGCCCCAGGCATGATCAATGAGAAGCTCTGCGTTTACCCCGAACATCTTGTACAGAAGTTCTTCGTTGTAGAAATCAGCGCTGGTGCCGAGAGAGCATCTTGCGATATCGCCCATGGTGTGCAGTCCCACAGATTCCAGCCGTTTTGCATACCCTCGTCCAACCCGCCAGAAGTCCGTCAGAGGAGTATGAGACCAGAGTTTCTCACGGTAGGACATCTCATCCAGTTCGGCGATCCGCACGCCGTTCTTGTCCGGCGGGATGTGCTTTGCCACGATGTCCATGGCAACCTTGCAGAGGTACAGGTTGGTCCCGATGCCTGCTGTAGCGGTGATGCCGGTGGTCTTCAAGACATCTGCGATGATCCTCTGGGCCAGTTCTTTCACTGTGCAGTGATAGGTGGCGAGATAGTGGGTCACATCCATAAACACCTCATCGATGGAGTACACATGGATGTCCTCTGGTGCCACATACTTCAGGTAGATTTGGTAGATCTCCGTGCTGCGCTTCATATAGAGGGCCATCTGCGGCCTGGCTACCACGTACGAGAGCGATAGTCTCGGATCCGCTGCCAGGGCAGGGGCGTTAGAGGATTCCCCGGTGAACTTGTGTCCCGGGGCTTTCGCCAGTCTTCCGGAGTTGATCTCTCGTACCTTTTGTACCACCTCAAAGAGCCGGCATCTTCCAGGCAGACCATATGCCTTCAGCGATGGTGTTACCGCCAGACAGATGGTCTTCTCTGTCCGGCTTTCGTCTGCCACTACAAGATGCGTTGTCAGGGGATCCAGACCCCGCTCCAGACACTCCACGGAGGCGTAGAAGCTTTTGAGGTCGATGGCGATACAGGCACGCTGCGGCATATGCGGGGCCTCCTTTCCAAATGGACCATACCAATCTGTTTACACCGGCCAGCCGTGAGGCTGGCCGGTGTCTTTTGAAATTGGTTTATTTTTATTGTATTCTTATTGTCTGCTGTATCACAATCAGGCAAACTTTAGCTCTGTTCAGTCCAAGTGAGTTTCCCTCTCGGCTGCACATAGTTTGCACGGAGTATCGAGATGCTGCTGAAAGAATATATGAAGCAAAACATCAGACAACGAAAAAGGACTAATTTTATTTAGCTTGCTGTATTTTGTTTTACAATATGCTTTCTGACACAACAAATCTTGCTTATGCGCTCCGCCGTACCGGCTCCGGAGGCACAAAGGGCTCTGCGCCGCACTCCTCGGGGAAGTACACTCGATACCAGATGAGGAAGGAGAGCACTGTGTAGAGCTTGCGGTGCTCATAGCTCTGCCCGTTGTAGTGACGATCCAACATGTCCAGAAGGGCCTTCTGATCGAAGAACCGAGCAGTGTAGTCTGCTTGGATGATCTCCTTGGCCCAGTTGTAGTACTTCTCCTCCCGAAGCCATGCGATGAACGGGACAGGGAAGCCCTTCTTGGGGCGGTTGATCCACTCGTCCGGCAGCACCGGTTTGGCGGCCTCCCGGAGGGGTACCTTGGTCACCATCTTGCCGGTCATCTTCTGCTTGCTGGGGATGTCCCGGGCTACTGCCCATACTTCCCGATCCAGATAGGGGACACGGAGCTCCAGGGCATTGGCCATGGTCATACGGTCTGCCTTGCGGAGGATGTCCAGCGGCTGCCAGAGGTGCAGGTCCAGATACTGCATCTGCACCAGGTCGTCCTGGTCCTGGACGGCATCGAAGTAGGGGGCTGTTACATCACGCCAGGTAAGTCCGCCCTGGAACTCTGGGGTGAGGATCTTCTCCGCCTCATCCTCATCGAAGATAAAGGCCTGTCCCACAAAGTACTCCCGCACGTCCTGAGATGCCTTGATCAGGAAGCCCTGGCCGTGGAATTGGGGCAGTTTCTTGGCCACGCCGGCTGCTGCCTTCCGGATGGCTTTCGGCATCTTCTTGTAAGCCCGGAAGAGCCTGGTGGTGTGGTAGAGCTCATAGCCGGCGAAGAGCTCATCGGCCCCTTCGCCAGACAGCACTACCTTCACGTCCTTGGAAGCCAGCCTGGAGAGGAAATACAGAGGAACGGTAGAGAGGTTGGCATTGGGCTCATCGGCAAAGTACTGGATGGCAGGGAGGATGTCAAAGAACTCCTGGGCGGTGATCACCTCAGAGTAGTTCTTCAAGCCGATCTCTTTGCAGAGTGCCTGCGCCTCAAAGGTCTCGTTAAAGCCCTCCCGCTCAAAGCCCACGGAGTAGGTCTTATCTGGCCTAGATAAAGCTGCGATCAAGCTGGAGTCGATACCGCCAGACAGGAAGGACCCCACCTCCACATCGCTGATCTCGTGTGCCTTAACAGACTCCTTTACGGTGTCCAGGATCTGCTTGGCCCGGTCCTCCAGGGGCATATCATGGGGATCGAAAGTCAGCTGGGCGAAATGGTAGAACTCGGTGCAGCCGTCCCGGTGGAGGAAATAGTGACCGGGCAGCAGCCGATAGACTCCCTTCAGAAAGGACTCTGTCAGGGCGGAGTACTGGAAGGTGAGATACAGCTTCAGGGCGTCCTTATTCAGTTCCTTGTGGAACGCCGGATGGGGCAGAAAGCTCTTCAGCTCAGAGCCGAAGAAGAAGGTGTCTCCCATGGTGGCGTAGTACATGGGTTTGATACCAAACGGATCCCTGGCGCCGTATAACTCCTGTTTCTCCTTGTCCCAGATCACAAAGGCAAACATGCCCCGGAGTTTCTCAGACACATGGACGCCCCATTGGGCGTATCCCTGGAGGATAACCTCGGTATCGGAGTTGGTGGCAAAGGTTCTTCCCTGGGCCTGCAGTTCCGCCCGCAGTTCCTGGAAGTTATAGACCTCGCCGTTGTATGCGATGATATATCTGCCGTCTGCGGTCTGCATAGGCTGGCTGCCGCCGGCGATATCGATGATAGAAAGTCTGTGGTGGGCGATGGCGCAGTGATCATCCACGTAGTATCCTTTGCCGTCTGGGCCTCTGTGGCGGATGGTGTTTCCCATGGCCTCCAGAACCTTGCGGTCCGGGGCAGAGCGGGAAACGAAACCGGTGATGCCGCACATATCCTGAATCCTCCTGTATCTTGCGGTGTATGGGTACCGAAGGTATTATCCTTCGGATTGGTATCCAATTGGGGATGGCTGCTGTCCTATTGGAACAGGTCTCAATCCGTTTGCTAGTATACACAGATTTTTCTGGATTGGCAAGTGTAATATGCAAAATGGTTCAGCAGGGGAATACGCCGGAAAAGTTCCAAATCGGATGGAATCTATGCTGGAAATGGCGCATTTCTGCTGTACTCCGTTTAAAAAGACGGCCCGCACCGCTCATCTGGGGCAGCGGTGCGGGCAAGGATTTCTTTTGCAGTGTGGTTGGTCCGGCGTGCGAATGGGTGCAGAGGACTAAATAGAACTGTGTTTAGAACAGCTAAAGTATTTTTAGAAGGTAAATAAAGATAATACAATTCCAATCAGAACACCGGGTAGCCTGCTGCGGTGTGGGCAGCGATCAGGTCATCGCAGAGGGACACGATCTCATCGGTGCCCAGATTGGCCCCGCAGACAGGATCCATCATGGCGGCCATGATGGCCTTCTCTCGGCTCTGCTCCACAGCTGCTTCGATGGTGAGCATCTGGCAGTATATGTTGGTGCTGTTCATGGCGGCAAGCTGCGTGGGCAGCGGGCCTACCATGGTGGGGGTGATGCCGCTGTTGTCCACCATGCAGGGGACTTCCACGCAGGCGTCCCAGGGCAGATTGGATATGGCTCCGTGGTTCAGCACGTTGCCGCCGATGCGGTAGGGACGACCGGTCTGGATGGCCTCCATGATGTGGGATGCGTACTCGGTAGAGCGGGTGTGCTGTACCTTGCCGCCGGCCATGATCTCCTGATACTGCTTCTCCCAGCCGTTGATCTGGTTCACGCAGCGCCGGGGATACTCGTCCAGGGGAATCCGGAAGTGCTCCACCAAGTCCGGACGGTTGGGTTTCAGGTAGAAGGAATTGTACTCGGCATTGTGCTCGGAGCTCTCGGTGCAGTAGTAGCCGAGCTTCGCGATGTAGTCGTAACGGACCATGTCCAGGTGATCCCGGCGGGCGTTGGCCTCGGCAGCCCGGCGGCGGATCTCGGGGTACAGGTCATAGCCGTCTTTGTCCCGGATCTCCAGCAGCCACGCCATGTGGTTGATGCCGGCGATCTTCTCAGAGCGGCCCTCCAGTTTGTCCTCCATGCCCAATTGCTTCAGCAGGTGGGAAGTGCAGACTTGCACGCTGTGGCATAGGCCCACGGTCTTTACATGGGTGAACCGCAGCATATAGCCTGTGAGGATGGCCATGGGATTGGTGTAGTTCAGAAACCATGCATCCGGACAGACTTCCTCCATGTCCCGGGCGAAGTCCTTCAGCACATGGATGGTGCGCAGGCCCCGGAAGATGCCGCCGATGCCCAGGGTATCACCGATGGTCTGGCGCAGTCCGTACTTCTTGGGTACCTCGAAGTCAATGATGGTGCAGGGGTCGTAGAGGCCTACCTGGATGGCATTCACCACAAAGTCCGCGCCCCGCAGGGCATCTTTCCGCTGCTCCACACCCAGGTATTGGCGCACCGTGGCCCGGCCCTGATTGATGGTGTCGTTCATGGCCGTCACCATGGCATAGGACTCCTGCAGGCGCTTGGCGTCGATGTCGTATAGGGCGATCTCCACATCGTGGAAGGGGTCTGTCAGCATGGTGTCGCCGGTGATGTTTTTGGCAAATACGGTGCTGCCAGCACCCAGGAAAGTGAGTTTCATATTGCTTGCCGCCTTTCCGGTATGTTGCTCTCATAATACCGGCAGCGGGGACAAAGTGCAAGACACAATCGGCTATAAAATCCGCAGGATCGTCCAGAAAAGGGAAAATAGACGGGGATACAGGCCTTTAGACGGTGTCTGCTTCCGGATCAGGTTCGGTGTCGGGCTCCTGGTGCAGCGCCTCCTGCAGTACCTGGACGGCCTTAGCAGCCTCCTCTGGGGACTGGGCGGGCAGCCACACATGTTTTGCCGGCACCGGGCCTACGGACTCAGACCAGGGTGATGTAGTCTGCACTGGCATAGCCCTCCTGGCCATCGAAAGAAACCAGATACCAGCCCTCATAGCGGTTCAGAATGGTCAGTCGGGTACCATCATAGGCCTTGGCGATCACCGGGGCACTGGTGCTGGGCTTGGACCGGATGTTCAGATATCCCCAGTCCACGTCTACGATCCCTTTCCGGGGCTCTGCTGGGTTCAGGAACGGGATGCCGAAGTACTCACACAAACCCAGGACGATGGCTCTGGCGGCCTCATTGATGTGGTTCTTGATCCAGGTGGCATCATCCGGGTTATCGTGATAGCCCAGCTCGATGAACACAGACGGCGCTCTGGGCTGCCGGACCTCGCCGATGGCGGTGGTGGCCTCCAGACGGACCTGATTGGGCAGTGGATAGACCTCCTTCAGGTTCAGCGCCACCAGATCGGCTGCTCGCCGGCCATTGGTGCTGCCGGGGTAGTAGTAGATCATGATCCCACGGTGCTGGCCGTAGCTGGAAGCCGGGGATGCATTGGAGTGCAGGGCCAGATGTAGGTCGTAGTTGCCGGCGTTGGATGCCCGGATGGATGAAGCAGCTGTCATATCGGGGGTGTTGCGGGTAAAGCGGATGCCAGAAGCGTTGAGATAGGGCACCATGGCATCCGCCAAACGGTTCATCCACTCCTCTTCGGTGCCGCCGTTGACGTACTCGTTGGCCTCCTGGGTGGATGGGGACAGATAGATGTTTGGCATAGGAAAAACCCTCCTCGGGTGTATCCTATGCAGCGGGGACGGGTTTGGACAGCGGCAGGGGACCTGCCGCTGTCCAGGCACACCGAAGGCCTGCTTGCCCATTGGAATGCAGGGAACAGCGGGGAAAATGGCACAAACTATCCTTTCGCCGGATTGCTGGGTGGAAGGCTGTACCTGGTGCCAATAGACTGTCTCCTGGATACGGCTGCACACAGTACAGCTTCTCTTACCCAGCAGTCTATGGGAGGAATCCTCAGCCTGCTGTGTACGATGGTGAAATGCTCTGGTATACGATGCCTGGAGTCATCAAGCATGACTGAAATGGATTGGTTGTAAAAATTACAAGAGAATTTTGGCTGGATGAGCACATGCAGAGATTCCGAATGCAAACGACTTGCAAAAATTTCGAGCGCTGTCATTTCACAAGGTGCAATGCTTCTGATTGTAATAATTACAGGCACTAACCTTTGGCGAACATCCGAAGAAAAAGGTTTGCTGTGCCGGGGCTCAGAACAGCAAACCTTAGAAAGTGCTTTGGGTGTATAGAGGGAGAAGTGTAGGAAGAGGACAGATGCAGTACAAAGGTGGAAGACGCGGAAGAAACGGGAAGCGGTTGGACGGGACTCTGACTCAGATGGAAGCAGTGCAAAGCAGAGACAAGCACCTGGTTGGGATAGGTCGATACTGAATCTTCTGGCTGGAGTTGGCCTAATGTGCTATGCCGCTGTTCTATTTTGTCAGACACAGGAAAAATAGGCGAATTGAACCAGATCTCAGCTGAGATTGATGTCGTCTCGCTTAAGCTGGCCTACCCGCCTATACAAATGCAGAACCGCGATACGCTATGCCAAAAATTCCTGTAAAGGAGTGGTACTTTACAACCGATCTGGGCTGACCCAGGAATACCACTTGTAATAATTACGAGAAGCTGTCTATAAGTGTTCCTATAAAAACATGCTAAGTGTGCTACCGATTTTGCAAAATGTACTTACTTCTGACATTGTATGTAAAAACTACGAGTATCCGGTATTTGCAAAAATTACGAAAATCAATCTGTACATACATCTACAGGAATATTCTGAGCATGCTATCAATTTCATAGAACAAGCCCGTTATAGGCACAGTATGTAAAAATTACAATAATAAACCGCTTGTAAAAATTGCGAATGATCTGAGAAAAGTGGAGGCACATGAGAATACCATGCACACAGTCAGTGTAACAAAAATAGCCTGTTTATCGCAATACTTGTAAAAATTGCAGGCGCCGATCACCTGCAATAATTACGAATGACAACGAAAAAGTTCCGAAAATCACTGCATTTGGATAGCTAAGTCTGAGAATTGCTCCAGGGACAGTGCCTCTCCCCGGATGTTCTCCGGTAGTCCGCAGCTGATGAGAATCTCCCGAATCTGATCTTTTGTGTGTCTGGTGCCATAGGCAGAGAAGAGAGCATTCAGCAAGGTTTTTCTCCGCTGTCCAAAGGCTGCCCGAACAACAGGGAAGAGAATATCGGGCTCAGCCGGTACGATTGGTGCCTCCCGCAGCACCATGTGCACTACGGAAGAGGTCACTTTGGGGGGCGGCAGGAAACAGCCAGGCGGGACGTCAAAGAGGGAAGTGCACTCTGCGTGATACTGACACAGCAATGTAAAAGCGCCGTAGTCTGCTGTGCCAGGAGCAGCACAGATCCTTCTCGCCACTTCTCGCTGTACCATCACGGTAACGGAGTGAAACAGCCCGCTTTTCAGAATGTGGGTGAGCACTGGGGTGGTGATATTATAAGGTAGATTGGCACAGACATGAGGTCTTAGTCCAGGCAGGTGGGTCTCTACCAGTTCCTGCAGATCCAGCTTCATCACGTCTCCGGATACTACCTCAGCATTAGGAAGATCAGATAAAGTCTCCGCCAATACCGGCAGCAGAGTCTTATCCAGCTCTACCGATACCACTTTCTCGGCTCGCTTTGCCAGTTCCCGGGTCAGGCAGCCGATGCCGGGACCGATCTCCAGAACCCCATCTCCCGGGCCCAGGTCGGCGCTCTCAGCGATCTTCCTGGGTACCCAGTCTGCAATGAGAAAGTTCTGCCCCATGGACTTGGAGAAGTGAAATCCGTGGCGGCCCAGCAGGTCTCGGATCTCATGGATGTCTGTGAGGTTCATTCCCGTCTCTCCTTTGGCCGCTTGATTCGCTTCTCGTAGGCCACTCTCCGAGGATCGTGGCCTTCCTGCACGGATACCAGGACATTGCCCCGATACTGCAGGTTGTGCCGCCGCAGCAGGGCCTGCATAGGCTTGTTCTTCTTGTGGGTGTCTGCCCGGAGCCAGTGAATGTCCGCATTCCAGGCGATGCGCTCTGCCTCCAGGATCATCTTATCTGCCAGGCCGGTACCCCGCCAGCGGGCAGCTACGGCACTGCGGTGGATGGTGGCATAGGGTTCCTCAGAGGCCCATTTCCCGTCTGTGATAGCGGCGTAGTTGGGGTCCGGCTGGGTGGTGAGGGTAAAGAAAGCGCTAATCTCATCCCCGCAGAGCAGTACATACAGTTCCCCTCGAGCCATATCTGCCGTAAAGTCCTCAATGCCGGGATAGGGAATCGGGCCGCCCCATTGGTCTACGCCGTGGCTGTGGAGGTATTCCCGGGCGTCTTCTGCGATGACTTCCATGGCGGGGAAATCTCCTTCGCACGCCTTCCTGCAGACCACTTGCGCCGGCAGGGAAGGTCTGGACAGTTCCTTGTCCAGTTCTGCCAGAAGGGCCTGATCTTCCTTTGAGGATAGATCCAGCTTTGCAAAGAGATCCGGTCTCCGCTCCCGGGTGCGCAGCAGGGACTGTTTTCTTCGCCACCGCTCTACCGAAGCGTGGTTGCCCTCCAGCAGCACCTCTGGTACGGGCATGCCGTGCCAGACCTCAGGCCGGGAGTACTGGGGATACTCCAGGGTGTTGTTCCAGTGGCTCTCGTTCTCAAAGCACTCCGGATCAGAGAGTACACCAGGGATCAGGCGGGATACGGCATCCGCCACCGCCATAGCTGCGATCTCTCCGCCTGTCAGGACAAAATCTCCCAGGGAGATCTCCTCGTCCACGCAGGCATCGATAAAGCGCTGGTCTACGCCCTCATAGTGGCCGCAGACCAGGATCAGATGGCTGTGTTCCCAGGCCAGACGCCGGGCGTCTGCCTGGGTGAAAGTCTTCCCGCAGGGGCTGAGAAAGATGGTGTGGGGACGGACATCCGGCTCTGCCTGGGATGTGAGGTGCTCCCAGCAGCGGTACAGGGGATCTGCCTGCAAAATCGCCCCGTGACCGCCTCCATAGGGGTAGTCGTCCACCTGCTTCTGCTTGTTCACCGTGTAGTCCCGGATCTGGTGGGTCTCGATGCGCAGATAGTCCCGCTCCTGGGCTCTCCCCAGGATGGATTCGCCGAGCACATCGCCCACGGTGTCCGGGAAAAGGGTCATGATATCGATGCGGTACAGGGCCCTCACATCCCTTCGATGAGATGCACTTTCATGGTGCGGCTCTGGATATCTACGTTCAACACAAACTCCGGGACGGCGGGGATTATGATCTCCCGCTCTCCCCGGACCAGGTAGATGTTCTGGGCGGAAGGAGAAAGGATCTCCTCCAGGGTGCCTAGGTCCTTGCCGTCCTCGTCTATCACCTGGATGCCGATGAGATCTGCCAGGAAATAGCGGCCCTCTGGCAGATGGACGTCGCTGCGGCGGAGAGATACCACTTTGTCCCGCAGCTGCATGGCGGCCTCTACGGTATCTAACCCGGCAAACTGGACGATGTTGCTGCCCTTGTGGACCCGGCAGGACCGCACTTCCATGGGCTTGCCGTCCAGGTACAGCGTCTTCAGCCGGCAGAGAAACTCCGGGCTGTCTGCCCAGGGGACAATGCGGACTTCTCCGTGGATGCCGTGGGTGTTCACCACCTGGCCGCATTCTAGATATTCGTTCATAGATACCTCCGTATGTATGCTGCAGGATGTGAAAAGGAAAACGGCTGAAATTGCCGCATTGTGTTGTTCGTTTGGAATTTTCTATCCTGTGCCGGCCCGTAGCCGGCACAGAATAGAAAAAGGGCGGGGACAGCGTCCCCGCCCGGCCGGTGTGAAAACAGGCTCAGATGATGTCCACCGTGAGCTTAATGCCCTGGCGCTGGGCAGCTGAGCGCATCAGCGTCCGAATCTCCTTGGCGATGCGGCCCTGCCGTCCGATAATCTTGCCCATGTCATCCGGGGCCACCCGAAGCTCCAGGATTATGCCGGCGGGGGTCTCGTACTCTTCTACGGACACCGCTTCCGGATTGTCCACCAGGCTCCGGGCGATATAATTGAGCAGTTCCTTCATGTGGCCTCCCATCCGGTATTACAGGCCGGCCTTTTTGAGCAGGTCGCGCACCGTGTCCGTGGGCTGAGCGCCGGTCTTGATCCAAGCCTGCGCCCGCTCGATGTCGATGTTGATGGCGGCAGGAGTCTGACGGGGATCATAGGTACCCAGCTCTTCGATAAAGCGTCCGTCCCGCGGATAACGGGAGTCTGCCACTACAACGCGGTAGAAGGGAGCCTTCTTAGCACCCATGCGGCGAAGTCTGATTTTCACCATGGTATATTCACCTCCAGAAAAGATGTTTGCTTAGGTTATGGCCAATGCCCGGAGGGCACATACCATCAGAAGGGGAGTTTCATGCCTCTGAACCGGCTCAGTAATCCCTTGGCTTTCTTGGGATTCACCAGTTGCTGGGTCATCTTTTGCAGCATATCAAACTGCTTCAGCAGGCGGTTCACGTCCTGCACCTGTGTGCCGGAGCCCATGGCAATGCGTCTTTTGCGGCTGGAGTTCAGCACATTGGGGTTTTCCCGCTCATAGGGGGTCATGGACTGGATGATGGCCTCTACCTGGGTGAGCATCTTGGTGTCCAGACTGGCGGAGTCCAGCTTCATGCCCTGCATCCCGGGCATCATCCCCAGGATGTCCTCCATGGAACCCATGCTCTTGAGCTGGGTGAGCTGGTCGTAGTAGTCGTTCAGGGTGAACTTGTTTTTGCGGAGCTTTTCCATCTGCTCCATGGCCTTTTTCTCATCGACAGTCTGCTGGGCTTTTTCGATGAGGGTGAGCACATCGCCCATACCCAGGATGCGGCTGGCCATGCGGTCCGGGTGGAATACCTCGATCTGGTCCAGTTTCTCGCCGGTGCCGGCAAACTTGATGGGCTTGCCGGTGACAGACCGTATGGAAAGGGCAGCACCGCCTCTGGCATCGCCGTCCAGTTTGGTGAGCATCACGCCGGTGATGTCCAGCGCCTCATCAAAGGCCTTAGCGGCGGTGACAGCGTCCTGGCCGATCATGGCGTCTACCACCAGCAGAATCTCATCCGGATTCACAGCTGCCTTGATGGCCCTGAGCTCATTCATCAGGGCCTCGTCCACATGCAGCCGTCCGGCGGTGTCGAGGAACACCATGTCGTTGCCGTGCTTCTTGGCGTGGGCGATGGCGGCCTTGGCGATGTCCACGGGATCGGACTGGCCCATCTGGAAGACGGGCACATCCAGCTGTCCGCCTACCACTTCCAACTGGGTGATGGCGGCGGGGCGGTAGATGTCGCAGGCGGCCAGCAGCGGCCGCTTGTTGTTCTGCTTCTTCATCATACCGGCGAGCTTCGCGCCATTGGTGGTCTTACCGGCGCCCTGCAGGCCTACCAGCATGACTACTGTCGGGGGCGAAGAAGAGATATTCAGCTTGCTGTCTCCGCCGCCCATCAGGGCAGTGAGCTCTTCGTTGACGATCTTGACGATCATCTGGGCGGGGGTGAGGGACTCCAGAACTTCCTGTCCCACGGCCCGCTCGGACACGGTGGCGATGAAGCTCTTTACCACCTTGAAGTTGACGTCCGCCTCCAGAAGGGCCATCTTGATCTCCTTCATGGCCTCCTTGACATCGGACTCCTTCAGGTTGCCCTTACCGCGCAGCCGTTTGAATACGTTGGAAAGCTTCTCGGTTAAACTCTCAAATGCCATAGTGTTCTCCTTGCAGCCTGCAGGATAGCGCAGTTACTGCTCTTCCCGCAAGGTGGTGACGTGTTCCTTCAGGGCACGGCCGATGCCGTCCAGCATGTAGTCGTCGTAACGGCGCTGGTCCACGGCCTCCAGCAGCTGATCTGCCAGGGCGTCTATGGCATCGATCACAGCGGAAGAGTGCTGGAAGCGCTTGATGATGTGGGTCTTGTCCTCCATCTCGGTCATGACGGCCTCGGCGCGGACAATCACATCCCGCACACCTTGCCGGGAGATGCCGTAGTTCTCTGCGATCTCTGCCAGGGAGAGGTCATCGTTGTAGTAGAGGTCAAAGAACTCCCGCTGCCGTTCGGTGAGCAGATCGCCGTAGAAATCGAACAGCATCGACATACGGTATGCCTGATTCTTCATGGGCAGCGCCTCCAACAACATCTTGTGTGTAAAGCGGGGATGCTTTACAAAAAGGAATTCTAACAGATGGGGGAGAGGCTGTCAAGAGAAATTTGCAGGATTTTTCGAAAAAGTGAATCGCAGTTTGGCCGAAATATCCCGAAAATGCCCTGGATTCTTTTGGCGGTTTCCACAGAGGACAGCTGGACAGCGGTTGATGGAAAGCCAGCAGCCTGCATCGGGGGGATGCAGGCTGCCGGGCGATTGCCATTGGGAACGGCGCCGTCATGGCATCAGACCACATTGCGCACATCGCTCTCAATGATGTTGAACCGCAGGAACTCTGGGATGGCCTCCTGCAATGCCTGCTTCTTAGGCTCATCGGACTTGAAAGCAAAGCACTTGCAGAGGATGCCATTTGGGTAAATTGGCTTAGCAAACTTGCATTGGCGCAGATCATTGTAATCCGTACATAGCGGGATCTGATTCACGCGGCTGATATAGTCCACCATGCCCAGCAGATAAAGACTTTCAGCATAGTCCTTGCGATCAAAGTAACAGCGGATCGTGTCCTTTGAGAGGACTTCCATCAAAAAATCGATGTCTCCCAGTGCTTTCAAACGGTGGCAGACATTGCTTTTGAAGAGCTCGAAGCTGTTGTGAAGCGGGACATTCTGGAACTGCAGTTCTGCTGTTGTATCTGATGGAATACAGACTCTTTCGTTAGACGACATTGTGTACCTCACTTTCCACGATGTTGAACTGCAGAAACTCCGGAATGGCCTCCCGCAATGTCTGCACCTTGGGTTCCTCAGACTGCAGGGCATGGCAGAGACACAGGATGCTGGCGGGGTAGATCAGTTCGGGGAGTTTGTACTGGCGCAGATCGTCATAGGCGGTGCAAAGGGGGATAGTGTTCAAGCGGCTGATGTAGTCCAGCATACCCAGAAGGTACAGACTCTCCCGGTAGCTGCCCTCCTCAAAGAAGCGGCGGATGGTGTTCTGCGCGAGCAGATCGACCACAAAGCCGGTGTCTCCCAGTGCTTTCAGACGGTGGCAGACGTTGCTTTTAAAGAGCTCGAAGGGGATGCGGGCATGCGCTTGATCCTCTTGGGGCTGCGTATCTGCCGCTGCAGCAACGAAATACACTTCGGACTGAGCGGTCAGGTGCAGCGCTTGCTCTATGGGCGCCTGTGCGGGCTGGTCTCTTCCCTGGCATATGGTCTGTCCTATGATCTGGCCCATCTGATCTGTTTGGCCTGTCTGGCTGTGTTCAGACTGCAGTGTTTCTATGGCATCTGCCGGTATCTCGTGATTGTACTGCTCAGGATGAGACGTATTGTATTCCATCTGAAACACCCCATTCCGCAGTGATTATAGCATGACAGGATACCAGAAAGCAATAGGACGGACCGGTTGCCAGCGGCTTCGATGTAGCGGCTATACAGCAGTCTATCCTCCGGCATCAGATCTATCACCAGAAGTCGGGCAGGCATACTGCATGGGCAGGTTCGCCTCGTTTGCGTGATTTCTATGACGCTTTTCTAAAGTTTCCAGTATTGCATTGAAATTATGCCGCAGATCCGGTATAATACCGCATGCAGCTTCCGGCAGCGGCATATCATAGCCGCGCAAGATGGAAGCGCGGAAGGAAAGTGGCGTACGCATGACAAGTGTAGTGACGTTTCCAGGCCTGGGTCTGGAATTTGAACTAAACCGGGTGGCGTTCAACCTCTTCGGCAAGGATATCTATTGGTATGGCATTATCATCGCCTGCGGCTTTTTGCTGGCGGTCTCCTACGGTATGTGGAAAGCACCCAAGTACCATATGGACCGGGATCAGATCATCGACATGCTGCTCTTTGCGGTGCCGCTCTGCATCATCGGCGCCAGAGCCTACTATGTGATCTTTGAGCCCTCCATCTGTTTTGACAGCGAAGGACGGTTCAGCTTCTACCGGATGATCGCCATCTGGGACGGCGGCCTCGCTATCTACGGGGCAGTCTTAATGGCCATCGTGGTGGTGCTGATCTTCTGCAAGGTGCGGGGTGCCTGCTTCTGGGACTACGCAGACCTGGGCATTCTGGGCGTGATGATCGGCCAGATGGTGGGACGCTGGGGCAACTTCGTAAACGTGGAAGCCTACGGCGGCCTCACAGATGCCCCCTGGCGGATGTGCTCGGAAACCATTGCCAACTGGCTCTGGGGACAGGGACAGATCACCTCTATGGAGCAGTACCAGGCGATTATAGACGGAACACTGGGGGTACACCCCACATTCTTCTATGAGTCCATGTGGAACCTCATCGGCTTCATCCTGCTGGCATTGATCGCCCGGAAGCGCCGTGTAAAGGGCCAGACCTTTGCAGGCTATCTCATCTGGTACGGTCTGGGCAGAGCGGCGATTGAGGGCCTCCGGACAGACAGCCTCTATTTCTTCGGTACCGGCATCCGCTCCAGCCAGATGTTGGGCCTGATCTCTGCGGTGATCGGCGTTATCATGCTGATCGTCCGCTTCCGCCAGGCCAAGACGGATCCCATGGTGCTGCCGGAAGAACTGCGGCCGGTACCGGTAGCGGAAGCAACTGCACCGGTGGAAGCAATAGATGCGGTATCTGATGCAGCAGAAGCTGAGGACGGTGCAATAGACAACACGGCAGAAGATGCAGATGGCGATGCACCGCAGGCAGACAATCCAGATGCAGATGACTCAAACACATCTGCACAGGAAGATGAAAGGGACCAAGAAAACGAATAATAGGCCAATAGCCTACTCAATGAAAGTCAAAGAAACCGAAGATGGTTAAAAGTGGCCTGCGAAAGGACTCGGAAAGTGAGTGTTGCGTCTTTTCCGAGCGGGAACCATTGAAGTTTTGGCTTTCATTGAACTGGAAAAGTAAGATAAAGACACTGAAAATCGTGCACATCCGAGCTTATCGGAGGAACGAGACCGGATTGCCTCCGTTGCTGATACAGGATCCACACATTATACTGAGGAGGAGTACTATATGGCGGCGACAATCATAGACGGAAAGGCCTTGGCCACCCAGGTGAAGGCGCAGGTGCGGGAAGAGGCGGCAAATCTCGCCCGGAAGCCCGGCCTGGCGGTGATTTTGGTGGGGGACAATCCCGCCTCAAGGGTGTATGTCACAAGCAAGCGGAAAGACTGCGAGGAGTGCGGCTTCCTCTCTGAGGAGTTTGCACTGCCGGCCACCACCACCCAGCAGGAACTGCTCACTCTCATAGACCAGCTGAACCATCGCGCTGATATTGACGGCATTCTGTGCCAGCTGCCGCTGCCAAGGGGCCTCAATGAGCGGGAAGTGCTGCTGGCCATAGACCCTGCCAAGGATGTGGACTGCTTCCATCCTTATAATGTAGGGCTTCTCACCATTGGCGAGCCGCGGTTCCAGCCATGCACCCCCGGCGGCGTGATGGAGATGCTGAAGGCCTATGACATCAACCCCGCAGGGAAGCGCTGCGTGGTATTGGGCCGCTCCAATATTGTGGGGAAGCCCATGGCACTGCTGCTGCTCCACGCCCACGGGACTGTCACAGTATGCCACTCCAAGACTCCCAACATGGCAGAGCTGGCAGCGGAAGCGGATATCCTGGTGTCTGCTGTGGGGAAGACGGGATTGGTCACGGCAGACATGGTAAAGGAAGGCGCCGCGGTGATCGATGTGGCCATGAACCGGAACGAAGCCGGAAAGCTCTGCGGCGATGTGTGCTACGCCGAAGCCGCTGAGAAGGCCTCCTTTATTACACCGGTGCCCGGCGGGGTAGGGCCCATGACAAGGGCCATGCTGATGCGGAACACCCTCACCGCAGCCAGGATGCACCTCGGCTGACCGGCTGGGAAGACAACCGCTCTTGGCAAGGCAACCGGGCTGCAATCCATCTCACTCGACCTGCCGCACAAACATCCTCTCCCGATCCACGGGGCAGCCTCGCTGCCCCGTGGATCGCCTTGCCCAATATCTTCCTTTCAGTATAACCGAGGCCGCAGGGGTGAACTGCCTCACTTGAGATGGACTATCTTGACCGGGAGAAAATCGCCTTGTTCGGGAGAAACCGTCAAAGTGCTATGGGAAGACCCCAAAGATCTCGAAAAATTGGTGGTTCTTCTATGAGGAAAATTGGCGGGAGTTGTGGTAAACTACACCGGATCTGCTGGTGGAAGATTTCCCGGCGGAATTTCGGAAAAACCGAAAAAACCGTTTGACAGCGGCGGGGTAATTTGCTAAAATGCCATCCGTGCCATAATGCGAGGTGTGTCATGAGACTGGATTTGAAGCAGGTCGCCCGGGAGCCGGGCGCAATATTGCCCTTTTCCATGGACTTGGATCTGTCTGATCTGGACTGGAACGGCGTGTCGTGCTTTACCCAACCCATCCATGTGGAAGGACGGGTGCGGAACATGGCCGGTGCGCTGCTGCTTACTGCCAGTCTTCACACTGTGCTGTCCCTGGTCTGTGACCGGTGTGCCAAACCCTTCACCCGTGAGAAAACGGTATCGTACGAGACGCTGCTGGACTTTGAACTGGCCAACGGCGAGAGCGATGACATCGTGCTCCTGGACGAAGACGGTACCCTGGAATTAGACGGGCTGATGCGGGACACCTTCCTGCTGGAGATGGACACGAAGAACCTCTGTGCAGAGGACTGCAAAGGGATTTGCCCCGGGTGCGGCGTAGATCTCAACGTAGAGCCGTGCCGATGCAAGAGGGAACCAGATCCCAGGCTGGCAAAGCTGGCCCAGCTGCTGCAAAGCGAGGATCGATGAGAACGCTTGAAGACCAATAAGGAGGTGTCAATATGGCCGTCCCTAAGAGTAAGATCTCAAAGCAGCGCAGAAATAAGCGCCGCAGTTCCGTTTGGAAGCTGGTGGCTCCTGCCGTGAGCAAGTGCCCGAATTGCGGCGCCCCGTGCCTGCCTCACCGGATGTGCAGGAACTGCATGCAGTACAACGGACATGAGTTTAAGACCGAGGAGTAATGGAATTGGGCTGCCGATAAGCGACAATCGCTTGGAGGCGGTCCTTTTTCTTTCTCACAGTCTCCGCGGTTTTCCAATGCTCCGGGAATGGAGGGAAAACCGCGAAATTTTTCAAATATTCCCAAAAGAGTGCTGCATTCTGCACCCTTTTGTGGTATCCTATAGAGCAGTTCCCGGGCTCGCGCCCGGCAGATGAGGAGGGACGTTCATGGCGAAACCCCTGGTGGCCATCGTAGGGCGGCCGAACGTGGGAAAATCCATGTTGTTCAATAAATTAACCGGGAAGCGCCTGTCCATTGTAGAGGACACCCCGGGTGTGACGCGGGACCGACTGTACGCCGAGGCTGAGTGGCGGGGCAGAACCTTCCGGATCGTGGATACCGGCGGTATCGAACCGGGCACCGATGATCAGATCCTGGCGTTCATGCGGGAACAGGCGGAGATCGCCATCGAGTCCGCCGATGTCATCGTCTTTGTCTGCGACATCCGCACCGGTATGACCGCCGCCGATCAGGAAGTGGCCAATATGCTTCAGCGCTCCGGAAAGCCGGTGGTGCTGGCGGTGAATAAGATGGACTCCACCGGCCACACGGATCCCGATATCTATGAGTTCTACAACCTGGGCCTGGGGGATCCCTATCCGGTGTCTGCCGTCCACGGCCACGGCACCGGCGATCTCCTGGACGCCTGCAACCAGTACTTTCCCCCGGAAGAGGAGGAAGGGGAAGAGGAAGATGTGGTCAAGGTGGCCATCATCGGCAAGCCCAACGTGGGCAAATCCTCTCTGGTGAACCGGATTCTCGGGGAAGAGCGGGTGATTGTCTCCGATGTGGCGGGCACCACCCGGGATGCGGTGGACACCTACTTTGAGAACGATCACGGCAAGTACCTCATCATCGATACCGCCGGCATGCGAAAGCGCTCCAAGGTGGACGATCGGGTGGAGAAGTTCTCCGTCCTTCGGGCTGCCATGGCCATTGAGCGCAGTGACGTCTGTGTCATCATGCTGGACGGCAGGGACGGGGTAACCGAGCAGGATACCAAGGTTGCCGGCATGGCCCATGATGCGGGCAAGGCCTGCGTCATCGTGGTGAACAAGTGGGACATCGTAGAGAAGGACGACAAGACCATGCAGCGGATGGAGGAGTCCATCCGCCGGGACCTCTCCTATATGACCTACGCCCCCATTCTCTTCATCTCCGCCCTCACGGGACAGCGGACAGACCGCCTCTTCGACTATATCGATGCGGTCTATCAGAAGTCTGTGCTCCGGATCCCCACCGGCATGCTGAACGAGGTGCTCTCAGACGCCCAGGCCCGTGTCCAGCCCCCTACAGACAAGGGCCGGCGGCTGAAGATCTTCTATATGACCCAGGTAGGGGTGAAACCGCCCCACTTTGTGATCTTCTGCAACGATTCCCGGCTCTTCCACTTCTCCTATCAGCGCTATATCGAGAACCAGATCCGCAGTACCTTCGATCTCACCGGGACCCCTGTTCGCATCACCATCCGCCAACGGGGCGACAAGGAGGAATGAGCCATGTTTTCTCACTTTCTTACCGACGCCGGCGTAGAAGCATACTGGCTTCTCATCGCGGCAGTGGGAATCGGCGCGATTTCCTATTTCCTGGGCTGTTTTAACGGATCCGCCATGATCTCCCGGTATATCCTCCGGGACGACATCCGCAATCACGGCAGCGGCAATGCGGGCCTCACCAACTTCTACCGCACCTTCGGCGGACCGCTCACCTTTGCGGTGATCGCCTCGGATGCGGTGAAGGCCATTATCGCCATCCTCTTTGCCAGCTATATCGGGGGCCTGATGTCCCCGGAACTCATCGTGCCGGCAAAGTACTGGGCGGGGACGTTCTGCCTTCTGGGCCACATCTTCCCCTTTAACTTCCAGTTCAAAGGGGGAAAGGGGATTCTCTCCGGCGGCACCATTATCATCATGATGGACTGGCGGATCGCCCTTGCGGCCTGGGCAGTGTTCATGATCCTGGCCATCAGCACGAAATACGTGTCTCTGGGCTCCTGCTGCGCTGCGGCCACCTTTCCCATCAGCACCTTCCTGGTATTTCGGGACGGCTTCTGCACCGTCCTCGCCATCTTCCTGGCGGGCCTTGTGATCTGGAAGCATAGGGGGAACATCCAGCGCCTTCTCAACGGCACGGAATCCAAGTTCTCCTTCCACCGGAAGCAGGAGGCCACGAAAGATACCGGCGAGAAATGGGCTACCAACAAGCCGGTGAAGGATATGATCGAAGAGGAAGACGAGGAAGCGGCGTCTGCCGCCGAGCATCAGGACAGCAGTGCACCGGAAGATACGGGCGGAGCAGCAGTGGATGCTCCTGCAGAAAATGAGAGCACTGCGGATACGGAAGTGCCGGCAGAGAAGTCTGCACCCGAGAAGCCAGTACCGGAGCAATCTGCACCCGAGAAAGCCGCTGAGGAGAAGAAGTCTGGGGCCAAGAAACAGGACCAGCAGAAGAAATCCTCCAGCGGCATGGAGACCAAAGTGATCACCATCGATGCCAAGAAGGGCGGCAGCAAGAAGAACTCCAATGGGTCTGGCAAGTCTTCCGGGAAGTCCAACTCCAACAAGGGCGGCTCCGGCAAGAACAGCGGCAGCAGCAACAGCGGCAAGAAGTCTGGCGGCAAGTCCAACAAGAACCACGGCAAAAAGGGAGGCGGCAAGACTTGAGAGCTGCAGTGATCGGCAGCGGTGCCTGGGGCACTGCGCTGGCCATGGTGCTGCTGCAGAACGGCCATGAGGCCGTTCTCTGGAGCTACACCAAAGAGGAGAGCGAGGCCATCCGCACCCGGGGAGAGAATCCCATGCTGCCTGGGGTCCCCATCCCGGATAAGCTCCAGCTCACCTGGGATCTCCAATGTGCCAAAGATTGTGAAGTGGTGGTCCTTGCCACCCCGTCCTTTGCGGTGCGCAGCACCGCAAAGGCACTCCACGATGTACTGCCCCCCAAGGTGCCGGTGATCCTGGTGTCCAAGGGAATTGAGAAGAACACCTCGCTGCTGCTCCACCAGGTGGCAGAGCAGGAACTGCAGGGCGGACATCCAGTGGTGGTGCTGTCTGGGCCATCCCACGCAGAAGAGGTGGGCCGTGGGGTACCCACAGCGGTGGTGGTGGCCTCGGAGGACCGGCAGGCGGCGGAGCTGGCCCAGGACCTCTTTATGAACAGCCGCTTCCGCATCTATACATCCCCGGACATCATCGGGGTAGAGATCGGCGCGGCCCTGAAAAACGTCATCGCCCTCTGTGCCGGCTGCTGCGATGGCATGGGCTTTGGGGACAACACCAAGGCCATGCTCATGACCAGGGGTCTCACGGAGATCGCCCGCCTTGGTGTGGCCATGGGTGCTCGGAAAGAGACCTTTGCGGGCCTCGCCGGTGTGGGAGACCTGATCGTCACCTGCACCTCCATGCACTCCCGGAATCGCCGGGCAGGAATTCTGCTGGGCAAAGGGAAGACCATTCAAGAGGCCATGGAGGAGCTGGGCGGCGCGGTGGTAGAGGGATACTTCGCCGCTGCCAGTGCCCGGGAGATGGCAGAGAAGGCCGGGGTCGAGATGCCCATCGTCTCCGGCGCCTGCGCGGTACTCTATGAGGGGATGGATCCCCATATGGTGCTGCAACAGCTCATGTGCCGGGAGAAGCGGGGCGAACTGGAAGAAGAGCAGAGCTGGATCTGAGAAGGCTTCCCAATACTGACGGACAGACAATGGCGCCCGGCCGCATCAAGGATACGGCCGGGCGTTTCCTGCCTGAAGAAAAAGCGCTGATTGGTGAGGGGAAAAGAAAACACCCCGCACCAGCGGTACGAGGTGTCTTTGTCTCCATGAATTACACAGCGCGGGTAACCTTGCCGGAACGGAGGCAGCGGGTGCATACGTAGACGTGACGGGGAGCGCCATCCACCACAGCCTTGACCCGCTTTACATTGGGCTTCCAGGGGCGGTTGGAACGACGGTGGGAGTGAGATACCTGGATCCCAAAGTTCACGCCTTTGCCGCAGAACTCGCACTTGGCCATATTGACAAACCTCCTCGCTGGTTAGAAATCGCTTGGTCGCGTTAACCCCGCTATACTAGCAGATTGCGCCGATAAAATCAAGAGTCAAATTCCCGGAATCTGCACTTTTTTTTCAGCCGTTTCTGTGCTACAATAGCTCATTCCATCAGAGGGGAGGCTGGGTGCCTTGGCAGAGAAAAGGGCAATTGCTCTGGGCACCATCATAGACCGATTTCACTTGGAGGTGCTCTACGGCCCGGACAACTACCGGGACCGGAAGATTTCCATCGAGCATGTGGACCGTCCCGGACTGCAGCTCACCGGATATTTCGACTACTTTGACCGCGAACGGATTCAGCTCATCGGACTGGTAGAGACGTCGTATTTGAAGGGGCTCACCGCAGAGGAGCGGGAGCAGCGCTTTGATCAGCTGTTCTCCTATCATCCGCCGGCGGTGATCTTCGCCCGGAATCTGGAGCCCTATCCGGAGTGCATGGCCATGGCCCAGAAGCACGGCCAGGTGATCCTCCGCAGCGGCGAGAACACGGCGGACATCATGAGCACCATGATCGCCTTTCTGCGGATGGCATTATCTCCTACCATCACCCGTCCCGGGGTGCTGGTGGAGGTATACGGCGAGGGCGTCATGCTCACGGGAGAGTCCGGCATCGGCAAGAGCGAGACGGCCATTGAGCTTGTGAAGCGCGGCCACCGGCTCATCGCAGACGACGCAGTGGAGATCCGCAGAACGCCGGACCACACCCTCATCGGCACAGCGCCGGAGCTGATTCGGCACTACATCGAGCTCCGGGGCATCGGCGTGGTGGACATCCGGGCCCTCTTCGGCATGTCTGCTGTGAACTTTGATAGCACCATAGACCTGATCATCCGGCTGGAGAACTGGGTGGAAGGGAAGCTTTACGACCGTCTCGGCACCGACGACCTCTTTACCACCATGCTGGGGGTGGAGGTGCGCACCATCACCATCCCGGTGAAGCCCGGACGGAACCTGGCGGCGATCATCGAAGTGGCGGCTATGAACAACCGCAACCGGCAGATGGGGTACAACGCCGCGCTGGAGTTCTCCAGAAAGGTGGACCAGCACATCAACCAGCAGGCTGGCTTGCTGTGATCTGAACTGATATTCTGATAGGTATTTAGGAGTGATGTTCCATGTGTGGAATTGTTGGATTTGTGGGCAGGGAGGAAGCTGCTCCCATTCTATTGGACGGCCTGGCGCGGCTGGAGTACCGCGGCTACGACTCCGCCGGTGTGGCGGTTCTGGACGGGCAGAAGCTGCGGGTGGCCAAGGCAAAGGGCCGTCTCCGGGTACTGGCGGACATGATACAAAACGGCCACGCCATTCACGGCACGGTGGGCATCGGACACACCCGGTGGGCTACCCACGGGGCGCCGTCTGACGTGAATGCCCATCCTCAGGTGAGCCGCAGCGGCAAGATCGCTGTGGTGCACAACGGCATCATCGAAAACTACGCCCAGCTGAAGGAGTTCCTCATGGCCCGGGGGGTGGACTTCGCCTCCGAGACGGACACGGAAGTGGTGGCGCAGCTCATCGAGCACTTCTATGACGGCAACCTGCTGGATGCGGTGGCCAAGGTGCTCCACCGGATTGAGGGCGCCTATTCCCTGGGAATTGTGTGCGCCGATGAGCCGGATCAGCTCATCGCGGTGCGGAAAGACAGCCCCCTGATCCTGGGTCTGGGGGATGGATTCTCCTTCCTGGCGTCCGATGTCACCGCCATCATCAAGCACACCCGGGACGTGATGTACATGGAGGACGGGGAGATCGCCGTTCTCACCCGGGACGGCATCCACGTCTATGACTCCTTCCTGCAGCCTGTGGAGAAGGCCATCGCCCGTGTGGACTGGGAGATCGATGCGGCCGAAAAGGGCGGATACGAGCACTTCATGCTGAAAGAGATCATGGAGCAGCCGGACGCCCTGCGGAAAGCCATCTTCCCCCGGATTCGGGACGGGGAAGTGGTGCTGGAGGACTTCGGCCTCACAGACGAGTACATCCACCAGATGGAGAAGATCTTCATCGTGGCCTGCGGCTCCTCCTATCATGTGGGCATGGTGGGGAAATACAACCTGGAGCAGATGTTGCGTATCCCCGTAGAGGTGACACTGGCCTCGGAGTTCCGGTATATGGACCCCATCGTCACGGAGCACACCCTGGTGATTGTGATCAGCCAGTCCGGCGAGACCTTGGACACCATGGCAGCTTTGCGGGCCGCCAAGGGACTGGGGGCCACCATTCTCTCCATCGTGAACGTGGTGGGCTCCTCCATCGCCCGGGAGTCCGACACGGTGCTGTACACCTGGGCGGGACCCGAGATCGCCGTGGCTACCACCAAGGCCTACTCCACGCAGCTGGCTGTCCTGGACCTGCTGGGCCTCTACTTTGCCCGCAAACTCGGCACCCTGCCGGAGGAGCGGTACAAGAGCGTGATTCAGGCCCTTCTGCTGCTGCCCTCCCAGATGGAGCAGGTGCTGGAGTCTCAGGCCAACATCCAGTACCTGGCCTCCCAGTACTTCAACCACGACAGCATCTTCTTCATCGGCCGCAACCTGGACTACGCCCTGGGCCTGGAGGGTTCTTTGAAGTTGAAGGAGATCTCCTATATCCACTCCGAGGCATACGCCTCCGGCGAGCTGAAGCACGGCACCATCTCCCTCATCGAGGATGGGACCCTGGTGGTAGCCGTGGCCACCTATGCCCGCCTCTTCGACAAGGCCATGAGCAACGTGGTAGAGGTGAAGAGCCGGGGCGCAGATGTGCTGGCCCTCACCAACGAGGACAACGCGGAAGCCATGGAGAAGTACGCCAACGGCATCATCACCATCCCCGAGACGGATGAGATGTTGCGCCCCTCCCTGGGGGTGGCGCCGCTGCAGCTGCTGGCTTATTACATCGCCCTGATGCGGGGCTGCGATATCGACAAGCCCCGGAATCTGGCCAAGTCCGTGACGGTGGAGTGAAAAGAAGACGGCAAGGCGCCCCGTGGCGCCTTGCCGTCTATCCGGATCTGGGAAAGCTGGTTGGATTGCCAGTCTCCTGGGAAACCGGCATGCTGCCGGGATAGACCAGCCCGCCCGGCTTCTCTTCCTGCAGTTTCATACCCGCCTGCAGGGAGGCAGGTGGGCAATGCATGGGTGTACTGCCCAAAACCAAGGGGGGAGTGCTGCCCAAAGCCGGCAGGGAACCTCATCCAAAAACAGGAGGTATGTGCTGCCCAAGGCCAGGCGGCAGGCACCGTCCAGGACCAGGTTAGAAACCGTCCAAGGGGAGTTCTTAGCCGTCCGAAACCAGGGGGCACCGCCTTATACCAGGGGTGGGCTCCCTCCAGAGCCAGGCGTTGGCATTGTCCAAGATCATGGCTGGGAACTGTCCAAGACCAGCGTTGAGAGCCGTCCGAGAGGGAAGCCTGGAGAAAGGCACTGCCCAAGGTCAGGGCTGGGAGCCGTCATAGGCGTCCCGCAGCTTCTCCAGGGCCCGCTTCTCGATCCGGGACACGTAGCTCCGGGAGATGCCGCACTGGGCGGCGATCTCCCGCTGGGTCCGGGGCGGCTGGTCGTCCAGGCCGTAGCGCATGCGGATGATCTCCGCCTCCCGGTCTGTGAGGCAGGTGTCCACGCACTTGCGGATCTTGCTGCAGGCCTCCCGGAGGTCCAGGTCGTCCAACATGGTGTCGTCCACTGCCACCACGTCCATGAGAGACAGGGAGTCCCCCTCGCTGTCTCCGTTGTCCAACGAGTCTGAGAGGGACACATCCCCCTGGAACTTCCGCTGGGAGCGAAAGTACATCAGCACCTCGTTTTCGATGCACCGGCTGGCGTAGGTGGCAAGGCGGATATTCCGGTCCGGCCGGAAGGTGGATACCCCTTTGATGAGGCCGATGGTGCCGATGGAGATCAGGTCGTCCTGGTCTCCGGTGGCGGTGTAGTACTTCTTTACGATGTGCGCCACGAGACGCAGGTTGTGTTCGATGAGTTTATCCCGGGCTGCGGTATCGCCCTGGGCCATCCGCTCCAGGCAGTCCTGCTCCTCTTCCCGGGACAGCGCCTTGGGAAAGGAACCGGTATTGCCCGCGAGACGCAGGGAGAAGAACAGTCCGTTCAGTGCTAGGGTGAGCCATGCTGTCCACATATAGACACCTCCAGCGAAGTGTATGCGGCTGCGGTTTGTCCCTATTTCCCGGGACGGGCTCTTTGCACGCAGAGGATTTCCAAAAGACGGGGAAGAGACAGCAGGATCAACAGGTCCGGTATGGCAGCTGGACAGAGACAATGGGGAGAGAATCGAAATGGCCAGAGTGATCGAGATCACGGATATCCATATGGCGGAACTGGCGCCCTATACCGCACTCACCGAGGCGCAGCTTCGAAACCGGCGGCATCCGGAACAGGGGATCTTTCTCGCCGAGAGCGGCAAGGTGATCCAGGTGGCGCTGAATGCCGGACTCACCCCAGTCTCCATGCTGATGGATCATCGGCACCTCCGGGGACAGGGCGGACAGCTGGCGGAGCAGTGCGGGGATATCCCGGTGTACACCGGATCAGACGAGCTTCTGAAGGACCTCACCGGATACCAGATCAGCCGGGGCTTCCTCTGTGCCATGAAGCGGCCGGAGCCGAAGCGCGTGGAAGAGGTCTGTGCGGGAGCCAGTAGAGTGGCAGTTCTCGAGAGCCTCACCGATGCCGCCAATCTGGGGGCTGTCTTCCGGTCTGCCGCCGCCCTGGGGATGGATGGGGTATTGCTCAGTCCCAGCTGCTGCGATCCTCTGAACCGCCGCACCGTCCGGGTGAGCATGGGCACCGTCTTTCAGGTGCCCTGGGCCAGATTGGGGGAGAATGTCTCCCGGTGGCCGGAAGCTGGACTGGAGCGGCTCCGCAACCTGGGATTTCGCACCGCTGCCCTTGCCCTCACAGATCAGGCGGTCTCCATCGAGGATCCCGCTCTCATGGCAGAGCCGAAGCTGGCGATTCTCTTGGGCACGGAAGGGGACGGCTTGATGCCGGCCACGGTGGACGCCGCAGACTATGTGGTGCAGATTCCCATGGCCCACGGGGTGGATTCCCTGAATGTGGCCGCCGCAGCGGCGGTGGCCTTCTGGCAGCTGCGGAGGAGATTGTAGGGCAGAGAACGAGAGACTGTATCCGCCGGCAGACATTGCAGACCCCTGAAGAAACCTTGGCAGCCCCGCCGCAGCTCAGGTGTGGACTCTTCAAGCAGAGTATAACAGAATTTACTTTTTGTTTACTGATTTGGGGTTGCACTTGTACGGCGGATGTGGTAATTTTCGGGTATCGCAGGTCGATCCGCGCCGATTTCTGCTGAAGTATGGCAGAACGTGCGGTATCTTGCACGGGAATTTCTTGTGCTGCACGGTTCGGATGGGCCTGCCTGCAGAAACCGGCGAGAGAAAGAGCATGCTGGTCTCAGGAGGATATAGAGAGATGCGCATTCAGATACTACTGGCCATTTGCTTGGCATTGGTGCTGCTTCTGGCAGCCTGCGGGGAGCCGGCCGAGGTCGAGACGCCGGAGCCTACCCCCACGCCCACGGAATCCATACCGGATCCCACCCCAACCCCTACCCCTACCTACTACAGCGATGTCATCACACGGGATTCCTACGTGAAGAAGTCCGGGAAGACGGAAGGAACCTCCAGCGTCACCCTCACCATTCTGGGGGACTGCGCCATCGGCACCAACATCAACACCGAAGGGGGCTTCAACGCCACGGTTGCCGAGACAGAGAACCGGTACTTCCTCTCCGGTGTGTATGAGGTAACCTCCCAGGACGACTTCACCATCTGCAACGTGGAGACCACCCTCTCAGACAGAGCCTTGGACCCGGTGTACAAGGACTACGAGCCGGCATACTGGTTCAAGGGGCCTGCCGCCAACGCCATGATCCTCACCGAGGGCAGTGTAGAGGCGTGCAGCGTCTCCAACAACCACACCGGGGACTACGGAGATGAGGGATACGAAGACACCCAGCAGGCTCTCCGGAATGCGGCGATGCTGGTGGGGTCCCATGAAGAGACCGTGTACCTGGAGAAAGACGGGTTCCGGATCGCGCTGATCTGTGATGGTCTCTGGAGCATCTACCAGGCGGACTACATCATAGACCGGGTGAAGGCGGCCAGCGAGCAATCCGATTTCCAGATCATCTACTTTCACGGCGGCACGGAGTTCACCTACGAGCCGGACGATTGGAAAGTGGAGGCCTGCCACCGGATCGCAGACGCCGGGGCAGATCTCATCATCGGCAATCACCCCCATGTGCTGCAGCCCCATGAGGTATACAACGATGTGCCCATCGTGTACTCCATGAGCAACTTCCTGATAGGCACTTTCACCACCTGCGACAAGCCCACCGCCATCTGGCAGGTCCAGATCGACTTCGAGATCGGCAGCAACAAGATCACCAACTTCATGGAGTGGCTCACGCCCTGCTACGTGTACAGCGGCATCCTCAACGACTACCGCCCTGTGATCATCACAGACCGGAATGCCGAGCAGCAGGTGCTGGACTTCATGTACGGCAGGGCAGACAACCCCAACCTGCAATAGGACAAAGACGCGATAAATCAGACAAGAAAGATATCCGGCAGCAGGCAGATCTGAGGGATCTGCCTGCGGGCGGGAAATGCAGTTTCAGCCGGCTTTGAGCTGGCGGCGGACGGGATTCGCAGGGGACGCGCTGCACCTGTCCGGAAAACCCATTGGACTGCTGCATGGGAAGCAGGGAAAAGCAAGGAGAACGTACCAAATGAGCGAGAAGAAAGCCGGCACCGGCGGGGAGCGCTATGTCCCGTACGCTGAGCGCACCGGCAATGAGAGCATCGTCTACTTTACCCGGGATCTCTCTCCTGAGGGGATCGCCAAGGTCTATCGGCAGGTATCGGAGCACATCGGCGGCAAGGTGGCCATCAAGCTGCACACCGGGGAGCCCCACGGACCCAACATCATTCCGCCGTCCTGGGTGAAGCAGTTCATGGAGAGCGAATTGCCGGACGCCACCATCATCGAGACCAACACCTTCTACGGCGGGGATCGGTCCACCACCGAGCGGCACCGCCAGACCCTGGCAATCAACGGCTGGACAGCTTTCACCACCGTGGACATCACTGATGAGCACGGCACCGTGATGCTGCCGGTGCATGGCGGCAAGTGGTTCACCGAGATGTCTGTGGGCGCCTCTCTACCCTCCTATGATAGCCTTGTGGTGCTCACCCACTTCAAGGGCCATCTGATGGGCGGCTTCGGCGGCTCCAACAAAAACATCGGCATCGGCTGCGCAGACGGCAAAATCGGCAAAGGCATGGTCCACGGCAAGGACAGCATCGGCTGGGGCGCCAGTGAGGAGGAGCTGATGGAGCACATCTGCGAGTCCACCAAGAGCGTGCTGGACTACTTTGGGGACAAGGCGGTGTTCATCAACGTCCTTCGGAACATGTCCGTCTCTTGCGACTGCGAGGGTGTGGACGCCATGCCGGTGACCACACCCAACGTGGGGATTCTCGCCAGTGTGGACATCCTGGCGGCAGACCAGGCCAGTGTGGATATGATCCACGCCATGAAGCCGGAAGACAATCACGACCTTGTGGAGCGGATGCAGAGCCGGCACGGCTATCGGCAGCTCACCTATATGAAAGAGCTTGGCATGGGCAACGACAGATACGTCCTCATCGATCTGGACAACAACGGCCAGCGCATCGACGCCGCCCAGGCGGTGACCGGGGTGGTGCCATTCCAGGGCTGAGGACCAGGTCCTTTCCCTTCTCAGATCGTGAATCCGGCAGGAAATTGGACGCGCAGATCTAGGCTGAGCAACAACATATCACGGCATAAGGAAGCAGGCAGGATCGGACGATCCTGCCTGCTTTTCAAGTGCCTGTGTCAGCTTTCCTGGACTGATCTTGGGGTTTC
Source organism: uncultured Oscillospiraceae bacterium (assembly GCA_947623875.1). GTDB lineage: Bacteria > Bacillota > Clostridia > Oscillospirales > Oscillospiraceae > Enterenecus. The sequence goes on from CANQII010000004.1 coordinate 35,635, forward strand.
AACGATCAACCGTGGAAGTGCGAGTCATACCGGGGACGATCCTGTGTGTTCTCCAGGGACAGGGCTTGAATGTCCAGTTTTCCCTGGGGATCCAGCTGCTCCAGCCCCGCATGGGACACCAGCAGGATCGGCTTTTGCTGTACAGTGAGAAAGCTTGTCAGGGACTGTGTTCCCTGGCTGTCCAGGTGATTCAGTGGCTCATCCAGGACCAGAATGGGGGCATCCTGAAAGAGGGTTCTGGCCAGGGTGAGCTTCTTCCGCTCTCCCGGGGAAAGATTGCCGCCGGCCTCGGATACGGGATAGTCCAAGGGCTTGTTGAAGCCGCTGTCCCGGAGAAACGCTGCAGCATCTGGGAGCTTCTCTGGTGGGAGAAACAGGTTGTCTTGTACGGTGCCGGAGAAGACCGGGGCATCCTGCGCCAGAAGAGCCACGCTGGCCCGCAGGTCTCCCAGAGTGAGCGGGGTGCCGTTCTCATCCTGGACCATACCGCTATCTGGCGGGCGCAATCCTGCCAATAGGCTCAGCAGTGTGGACTTTCCGCAGCCGTTGGGGCCGGTGATATGGGTGATGCCCTGGAGTGGAATGGTGCAGTTGAGATCCTGAAATACCGGCTTAGACGGTGTCTCCGCTGTCTGCGGCCAGGTGAAGGAGAGGTGCTGGATGCGGAGTTCTCTGGGAGTGCGGACGTTACCTGGCTGCTCCGGGTCTTCGTAGAGAAACACCAGCTTGTCCCGGACCACCGGCTCCTCCTGCCGCTGGAGTACCAGTCCCTCTGCATAGCGGTAGAAGGTGGTTACAGTGGGGAGGATGAGAAAGCCTGCCAGCAGCATGCCCATCTCCAGAGTACCGGCTGCCATCCGGATGGCCCCTACGGCGAAGATCCCCAGGGGAATCCCATAGGTGCAGAGGTACTGGAACATGGCATCTGCGCCGTCTAGACTGTCCTGCCGGGTGCCGGTCTCGGCAGAATAGGTCTCATACTGCCGGTGCATCCGCCGGATGTGGGCCTTGCCGATGCCAAAGCCCCGGAGAAAGTCTCGGCTTCGGAAAAGGGAATACTCCATCTGCTCCCGGGTCTCCTCATACCGGCGCCGGGCGGCCTTCTGGGCCGCCTTGGCCTTGGCGTTCCAGCCGGCCCGCACCAGCGGGACGGCTGCCAGAAGGAGTATGGTGCCGAGAAAGAGAAGGTCCGTCTGGCGCAGGGCGAAGAAGACTGCCATAAGGACGCAGTAGATGGCCATGGTACAGGGCCGGGTGTACTTCTTCATGAGCAGGAAGTAGTAGTCCGTGCTGTCCACATCAATGCGCTGCACCAGTGCTGCGGTGTCCAGAGACTGGGCGGTCTTCAATGGCAGGTGCAGGAACTTCCCATACAGGAAGTTGCCATAGGCAAAGCCCAGGCGGGTGAGCAGCCGGTTCTCCCAGAGGCACACCAGGGGCTGGACAAAGACGTTCAGAAGGAAGGCCAGGACAAAGAGGACAAAGCGGCTCTGAATCTGGCTGATATCCAGCTGCAGCAGGGCATCTGCCATGTCTCCGATCATCCAGGAGGACACCGCCGGCAAGGTGAGGGCCAGCATCTCCCCGATGAAGTGGAGCAGAAAGCAGGGGAGCATCAGCCGGACACAGTCCCCCTCGATCTGGCGGTTCACGCTTTTGGGGTCTCTCATCGCAGCATCCCTCCCTCCACGGTACAGATCTTGTCCCAGCGGGTGAGGGACTGGGCGGTGTGGGATACGCAGAGCACTGCCCCGGGATAGGTCTGGAGCAGATTTTGCAGGGCATCCATGCCTGCCTGGTCCAGGTGGTTTGCCGGCTCGTCCAGAATCAGCAGGTTGGCATCTTTGGCGAAGGCGGCTGCCAGGCAGAACTTCTTCCACTGTCCCATAGACCAGTTTGAGAGGGGCTGCACCAGGGTGTCTTGGGTGAGCTGAAAGGCGGCAAGGAGGGAGGAGAAGGTCTCGGCATGGATCCCGCCAGCAGCCAGCAGATCCTCCTGCAGTTCCAATCCGGTCTCCGGTAGGTCCGGTTCCTCCTGCAGAGCGTAGGCGGTGCGGCTGGGGTCCATAAAGACGCTGCCCTGGTATGGTTCCAGGATACTCAGAAGGACTTTCAGCAGGGTGCTCTTCCCGCTGCCGTTCTCCCCCCGGAGCAGTACCTTCTCTCCGGGATGGATGGTGAGGGAGACATCCTGCAGTATGGTCTTGTCTCCATAGCGGTACTGGACATGGGACAGAGCAGCAACTTGATCGATAGGTGCATCCGGCTGAGACCTGGATACAACGGCCAGGTGTTCCAATGCCGCCTTGTACTCCGCATGCTTTTCCAGTCCCTCCAGGATGGGCGGGACAGCCCCGAAGAGGTATCCGGAGAGCACCAGCAATACCGGGGTGTCCTGGAGGGCCAGATTCCCATACAACACAAAGAGTCCGATCACCACATAGCTGCCGTACCGGAGCAAGTCCCCGATGAATTGAGAGACGATCTCCTCCACGGTGCTGGCCTGCTCCCCTTGGATGCCGGCGCGGACCATGCCCACGGTGATCTCGTCCAGCTTCTGGAGAAACCAGTTCTCCTGGCGGAAGGACTTCAATGCGGCGATGCCGTCTGCCCCCTGGATGAGAAAGCCGTCGTAATGGGTCTCGGCATCTGAGGTGGCCTCGAAGATCTCCTTCACCCACTTCGTGTATACAACAGAGGGGATGAGCTGCAAGAGGGCCATGGCAGAGAGCAGCAGTCCCAAGGGAAGATGGGTGAGACAGAGCAGAATGCCAGACCCCAGGAGGATGCCGGCGTTCTGGATGGCGGTGGGGAGGGATTCCAGGCAGAAGTCTGAGGCCGCATCCGCATCGTTGGAGAGACGCACATCCAGTTCTCCGGTGGAGTCCACTGCAATTTCCCGCTGGAGAATCCTTTCATACAGGTACTCCCGCCAACGCTGCCGGTCCCGGCGGAGGAGACTTCCCAGGGCCCGGCGGAAACAGTATGTGAGGGGCACGCAGACAGCGAGGAGGATGGCGAGATGGACGGCGGTTCCTGTAACAGCGGTGCCGGCGAGGGCGTTGTCCAGCAGCTCTGAGACCAGCTGTCCGCCGGCGAGGGTGAAGAGGAAGAGAAAGACGTGATAGGCGGTGCTGCAGAGGGCAGACCGGGGAAAACGGCGCATAGGAGATTCCCCCTTTCGATGGAGTCTGGGCAATTGTATCGCAGAAGAGGTCTGCTGTCTATGGAGCAGATAGAGCGCTTTTCGCAACGCATCATTGCTTTTTGACTGGCAATCCGGTACAATACCCCACAATGAAAGGGGCAATTGGATATGAATCTGCAGTACAAGCTCCGGCAGCTCCGCCGGCAAAACGGCTTCACCCAGGAGGACCTGGCAGAGGCCCTGGGGGTGACGAGACAGACGGTGTCCAAGTGGGAGAATGGGTGCTCTGCCCCAGACCTCTCCTTAATCCCAGCCATCGCGGCCTTCTTTGGTGTCTCTACAGATACCCTCTTCGAGTACGACCTCCTCCAGAGCAAGCGGATGGTGGAGGATATCGTGAAGAGAGCGGCGGACATCCGGGTGGAGCGTCCGGCGGAGGCAGAGGCCATCATCCGGGACGGGCTGAAGAAGTATCCCGGCAACGACATCCTTCTAAACAACCTCCTGTACACCATGGACCGGGAGACAAGAGCGGAGGAGATGATGGAGGTGTGCCAAGGGCTCATCGCTGTCACGAAGGATGACGAGGTCCGACTGGACGCCCTCCGGATTCTGGCAGAGCTCTATCACCAGAAGGGGGAGAACACCCTCTGTGCCGAGACCCTGGAGATGATCCCGGAGATCTATTTCACGAAACTGGAGCTCATGGCAGAACTGCTGGACGGAGAGACCTCCCGGGATGCGGCGGAAGGGCAGTGCCTTCTGAACCTGGAGTCCACCTTTCAGATGGCGCGGGTACTGGTAAAGCGGTACCGGGAGATGGGAAATGCCAGGGAGATAGAGCGTTGGCAGAGTGTCTCGGAGAGGCTCATTGCGCTGGTGCAGGACCTGCTGCCGGAGTTTGCAGATAGCGGTCGTCTGCAGAGATACCTGATCCCTGTGGGGGTGCACAAACCCCAGGACGGAGAGACGCATCCCCAGTGAGGATACCCTGCGAAATGCGGGTGTCCGTCACGGAGTTGTAATTTTGGGGTGGTATGATACCATTGGGGGAGGACCAAACATCCCGTATCCCCATCACATGCTGGGAGGAAGATTGCCTTGACGGACCTATTCTACATCGAGGATGACCTTGCCATTGCCCTTGCCGTGCGGGACTACCTGAAGACCAAGGGCTATGCAGTAACCATCTGCACCACCCACGCCGAGGCTCGACAGAGGCTGCTCCGCAGTGTTCCCTCCTGTGTGCTGCTGGATTGGAATATGCCAGATGGCAGGGGAGATCTGCTGTGCCAGTGGATCCGCAGCAATTGGAGAGATTTGCCGGTGCTCTTTCTCACCGTCCGCAGCGACAGCGCCGATATTGTGGCGGGCTTTCGTGCCGGTGCCGATGACTACCTCTCCAAGCCCTTCGAACTGGAGGTGCTGTATGCCCGGATCCAGGCGGTGCTCCGGAGGACTGGGAATGTGGCGGAGCAGTACCTCTCCTGCGGCGGCATCCGGATGGATCAGAACCGGCACATTGTATACTGCCAGGAGGACGAGGTTCCATTGAGCGAGGCGGAGTACCAGCTGCTGCTGTACTTGATGCAGAACAAGGGGCGGACGGTCACCCGAGACAAGATCCTCACCCATGTGTGGGATCTGAACGGCAAGTTTGTCAACGACAACACCCTCACCGTCACCATGAAGCGGCTCCGGGATAAGCTCCACCAGCCCGCCTGCCTGAAGACCGTCCGCAGTGTGGGGTACCGGATGGAGGAAGCGCCGTGAACAGCAGAAAGCATATCGCCATCACCGCAGGTCTGGTGGTGTCTCTGTGCCTCATCGCCGCTGCGGTCTCTGCCTTGTTGGTCTCCTGGCAGTCCAGCCAGATCTCCTTTGACATTCTAAACACTATCTGCGGGGAGATGATCGAACAGGATCCGGAGGCCTATGGGACCGTTGCAGCTGCCTTGAAGGAGTATACCACAGAAAACCGGTCCGGGGCGGTAAGAGACGATGTGTTGGTCTCCCTGGGGTATGGGGTATCAGACTTCTCCGGGATTCCAACAGCCTGGATTGCTGGATCTGCCGCAGTGGGATTGGGTACAGGCTTTATCCTGTTCGCCGTCACGTTTCTCGCCCGGAACAAGGCGGAGCGCCGCCGGATCCGGGAGCTGGCAGCCTATCTGGAGCAGGCAAACCGGGGGAAGGCGCCCATTCTCTCTGCTTTTGGAGAGGACGAATTCTCCAAACTGGAGGACGAGATCAGCAAGACCGTGACCTACCTCTATCAGACCCGGGAACAGGCAGTCCAGGCCAGAAACGGCTTTGCGGAGAACCTCTCCAACATCGCCCACCAGATCAAGACGCCCATCACCGCCATCTCCCTGGCGGCCCAGCGAATGCGGCAGAGCGCTGGAGTAGAGAAGCAACCCCTTGATCAGATTGAAAAGCAGATTGCTCGGCTCACCTATCTGGAGGAATCCCTGCTGCTCCTGTCTCGCTTGGATGCCGGGGCGCTCCCTTTCCAGAAAGCACAGACCGACGTCTTCACCCTCCTCACCCTGGCGACGGACAACCTCCAGGAGCTCTTTACAGCCTCCGGCACCGGTCTGGACATCCCGGAGCAGGGGGAGATGTGGATCAATGTGGATCTGGAGTGGACCATGGAGGCTCTCATGAACCTCATGAAGAACTGCATCGAGCACAATCCCGGCGGAGTGGTCCACTGCTCCTATACCCAGAATCCGCTGTATACGGAGGTCCTGATCTGGGATGAGGGGGATGGCTTTGACAGGGAAGACCTGCCCCATCTCTTTCAGCGCTTCTACCGAGGCAAGAAGGCCGGGGATGGGGGCATCGGCATCGGCCTGGCCCTGGCCAAAGAGATCATCGAAGGGCAGAACGGCACCATCCGGGCCAGCAATCGGCGGTCCGGCGGGGCCTGTTTTGAAATTCGCTGGTACCGTCACTGAGCTGTCACTTTCGCATGCTATACTGGCAGTAGAGAGGGACCGGGACGGGTTCTTCTGCAGCAGGATCAAGGCTGAAGACACATGCAGAGAGGAAGGACAGCGCGATGGAGATTCTACGATGCGAAGGGGTCCGAAAGATATACGGAGACCGGGACAATCCGGTGATCGCCCTGGACGGGATCAATCTCACCGTGGACAAGGGGGAGTTTGTGGCCATCCTGGGGACCTCCGGGTCCGGTAAGTCCACACTGCTCCACATTCTGGGCAGTGTGGATCGCCCCACAGAGGGCAAAGTCTATGTGGACGGCACGGACCTCTCCCAGCTGAACCAGACCCAGGCGGCCATCTTTCGCCGGCGCAAGGTGGGACTGGTATATCAGTTCTACAATCTCATCCCCACCCTTACGGTGCGAAAGAACATCCTGCTGCCCCTATCCCTGGACAAGAAGAAGCCGGATCCGGGGTACTTTGAGGAGATCGTGAGTACCTTGGGCATCGGTGAGAAGCTGGAAGCACTGCCCCATCAGCTGTCTGGCGGCCAGCAGCAGAGAGTGGCCATTGCCCGCTCTCTCATATACCGGCCGGCGCTGCTCCTGGCAGACGAACCCACGGGAAACCTGGACCAGAGAAACTCCAAAGAGGTGGTGGACATGCTGAAGCTGTCCAACCGGAATCTGGAGCAGACCATCCTCCTCATCACCCACGATGAGAAGGTGGCCATGGAGGCGGAGCGCATCATGGTGCTGGAAGACGGGCGCATTGTCTCCGATGAGCGGCGGAGGTGAGAGATATGTGGCGGGACTACACATCCAGTTCTCTGAAGCACAACCGCTCTGCCGGCTTATCTATCACCATCGCGGTATTGATTGCAGCCCTGCTTTTATCCCTTCTCTGCGCTCTCTTCTACAACCTCTGGAAGTACGAGGTGGAGCGGATCACCCTGGAAGAGGGAAACTGGCACAGCAGAATCCTGGGGGAATTCTCTACCGAAGATCTGGAGACCATCCGGAACTTTGCCAATGTACAAGATGTTCAGGCGAATGAGACAGGGGATAAAGGGACTGGTCCTGCGGTGGACATCACCTTCCGGGACATGCGGGCGGTCTTTCCCGATATGCCCCAGATCGCAGAGCAGCTTGGGATTCCAGAGGAGCGGATACAATACCACTACGCGCTTCTGGCCCTGTATCTCATCCGGGATGCCAGCGATCCTGCCCCGCGGCTGCTGTTTCCGGCGTTTCTTCTGATCACCTTGATCGCCTCCTTCTCTCTGATCCTCATCATCCACAACGCCTTTGCGGTCTCTATGCAGGCCAGAGTCCATCAGTTCGGGATCCTCTCCAGCATCGGCGCCACCCCCAAACAGATCCGGACTGGTCTGCTCCAGGAGGCTGCGGTGCTCTGTGCGGGACCGGTTCTGGTGGGAAACTTGTTGGGCATCGCTATCAGTGCCGGGATCACCGTCCTCAGCAATACAGCCCTTGGGGACGCAGAGACAGGACGGCATATGGCAGTATTCGGCTATCATCCTGTGGTGCTGCTGCTCACGCTGTTGGTTACTGTACTCACTATCTGGATCTCCGCCTGGATTCCAGCAAGAAAACTCAGCAGGCTTATACCTTTGGAGGCGATCCAGAACACCAGTGAGCTGCAGCTGAAGCGAAAGAAGAACTCAAGATTGCTCTCTCTGCTCTTCGGCATTGAGGGGGAACTGGCGGGGAATGCCCTGAAAGCCCAGAGGAAGGCATTGCGCACGGCATCCCTGTCTCTGCTGCTCTCCTTCCTGGCCTTTTCCATCATGCAGTGTGTCTTTACCCTCTCCCAGATCAGCACCAGGGAGACGTACTTTGAGCGCTATCAGGATGTGTGGGATATCCAGACTACCCTGAAGAATACAGGCATAGCCCAGTTTGCTGAGACAGATGCCATCCGGGAACTGGACGGGGTAGAGAGCGTTATTGCCTATCAGCGGGGTATGGCAATGTGCCGGATCCCAGAGGAAGCGCTCAGCGAGGATATGCTGTCTCTCGGCGGATTCAGCGGGGCATCTTCAGAGGAAGCTGTTCCTGTGAACGGCGGCTGGCTGGTGCATGCCCCGATGGTGATCCTGGACGATCAGAGTTTCTCTGCCTATTGTGAGCAGATTGGTATTGCACCTCGGCTGGATGGGGCGGTGGTGCTGAACCAGATCCGGGACGTCACCAACCCGGACTTTCGGCATCCCGAGTTCCTGCCGTATCTGAAAGAGAGCAGCGGTGTATCGGTGCTGCAGCAGTCTGGCGGTGCGTCTGAGACGATAGAGATTCCAGTGCTGGCCTACACCCAGCAAGTGCCCCCGCTGCGGGAGGAGTATGCCAAGGAGGACTACTACGAGCTGGTGCACTTTGTCCCGGTGTCCCTCTGGAGAGAGGTTCGAGGACAGATTGGGGGAATCCTAGAAGACAGCTGTATCTGCATCCGCGGCAGGGAAGGCGTCACTCTGAAGGAACTGACTGAGATCCAGGACGAGG
>CANQII010000005.1 GCA_947623875.1 uncultured Oscillospiraceae bacterium
TCGGTTTTATTGTTGTAAAACCAACCGTCCAAACTTTACCAAATAATCGTTGTTAAGGTGTTGCCTACGGCACGCCGTTGGCGAAGAGCTCCACCTCCGGCAGGTTGGAGTATACCGTTACCTTCGTAACAGCTTCCACCCGGTCCACGTAGCGCTTGCCGCAGATGTGGACGAAGGGATCGTCCGAGAGCCACGCCTTGTACGCATAGAAGGCGTCCTTCTTGTACTTCCGGTCTATTGTAACGAGGCCTTTGTGGTTCTGGCCGTTCTCCCCGCCCTCCATCCGCTGGTCTGCGGCGAAGTCGAACATGTTCCAGACGTGGGTGGCCCAGAGATAGGGGCGAGCGAAGAGCTGTTTGATATACTCCTCGTGGAAGTGGGCCTGGTACTCCTCGGAATAGTCCCAGACCTTGGGGTCCGAGTTGTGCCAGTTCAGCGCCTCTGCCCCGTACTCCGAGCAGCCCACCGGGATGTCCGGGTGCCGGGCGTGGAAGTCGTCCAGAGCCGGGCCCACCTGGTCTGTGGTGCCCACATACCAGCCGAAGTAGTGGTTCCAGGACACCACGTCCGGAATCTGGAGGTATTTCGCATCGGGATTGCAGGCCTGGAGCAAGGCCATGGTGGTGCGGCGGGTGGGGTCCAACTGATGGGCCAGATCGTTGAGGAGACGGTGGTTCTCCATCATGTCCTCGTCATCCTCCGGGGTGAACATGGTGATCTCGTTGGAGAGACCCCAAACCACAATGGAGGGGTGGTTGTAGCTCTGGGTGATAAGCTCCCGCATCATGGAGAGGGTGTTGGCCCGGCCGCCTGGCATGTGCCGGGAGATGTACGGGATCTCCGCCCAGACGATCATGCCCTTCTCATCGGCGAGGTCGTAGAAGTACTGAGACTGCTGATAGTGGGCGAGACGGATGGTGTTGGCCCCCACCTCGCAGATCAGCTCCATATCCTCCCGGTGGTGCTCCGGAAGCAAGGCATTGCCGATGCCCCAGCGATCCTGGTGCCGGCAGACGCCGTGGAGGGGATAGGACTCGCCGTTGAGGAAGAAGCCCTTTTCCGGGTGGATCTCGAAGGTGCGGCAGCCGAACCGGGTGGAGATGCGGTCCAGAACCGTGCCGTCTCCGTCCAGCAGCTCGGCCGTGGCGGTATAAAGGTACGGATCCTTCCGGCCGTGCCAGCGGTGAACCTTGGGAATGGTGAGGACGGCGGTGCCGGCGCAGATCGTCTCTGCCACGGGGCAGCCGCAGAGGTCTGTGAGGGCGATGCGTACCTGCTGTCCCGGCTGAAGGGGTGTGGTCCAGGTTTCCACCTTCACTTCGGCGTCTTCCCCTTGGATCGTTGGCGTGACGTGGATGCCGGGGCCGTCGTATGTGAGGAGGTCGAAATGGGACGCCGGCACGCAGATCAGGTTCACATCCCGGTAGAGACCGCCGTAGAAGGTGAAGTCTGCGTTCTGGGGATACACTGTCTCGCTGATCCCGTTGTCTACTGTGATCACCAGGAGATTCTCCTCCGTCATGGCCTCGGAGACGTCCACCCGCCAGGTGGAGTATCCGCCGTCGTGGTGGGCGAGATGGGTGCCGTTCCAGTACACATCTGCAGAGGCATTGGCGCCGTTCAGCTCCAGAAAGTACCGGGGACTGTCTGGGAGATCCCGTTTGGAGATGTGCTTGGCGTAGGTGCCGACGCCGCGGTAGTAGTCGTTATTGCCGTCCTGGCCGTCTATGCCGTTCCAGGTGTGGGGAAGGTTTACGAAGTTCCACCGGGGATTCACTTCGGTGGGAATGGTGTCTGCCTCCTTGGTGAAGGCCCATTTGGCGTTCAGGCTGACGATGGCTCGCAAGGGAATAGCCTCCTTCTATGGGGTGGGAAGCTGATATCAGAGGATGAGCAGTTCTGTGAGGAAGACGGTGAGGCAGCAGAGCACGGCCACCGGGAAGAGGCCGGACCCTAGCCAGGAGGCGATGATGCCCACGATCAGGGCAGCGGCCCCGGAGATGGGGCTGCGGGTGGCGGTGATCATGGCGGGGACCGTCATGAGAGCGAGAGTGACGTAGGGCACGTAGTACAGGAAAGAGCGGAGAAAGCGGCTCTTGATCTGTTTGCGCAGCAGGGTGATGGGCGTCACCCGAATGGCGAAGGAGACCAGCGCCATCACGATGAGGTAGATATAGATGTTGTGGGTCTGATTCAAGAGGTGGTCGCCTCCGTTTCTCCCTCTGCGTTCTCTTGGATGGGGAAGAGGATTGCGCCGGCAGCGGCGATAAGGACGGTGAGAAGGATGGTCTGGGTGCCCTTGGGGATGGCATTGAGAATCGGCAGGGCAGAGCAGATGGCGCTGGCGGCAAAGGAGACCAGTACCAGAAGGGCCACCGCCCGGTCTCCCCGGGCGGCGGGGATGATGATGGCGAGAAACATCCCGTAGATGGCCACGCTGAAGGCGGAGGCCAGTGCCGGCGGCAGGGAGTTGCCTGCGATGACGCCCAGGGCGGTGCCGATGGCCCAACAGGGGGCGGCCACCGAGATGGCGCCATAGGAGTAGAAAGGATCCAGGTTGCCAGGCCTTGCGATGGCGATGGCAAAGAGCTCGTCCGTGATGTAGAAGCCCACCAACAGACGGTGTCGCAGCGGCAGGTCCGGCGCCATTCGCTGACTCAGAGCGCAGCTCATGAGGAGGTAGCGGGCGTTGGCGATGAGGGTCATGAGGGCGAGCTCCAGATAGGTGGCATTGGCTGCAATGAGGGTGAGCACAGCGTACTCACCGGCAGAGGCATTGCCTAAGGCGCTGAGCAGAAAACCCTGCAGCGGTGAGAGACCCACATCTTTGGCTGCGATGCCCAGAGAAAAGGACACGGCAAAGTATCCGAGCCCGATGGGGATGCCCGCCTGGATGCCGGAGCGAAAGACGGCCCGCCGGCTGCTGGGGAGGGTATTGTTGGGAGGCATGGTACACATCCTTTGTTTGATATGAGAGATGGCTAAAGTATAGCGAAGTCTGGGGGAAAAGGAAAGAGGAAATTTTGCAGGTGAAGGGCTGCAAGAGACTGGGTGCTGGCCTCTGGGCAGCTCTTTTTTTGTGGCTTTACAGGGAAGCTGTGCGGCGGAATTTGTTTGACAGATGTATGCAAAGTAGCGGAATTTGTATTACAAATGCTATCTATTGTATTACACTAAATGAGTTAAAACATGCAGATGTGAGATGTATCGGCGAGGAAAAATGTATTGACTGTTGCGCTGCGATAAGCTATAATACGGGGTGAAAACTCGCCTATGTTGTTTGAAATGATTGCAGCATGGATAGGCGTGGAAGAGGAAACATGCCGGGATGAGGCACTGCTATCAGCGGCACGCATTCAGTAATATGAGGTGACAGCGCAGTGAGACGAAAAGAGGAAGCCATGTGTGGATCCATTCAATTGATCATTGAGGATGAGGTAAAGAAGGAATTGGAGCGGCGCAGAAAGGAACGGCAAAAGGCGGCAAAGAAGGCAGCGCAGCAGGCTGTGGCTGCGGCAAAGAAGGCAGAGCGGCAGGCTGCAGCTGCGGCAAAGAAGCGGGTTGCAGCTGCAGTAAAGAAGGCGTATGAAGATCGCATGGTTTCCTGCCTTCTGAAAGTGATGAAGAATTATCCCTGCAGTCTGAAAGGCGCCATGGATCTATTGGGAGTCCCAAAGAACATGCGGCCCAAGTACGGGAAATTGGTGAAGAAGGCACGCGCTGTGCAAACGGACGAGACAGCAGCATCGTGAAAGGACGTGTACTCATGTGTGACTCAATGCGGGCACTGATCGAAAAGAAGAACCGTGAGCATGATGAAAAGAACAATGTCAGCTATATCATCCGGCTGGTAGATGAGATAGGCTTGACGGAGTCTCGGGCCATGGACATCTTCAAAATCCCGGAGGAAGAGCGGCCCAGGTATGCAGCGCTGGTAGCAGCAGCACGCGCCGCGCAGACAGACGAGATGACAGCACCGTGAGAAGATGAAAAAGAACGCCCAGGCTCAACTATCCACAAACAACACTAAACGAAATGAAAATTGAGTTTTTAGTGCAAGCATGGATACATGGTTGAAACTCAGATGGAAGCCCGTGACATTACTGAAAGTGGCACGGGGTGATTAAGTAGATAGGAGAGTCTTGCAAATACGAATATAAGATATGTCGTTGAAACGATGACAACATTTGAATGGGCAGCCAGAGGTCTGAGACTGCGGCTGGCAGGCTTCTTCAACCGCAGCTGGGCGTAGACAGCCATCTGAAATCTGCTAACACCTTACTGAAGACATAATGAAAAGATGGGAACTAAACAATACAAATGGACTCTATTGATCAAAAAACGAGGTGCTTGATGTAAAAGCAAAAGAAAATTAGACTAACTTTGCGAGAAAAGAACGATATGTTGTTTTACTTGATTAAAATAGGAAATGAGCGCACATGTGCTGCACACTGAAAAAGTTTTTCTTTGGAGACGGAGGAGCCCAGACGAAGAAGAGTCCCGTTTATGGGACTATTGTCTGAAAAGGTTTGCAAAACGAAACGTTCTATCCCAAAACGGCAGAGATAAAGCAACAAAAAGTAGGAATTTACGTTTCCAATATCCTTGGAAAAACTTTTATGAAGCTGCTTGACAGCCACCCCGCTCTGTTGTATAATACCGCCGGAAGCCAAAAGAGAGCAGAGAAGAGGGTGAGTACCATGGGTATGATTGACGACCTGGCGAAGAACTACTTTGACGATGACGCTGTGGTCGCAGACACATTCAACTACTTTCTTCGGAAGATGGGATGCACCACCTTGATTGATCCGAAACAGCTTTCCAAAATAAGCACAGAGCTGGAAGTCAGCATTCGAGTGAATCGCACTGTGAGAACGATGAACCGAATTAGGGATATCGCTCGGGAGTGGACAAGGCCCGATGGCACGAAACAGATACTGGTTCTTGGCTTGGAACTGCAGTCGTTCATTCACTACGCACTGCCTCTGAAAATCTTGACCTACGATGTGTTCACCCATATCGCGCAAGCCGAGATAATCGCAGCTCCTTTGAAGGATCCTGTCAAGATTGAGAAAGGAAGCGATGGCAAACCGAAGCTGCAATTCACGGAGGACGAATTCCTCTCTAAGTTCCCGAAAGGTGCAAAGCTGGATGACGTCCTGACACTCACAGTGTACCTCGGGGAGAAGCCTTGGGACGCACCGCTGACGTATTTCGAATCGCTCAACATGAGCGAGGACGCGAAGAAGTACAAAAGCGATATCAGGTTCTACCTCATCGACCCCAGGGAAATCGATGAGGCCGATTTCGAGGGCTTCGAGACCGAGATCGGTGATGTGTACCGCTTTCTCAAATATCGGGACGAACAATTCGTTGATTCCCTGGATGACTTCCTGCAAACCCACATAGGGATGACTCTCAGTGAGAAAGGCGCTAAGCTACTTCTCGCTTGCGGAGTTGAAGCGAACATAACGAAACCGACTTACACAGTGAAAGGGGGACGTGTACTCATGTGTGACTCAATGCGGGCACTGATCGAAAAGAAGAACCGTGAGCATGATGTCAACCATATCATCCGGTCAGTGGATGTGCTGGGCTGGACGGAGTCTCAGGCCATGGACTTCTACGAGATTCCGGAGGAAGAGCGGCCCAAGTATGCAGCGCTGATAGCAGCGGCACGCGCTGCGCAGACGAGCGCCGCAACGGCTGCTTCCTGACCGGCCACGATCTTCGGTTCCTGCACAATACCCATACTATCGCTGTGCGGGGAGGAGAAATCCTCCCCGCACATGTCATGTCTTGGACAGAATGGGAGATCATTGTACCGGATACGGGAAAACCACCAAACGCCAGGTGGCCTTGTGAAGAAATTCGGCAAAATCACAAATTTGTTGTTGACAGCACCCGGCTTCATCCCATATAATATTCTCTGGCAAACCTCCCTCCCAGGCAAAAGGAGAGGGGGAGAGGCACAGGGAATTGAATATGGTTCGGGTGATGAAACCGAGAGAGACCGTGCAGAACGGCGCCGAAGGGGAATGCAGAAACTCTCAGGTACAAGGATCGGTTTCGGACGAAACTCCGGAAAGCATTGCGCACCGACGAGGCAATCTGTCCCCAGGGACGGAGAATCTTTCAGGTTTTGGTACGGAGGCACAGATCCTGCTTATTTTATAGGCGGGAACCTGTGTCTCCATGTTTTTTTGCTGTGCTGTCTTCTGAGAACGCAGCAGCTGGCAAGCGCAGAAACAGAGCACTGAAAACTTGAAAGGAAGTGTTTGTACCATGGAACGGAAGACCCCGCTGTACGACATCCATGTGGAGGAGGGCGGCAAGATTGTCCCCTTCGCCGGCTACCTGCTGCCGGTGCAGTACGGCACCGGCGTGATCAAGGAGCACATGGCCGTGAGACAGGCCTGCGGCCTCTTTGATGTCTCTCACATGGGAGAGATCCTCTTCACCGGTCCCACGGCTCTGGCCACCCTGAATCACCTCATCACCAACGATTATTCCACCATGCCGCTGTACAAAGTCCGCTATGGCGTGATGTGCAACGAGAACGGCGGTACCATAGACGATCTCGTGGTATACAAGTTCGGGGAGGAGTGCTACCTGGTGGTGGTGAACGCCTCCAACCGGGAGAAGGACTACGCCCATATGTGCGCCAATCTGCTGCCCGGCACCACCGCAGAGGACATCTCTGCCGGCGTGGCGCAGCTGGCCCTTCAGGGACCCAAGGCACCGGCCATTCTGCAGAAGCTGCTGCCGGAGGACCAGATCCCCAAGGGGTACTACACCGCTATCCCCAACGTGGAGATCGGTGGGATGCGCTGCATGATCTCCCGCACCGGATACACCGGAGAGCTGGGGTATGAGATCTACACCGCGGCGGAGAACGGGGTGGCGCTCTGGAAGCTGCTGCGGGAGGCCGGAGTGGAGTACGGACTCATTCCCGCAGGCCTGGGGGCCCGGGACACCCTGCGCCTGGAGGCCGCCATGCCCCTATATGGCCACGAGATGGATGAGACCATTACCCCGCTGGAGGCCGGACTGGACTTCGGCGTGAAGCTGGGCAAGGCGGAGTTCATCGGCCGGGACTCCCTCATCGCCGCCGGCAAGCCCCAACGGGTGCGGGTAGGACTGGAAGTGGTGGGCCGGGGCATCGTCCGGGAGCACCAGGACCTGTATCTAGGCGAGGAGAAGATCGGCCACAGCACCTCCGGTACCCACTGCCCCTATCTGGGCAAAGCCGTGGCCATGGGCCTTATCGATGCCGCCCACGCTGCAGTAGGTACCGAGCTGGAGGCAGACGTCCGGGGCCGCCGGGTGGCTGTGAAGGTTGTCCCGCTGCCCTTCTACACCAGGGCAAAGTAAATCATACAGGCTCTTTCTTTTGCCGGGGCACGGCAGAAGCATCATTATTATAGGAGGAAACTATCATGTATGTCACACCCGTTGATCTGAAGTATACCAAGTCCCACGAGTGGGTGAGCGAGGAGAACGGCCTCACCGTCATCGGCCTCACTGACTATGCCCAGAGCGCTCTGGGCGACATCGTGTTCATCAACCTGCCCGAGGTGGGCGATGAGGTCACAGCAGGAGAGCCCTTCTCAGACACCGAGTCTGTCAAGGCCGTGTCCGATGTCTTCAGCCCGGTCACCGGCACGGTGGCAGAGGTGAACGAGGACCTGCTGGACAACCCCGCCCTGGTGAATGAGTCCCCCTATGAGGCCTGGCTCATCAAGGTGGAGAACGTCACCGAAACCGAGGATCTCCTGAACGCGGAGGAGTACGAAGCCGTGGTGGCCGCCGAGGAGGGCTGATATGGGAAAGTACATTCCCGCCACACCGGAAGAGCGGCAGGGCATGCTGGAGGCCATCGGCCTCACCAGCACCGAGCAGCTCTACGATGTGGTCCCCGCCTCCGTGCGGGTGCAGGAACTGCACCTGCCCTCCGGGCTGAGTGAGCTGGAGGTATCCCAGAAGGTCTCCGCCCTGGCGGAGGCCAATGAGACCTTCCGGAGCATCTTCCTGGGCGCCGGCGCATACCACCACTATATCCCCGCCATCGTGAAGAGCATTACCAGCAAGGAGGAGTTTCTCACCGCCTACACCCCCTATCAGGCGGAGATCAGCCAGGGCGTCCTCCAGTCTATCTTCGAGTACCAGACCCAGATGTGCGAGCTCACCGGCATGGATGTGTCCAATGCCTCCGTCTACGATGGCGCCACCGCCGCTGCGGAAGCGGTTCTGATGTGCCAGGAGCGGAAGCGGAAAAGCGTCATCGTGTCCGGCGCGGCGGATCCCCAGGTGATCACCGTGATCCGCACGTACTGCGAGAGCCGGGATGTGCCGGTTACCGTGGTGCCCGCAGAGGGCTGCGCCACCGATCCCGCCGCCATTCGGGCCCTGCTCACCAAAGAGACCGCTGCAGTCTACGTGCAGAACCCCAACTACTACGGTGTCATCGAGGACGTGGCCGCCATCACCAATGCGGCACACGAGGCCGGCGCCAAGATGATCGTGGGGGTGAACCCCATCTCCCTGGGCATCCTCAAAACCCCGGGCGAGTACGGCGCGGACATCGCCGTGGGCGAGGGCCAGCCGCTGGGGTTGCCCCTCTCCTTTGGCGGCCCCTATCTCGGTTTCATGACCTGCAAGTCCGCCATGATGCGCAAGCTCCCCGGCCGCATCGTGGGCCAAACCACAGACCACCAGGGGAGACGGGCCTTTGTGCTCACCCTTCAGGCCAGAGAGCAGCACATCCGCCGGGAGAAGGCGTCCTCCAACATCTGCTCCAATGAGGCCCTCTGTGCCATGACTGCCTCCGTGTACCTCGCCGCCATGGGACCCAAGGGTCTCCGCCAGGTGGCGGAGAGCTCCCTGTCTCACGCCCACTACCTGGCGGCGGAGCTGGGCAAGCGCGGCTTTACCCTTCGCAGCGGAGACAAGCCCTTCTTCCATGAATTTCTCACAGATTGCCCCGTGGATCCGGTGGTTCTCAACGCCAAATTGGCGGAGAAGGGGATTCTGGGCGGACTGCCCGTGGACGGCGGCATCCTCTGGTGCTGCACCGAACTGAACAGCAAGGCTGAGATAGACCGCCTGGTATCCATCGTGGAGGAGGTGTGTGCCCAATGAAACTGCTCTTTGAACGCAGCTGTCCCGGACGGGGCAGCGATCTGCTGCCGCCCTGCGATGTGCCTGTAACTCAGCTGCCTGCAGACCTCTGCCGGGAGAGCGCACCCCAACTCCCGGAGATCTCGGAGGTGGACCTCAGCCGGCACTACACGGAGCTGGCCAAGCAGACCCACGGCGTGAACGATGGCTTCTATCCCCTGGGCTCCTGCACCATGAAATACAACCCCCGCATTGATGAGGAGATGGCGGCCCTGCCCGGCTTCACCAATCTCCACCCCCTGCAGAGTCTGGATACGGTACAGGGCGCCCTGGAGGTGCTCCACACCGCCGAGCAGTATCTCTGTGAGATCACCGGCATGCATGCCATGACCTTCCAGCCCGCCGCCGGCGCCCACGGCGAGTACACCGGCCTGCTCCTCATCCGGAAGTACCACCAGTCCCGGGGGGACGCCGCCCGGACCAAGATCCTGGTGCCGGACTCCGCCCACGGCACCAACCCGGCCTCCGCCACCATGGCGGGGTTCACCGTGGTCCATGTGCCCTCCAATGCCCAGGGCGGGGTGGATCTGGACGCCCTGAGAGAAGTGGCGGGCCCGGACACCGCCGGCCTCATGCTCACCAATCCCAACACCGTGGGCCTCTTCGATCCCAACATCCTGGAGATCACCCAGATCGTCCACGATGCCGGCGGCCTCTGCTATTATGACGGCGCCAACCTGAACGCCGTCATGGGCCACGTCCGCCCCGGGGACATGGGCTTCGACTGCGTCCACATCAATCTCCACAAGACCTTCGCCACGCCTCACGGCGGCGGCGGTCCCGGCAGCGGCCCGGTGGGCTGCAAGGCCTTCCTGGCGGACTTCCTGCCGGCCCCTCGGGTGGTGGAGAAGGACGGGGTATATGCCCTGGAGACCCCCGCCCACACCATGGGACAGGTGCGCAGCTTCTACGGCAACTTCCTCGTGGTGGTGAAGGCCCTCACCTATATCCTCACCCTAGGCAAAGAGGGCATCCCCGAGGCCTCCGCCGGTGCTGTGCTCAACGCCAACTACC
The DNA here is from genome assembly GCA_947623875.1 of uncultured Oscillospiraceae bacterium. Taxonomy (GTDB): domain Bacteria; phylum Bacillota; class Clostridia; order Oscillospirales; family Oscillospiraceae; genus Enterenecus. The sequence continues at coordinate 10,195 of CANQII010000005.1, forward strand.
TGATGAAAAAGCTTGCAGACCGGTACACCATGTCTTATAATACCCTCTGCATGCACGAGTTTGTCATGAGCCTGGAGCCCCAGAGCCACGCCATCGGGGTAACCGCCATGGACATCGCCAAGCGCCTGCTGGACTTCGGCATCCATCCGCCCACGATGTACTTCCCCCTCATCGTCCACGAGGCCCTGATGGTGGAGCCCACCGAGACGGAGAGCCGGGAAACCCTGGATGAGGCAGCTGAGATCTTCCTCAAGATCCTGGATGAGGCGGAGAAAGACCCGGAGGGCCTGCACGCGGCGCCCCACAACACCGCCATCGGCCGGCCGGACGAGGTGGCGGCGGCACGCAATCCCATCCTCCGCTATACCGCACCCTGATCTATGGGAGATACCGCTATCCAAAAACTCTATACCATTGAGACCGCATCCACGGACCCCTGCCGGAATCTGGCCGTGGAGGAGTATCTCCTCCATGCGGTACAACCGGGAGAGTGTATCCTGTACCTCTGGCAGAACCAGCACACCGTGGTGATCGGACGAAATCAAAACGCAGCGGCAGAGTGCCGCTACGAGGCCCTGGAGGCAGACGGCGGACATCTGGTCCGCCGTCTCTCTGGGGGCGGGGCGGTGTACCACGATCTGGGCAACCTGAACTTCACCTTCCTGGTGCAGCGCAGCGGCTACGATCTCGAAAAGCAGACGGAGACCATCCTGCAGGCGGTTCAGAGCGTGGGGATCCACGCCGAGCGCAACGGCCGCAATGACCTCACCGTGGACGGGGGCAAGTTCTCCGGTCATGCCTATTACCGCACCGGAGAGCAGTGCTATCACCACGGCACCATCATGCTGGACGTATCCGTGGCTGCTCTGGAGAAGTATCTGCAGGTCTCGCCCCTGAAGCTGGAGGCCAAAGGGGTGAAGTCTGTCCGCTCCCGGGTGACCAACCTCCGCCAATACCGGACGGACCTTACCGTCCAGGAGATGAAAGCGGCGCTGATTGCCGCCTTCCAGAAGGTCTATGGGCTGCCGGCCCAGCGGCTGGATGAGAGAGACCTGCCCCAGGACGCCATCGCAGCGGGAACAGCCCGGTTTGCAGACCCCGCCTGGCGGTATGGAGACGCCGCCCCACTGCCCAATTCCCGGGAGGCCCGCCTGGACTGGGGCCTCCTCCGGATCGACTATGCCCTGGAAGACAACATCATCCGCAAGGCCGCTGTCTACTCAGACGGCCTGGACGCGGATTACCTCAGCGCTGTTCCCGGCCTTCTTCAGGGGTGTCCCCTGGAGGAGACCGCCCTGCGGCGTGCCCTCACCCGCCTGGAGGCGCCGGACCCGGTGCTCCAGGGTGTTCTGAATCTTCTCACGAGGAAGTGATCCCCATGACGTTTGATATCGCCATCATCGGCGGCGGCCCCGGCGGATACACCGCAGCGGAAAAGGCGGCCAAAGAGGGACTTTCTGTGGTGCTCTTTGAGCAGGACCTCATCGGCGGCACCTGCCTGAACCGGGGCTGTATCCTCACTAAGGCGCTGCTCCACGCAGCAGAGGCCTATGCCGCCCTGGCAGACGCCGAGTCGCTGGGCATCCATGTGGAAAACGTCTCCATGGACTTTGCAGCCATGCACCGGCGCAAGGACAGCGTGGTGACCACCCTGCGGCAAGGGGTGGAGAAGCTGATGAAGGCCAACAAGGTTACGGTTGTTACCGGCACTGCCTGCATCCAGGCCCCCGGCATGGTCTCCTGCAACGGCGAGACCTACGAGGTACGGGACATCATCATCGCCACCGGCTCCAAGGTCTTCTACCCGCCCATCCCTGGTATTCACGGGCCTGGGGTCTATAACAGCAATGATCTCCTGGAGGGCGAGGGCAAAGCACTCCACTCCCTCGTGATCATCGGCGGCGGGGTAGTGGGCGTGGAGTGCGCCTGCCTTTACCGGGATCTGGGCTGTGAGGTTACCATACTGGAAGTGGCAGATCACATCCTGCCGCCTATGGACCGGGAGATCGCCCAGCGGCTCACCATGTTCCTGAAGAAGCAGGGGATCACCGTGGCCACCAAGGTCTCTGTGGAGAAGATCGAGGGAGAGCCCGGCGCCATGTCCGTCACCTACCAGGACAAGAAGGGCACTTCCTATACCGTGCAGGCGGAAGGTGTGCTGGCTGCCACCGGCAGACGGGCCAATCTGGAGGGCCTGCTCTCTGATGGGCTGGACCTGCAGCTGGAGCGGGGCGCCGTGGTGGGAGACGAGGCCGGATGTACCAGCATCCCCCACATCTATGTGATCGGAGACGCCAAGGCCGGCAACATCCAGCTGGCCCATGTGGCCTCCGCCCAAGGCGAGAATGCGGTGGCCCACATCGTTGGCAAGCCGATGCCCTTGGACACCTCTGTGATCCCCAGCTGCGTGTACACCAACCCGGAGATCGCCTCCGTGGGCCTCACCGAGGACGAGGCGAAGGCTATCGGCATCAAGCCCAAGTGCGGCAAGGTGCTCACTGGCGCCAACGGCAAGTGCCTCATCGAAGGGGCGGAGAGCGGCTATGTGAAAGTGATCTCAGACAGCGAGACCGGCCGCATTCTGGGCGCCCAACTGGTGTGCCCCCGGGCAACCGACATGATCGGGGAACTGGCGGTGGCGGTACAGAAGAAGCTCACGGCCGCTGAACTGGCAGCGGTTGTCCACGCCCATCCCACCTTCGGTGAGATGGTGTACGGCGCGGTGGAAGGGCTGCGCTGAGGACCGAAATAAGCGAAAACGCCCAGCAGATGGGGGAACCTCATCTGCTGGGCGATGTTTCTATTTGTCTTCTGAATCATGTAAAAGAATGGTGCACAATTGAACCTTGCATCTTGACACTTTTGGGCCTGCGCTGTGTTCTGGCAGAGCAGCGGCACAGCCTGTGGCTCACTCTGCAGCGAAGACGGCATCCAGGTCTATTTCCAGGGGCGGGAAGCTGGATACAGGCACAGTTCCAAAGCGATAGATCTGCTGCCGATAGCTCCCGTGTTCCATAAGGCAGACGGTGAGCTTTTGCTGGTATGAATCTACGATCCAGCACTCCTGGACCCCGGCGGCCTGGTACAGGTCCAGCTTCTCGCCGAAGGCCATGTCTTCCTCCCCCTGGGATAAAACCTCCACCACCAGATCTGGAGCACCCAGGCAGCCCACCTCTCCGATTTTGGATCGGTCTTCGATCGCAAAGAAGTCTGGCTGCAGTACGGTGCCGATCTTCGTGTACGGCGTCTCTGATGTGGCAAACGGCATCACCAGATAAGGAACTGCCCGAACGAGAGGGACTTTCCCGCGCAGGAAAGAGACAAATGAACAGAGAAGCTCGCCGAGGACGGCCTGGTGACGGTCTGTTGGGTGGGGCAGTTTCCAGAGCTTGCCCTGGTGCAGCTCGAAGAGGCCGTTTTCCGGCATGGCCCAGAGGTCTTCCAACGTATACCGGACGCCATCTGGAAGCTCCAGGAGATGGCCATCGCTCATGCGGCGGGGGATGCCGTCAATGAGTTCATACAGGTCCAGTTCCGGCATGGCCAGCAGATCTGCCAGGGTGTATCGCCGATCTGAGGCGAAGAGGTCCATGGTGCCCACCTCACGCGTTCTGGCAGCGGCGGAAGACACGGTCTAGATCGATCTCCAGGGGCGGGAAGACGGTAACCGGGACTGTGCGGTCCCGATAGACCTGCCTCCGGTATCTCCCGTGTTCCAGGAGACAGACGGTGAGCTCCTTTCGATGCGGATCGGCGATCCAGTACTCCCGAACCCCGGCGGCCTCATAGAGATCCAACTTCTCGCCGAAATCGAAGTCCTCCGCCCCCGAGGTCAGGACCTCCACCACCAGTTCCGGCGCCCCAAAGCAGCCATCGTCTGAGACCCTGGACCGGTCTCGGATGGCGCAGAAGTCCGGCTCCAGGACGGTGTCTATCTCGTCATAGGGGGTCTCCGGAGTTGCAAACGGCATGACGAATACCGGGAAAGACAGCCAGTACACGCCCATCTTGTCCAGGGGATCCATCAGCGGATAGCAGAGATCTTGAAGCACTCTGATGTGGGTGAGGGTGGGGCGCGGCAGCTTGCGCAGTTTCCCATGGAGCACTTCGAAATAGCCGTTCTCTGGTATGGCGAGGAATTCGTCAATGGTGTACTGTACGCCCTCCGGCAGTTGGATGGCCTTGCCACCGTACTTGGGGTACAGAAGGCCGTCTATGAACTCATAGGGTCCCAACGGCGAGGCGATGAGGTCCGCCATGGTACAGTGGTGATCTGGGGCGAAGATGTCCATGATGCAGTCCTCCACTTGACAATTAAATATACTTAATTACATTACTAGCTCTATTATACAACAAAGGAAAGGGCCGTGTCAAGGAGGGAGGACTGGGGCAAACTCCAAAAAAGGAAAAGCTTGCACAATTTCGGCTGGCGTACTATACTCCAAGATATCGGGAGGCGAGATGTATGGCAGACATGGATGCGGAGAAGCTGCAGCGTGCGGTGGACCGGGCGAAAATGGACCTCGATGAGACCTTGGAGCGCTATCGCGAGGCGGTGCACAATGCGGTCCAAAGTGCAGACGGCGTATCGGTGATCTGCCAGATCCAACCTCTCTGGAGTGCTCTGGACGGGGAACTCCGGGAGATCACTGCCCAGCTGATCGGCGGCACCATTGGCTCTATCCGGGAACGCAGCTTCATAGCGGACCGGCGGAGGGAATACGAGGAGAAAGGCGTGCTGCTCAAAAACATCGGCGCATCCCAGCGGGAGATTATTGGTGTCTTTGGAAAGGTCCCATACAGCAGGACTGCGCTGTACCCGGCGGATCCGGAGAGCGCCATGAGATTTCAGGAGATGGCTGGTGCCAAAAGCGTCTATCCCTTGGATGGGGTGCTTGGTCTGGACAGACTGCCATACAGGATCACCTGCGACATGATGTGTAGGTTGGCGCGAGAGGCTGTTCGGGCTGTGTCCTATGAATGTGCCGCAGAGCAGATCCAGCATGTGTACCAGGTCTCGATCAGTTCAACGCAGGTGAAGTCTGTTACGGAATTTGTGGGGAGCTGCGTGCTGGAAGAGCAGGCAAAGCTGGTTGCAGCGGCGGAACAGAATGGGTGCAAGAAACCCGATCAGGGGAGGCGCCACAGGCGCCCCAACGACATCCTCTACCTGGAGATCGGCGCCGGTCCGGTGTGCCTTCGGGACCTGCCTGGGAAAGAGGTCTGGGGAACCTGCCAGGGGGCTATGGCCTTCCACAGCTCCCGGGTGCAGACCGGTCCAGTCCGGCATGGGAAGACCATCTGCAGGGTGATGGAGCGAGACTGCATCGGATATGTGGGCTCTCCCGAGGAGTTCCGGTCCCATTTGTTGGCCCTGACGCAGAGAAACGCCTGGGATCAGTGCTCGGAGGTCGTGGTGCTCAGTGATGGCTCTCCCTGGGCCCGGGAGATGGCAGCCCAGTGGCTGCCGGGGAGCCGGATCATCGTAGACCTCCATGCCCTCCGGGGGACGGTGGGGAAGTACGCCGCCGCCATGGTGGACGAGACAGAGAACGAGGCCGTTGCCGCTGAGATCTGCGGCCTGGTGGAAACGGGCAGTTTGGACGAAGCTTTGCAGCGGCTGGAGACGTATCGAAAGAAGCGGCTGGCCAAGGGAATCCCAGATGCAGTTGCTTTCCTTACGGAGAACCGGAATGCTATGGATTATCCCCGATACCGGGCGAAGGGGTATCTCGTAGACAGTGATGCCTTGGAGGGCGGCAGTGTCCGCACCGTGCTGGACCGCCTGAGCCTCCACGGCAGCCGTTGGACCACAGAGGGAGCCCGGCGGATGCTGGCGCTGCAGGCCCGGTATGTGTCCGGGAATTGGGACAGCGTGTGCCGCCTGGTGCGGCGAAAGCTGTATGGAGAGGGGACTCCAAAACAGAGACAGGGAGGGAAACAGTGTGGCAGCCATGGATGAAAAGAAACTGGATGAGGCCCTGGACCGGGCAAAAGCGGACGTTGAGGAGGCGGTCCAGCGGTATGGCGAGGCGCTGAGACAGGCGAAGTTCGGCGAAGGTGTGCCGGGGATCTATGTGTTTGAAAAGCTCTGGAGCGAGCTGGACGGGGAGCTCCGGAGGATCCATGCCCAGCTGATCCGCAGCACCATCGGTTTCATCCGGGAGGATGAGGACAATGCGGCCATAGAAGAGAGTACCGAATAGGCGGCGATGCCCTGGAGGGGCGGAGACGTCCATACCGTGCTGGGATGGCTGAACCTGCACGGCGGGCAGTACAGCCAACTGCGATGGAAAGGGGAGTTCAGATATGGCATTGGAAAGCGCAGTGAAACGCCTCTTTGCAAAGCTGTCCCCCCAGGGGAGCAAGCCAGACAGTGCGGAGAAGAAAGTGACGGAAGGGCCGCCCATTCCCCATGGCTGGGACAGCGACATGATCCCCGCGTCCAATGGCAAGGGACAGAGGGTGGAGCACTCCGGGGGCGGCGGGTACTCCAGCTCCGGCTCTGTCCGGATTCAGTGGGTGAGCCGGGAGACAGACGCTGAGGGCAAGCCGCTTCGGGAGCGGAGGCCGTCCCCCGCAGAGGTGAAGCAGCTGGATGTGGGGTTTCGGGCGGCTGGCAAGATCTACCCGGACCTCTCCAAGCTCACGGTGCAGGAGGAGAAGAACGGTCCCTGGGCCCTGGACATGTACGGCCGCACCGTGCTGGCCCTCCGGGAGCGCTTCCCTTGTTTCGATAGCGAGGACTTCCTCTACGAGCACCGCTACTTCCGCTGGTTCTACCTCTTCCAAGACGGCAAGCTCACCTGCGTGTACCACACGGACGAGAGCCATACGGTAACCGTCACGGAGGACGTGCTGGACATCGAGGATCAGTGCTGGCGGGAGATGCAGGAGCTGGACTGCTTCCGGGAGAGGCGGGACCAGAACAAGGAGACCTGAGTGCATGGAAAACGGGCCTTTCGTGGATGGCGAAAGGCCCGTCTGTTGTTGCTGATTTTCACTGAAATATTGACGGTTTTTTAAATCGCGCATTTTAGCTCGTCTGCACGGCGCGATTGTATCGCTAGCTCTCATCCGGACGATTCTCTTGCTGTCCAGTGGTCTTTCTGCTGGGCCTTTTGTAGGAATCTTTGCTTCCTAGAGGGCGTCCTCTTTTGGAAGAGCCAGTTTTGGGAGGGCTTTTCTTTGGAGGATATTTCGTTGGCTTCCCCAACTCCGCATTCGTCCTTCTTGTTCGCGGCTGTGAATCCTTAGAACCCGTTGGGCGCCCGCGTTTCCGTGAACTCTCCTGAGGAGAGACTGGTACGGTGTTGGTCTGCACGCGTTCTTCACGAATTGTATCACGCACAATGGAATCAAGCTCAGGTTCTGTAGTCTCTTCATTGGCGAGCAATCCCTCAGCACTCTCATCAGGTTCGCGATCCGATTCTTCTGGGATGATTGAACCACTGTCCTGCAATGGACTCGGAGTATTTTGAACGTCAGCATTGTAGCAGGAAACACAATTGCCTTGAGGGCTGCCTTTTCCTGCATCGATAGCACAACAGCCATTCTGTTCTTCCTGATCCGAAGGGCAAATGAGAAAATCCCACACGTCCTGGTTTGAAGGATCTGGAATTTCAGGAATGCTGAGCACGGGGGTTTTCACTAGTATGAGACATTCTTCCAATGTAGTACACGAGCTGCTCCGTTGATCTAAATTTAAGTATCGTTTATTCACTATGGGTTCATATTCTCTGAGCGTGTCTTCGCTGATGCCAAACTCTTGTAACAGAACCCTCACTTTCGGACTCAAATTGTTGGAAAACACATATACATTGTTCGATAGCAGGTAAAATATTGTATCAAGCTCTAGAACGGCATCTGAAGGATCCATGCCAAGAGAGATACAGGTATTTGCTAGCTCGGTATAAATACTCGCAGCAATTTCATCAACAAAAATCTTTGCTCTGGAGCCAACACTGGTGTGCGTTCTAACGCTCTTTTCTCCCTGTGGTGCTTTAAAGTACTTGCGTGCAAGTTCCGATGCTTTTCTTAGGTCATAAATGTCGCTGATCTCCTTAGCGCTCTTATCCTCGGAAGATGCTATGGCGGAAAAACCAATTGCATTCATTGCTTTATAAAGCTTTTTATAGTGAATGGTAACCTCTGCTGGCTTGCTGTTTTCTTCAATTTCTTTGCCTATTATGCCGTTCTTGCCATCTTTACCTATCATCAAATACTGCGCATATTTCTTTGGTATTTCATACTTTGTATCATTGGCAAGGGCTTTTTCAACTGCCAGCTTTGCTTGATATGTTCCACTCATGAGATCCGTTCTCTGGAAGGCCGCAGCGATCGGATCACAAATCAGCGCAACATGCGCTGTAATATCATCATTTTGGAATACTTTAACATGACCTACCGTTCCATACCGGTTTCTATCGATACAATACGCAGGATTCTCACGGATCTCTTCGCCGTGTTCCTGAACCATCTGAGTATGGCCATCTACCTGATCGGCCATCATAATCGTAAAGGGCAATCCTGTATTCGGAAGTTCTCTCATCATAGTTGCTGTGCAATAGCCCTGATCAAGGAGGGAACCTTTCGTTTCTAACGCGTAGGTTTTCAACTTGGCAGCTACTTGCTGTATTGCTGTGCAATCGGGTTGAGAACCTTGATAAGCAACGTGCGCAATCGGAATCCCCTTATACGCCCCGCTGGCAATAACAACCCACAGGAACGAGAGGATGGGATTGTGCTTGCCCGTCTTGTCTGGTCCTTGCTGCGCATCTTCCCTCTCTTCAGATGCGCAGGCGATGTCAGCACGGTCAACAATTACGTAAGCATCCTCTACGCCCTTGCTGCGCCACAACCGAATCCAAGCATCCTGAAACAAGTTGTTCTTTGCGATCCATGCCTTGTCTCGAGACAACGCAGAATACCAGGAGTCGCGATTAACTGGCGATGCGAATAATACATGATCATGCCCTTCGAAAGTCAATCGGCTCGCGGAATTGACGGAACATGCAATCAAAAAGCATGCATAATCTAAAATGGCACATGCAGCATTGATGCCATGGGTCTGTACCAATATTGGAAGGATTCCAAGTTTCATTGCAATGGCACATACAATCGCAAAGATCCCTGCTTTTCGCACAGGGCAATTCGGTTTCACGCTTTCCTTTGCTATGACCTTGCCCTCTTGCAGCTGGTCCGTATGCTCACGGCCAAAGAGGGCAAAGTACTTCTGGTTTGGATGCATCATCCCGGGGGTATCGGATTTCACGCCCACACGTTGGAACTGTCTCTCTTTACCGGAACCGCTGACGTAGACGAGGTTGATCCGTCCAGTACCACGCACGCTGGGATTGCTGTCCTTGTGTTCTTTCACACAGGCTGGAATGGGTACCAGAACATCGTGCATGATCTTGGACATACAATCCCTCCTTTAAAATCCTATTTTGGCACAGCTGCGATACAGCAACCGCAACACCCCAACAACTACGCTATGTTCTTTGAAGGCCACGCCTCCTCCGAACTTCTCCTGCAAAGTGCGGACGGGATTTTCAGCCACACAGATCACCAAGACAAGCGGGATTGAAAAACCGTCAATATCGTATTGGAAGTCTTGGGATGTATGGGGGGTCAGAGGGTGAAGTCCTCGTTGTCAAACTTGGAGAAGGAGGCCGCCAAGGGCTTGGGGGGCACCCGCTTGAGAGGGTCGTAGCGGAAGCGGCGGCAGGAGCCGGCGGCGGAGACGATGCCCTTTTTCACGCAGATCACCTGTTCCTCGTCCAGCCGCTCCCCGCGGGTGCAATAGGCACATCTGGGTTCAATGTCCTTGTTAAACAGCATGGGGCATCCCTCTCTCCCTGAGATGGGCCCATTATACACGAGTCCTGCCCCGTTTTCCACACCTTTTTGAGAGCGCCACCCCACAAAATATGGTAAAGAGCAGCCAGACCCCGCAGGCGGACACTGTGGAGATGGCGAGGGCGGAGGAGAAGTCCAGGGTGGCAATCTGCTCCGTCTGGTCTGCCAGATATTCAGACACCGGCGCGGTGAGATTCCAAAACCGAGCCAGTACCGCCGTGAGTCCCGCTGCAATGAGACCATGGCACAGTTTGCCTGCAAGATATACCCTTGGCGAGAGCCCGCTGTCCACCAGAAAAGCCAGCACCTGGCAGTGGACGGAGAGCCCCGCCCACCCCAGCATAAAGGCGGCCATAGAGATCCGGCCTGTCAGGTCCGCCTCACCCCGGAGGGAGGACACGCCGGAGGAGAGCTCCAGTAAGCCGGATACCAGGCGCTTTGCCCACTGAGGCTGGAATCCCAGAAGAGACAAGCCTTTCGCGGCGAGACTGAGCACCCCGTATTTGGAGAGCAGCCGCAGCACCACGGCGAAGAACACCACAAAGCCGCAGATGCTGAGGGTGCTCTGTACCGCCCGGGACACCGCCCCGGTAAAGGCCGCCGGGACGGTAACCGCCTCGATGGGTTTCGGCTTGGACACCGGCTTCTGGGTGTGTTCTTCTCTACGGGGCTCATAGAAGCGAAAGAGCAGCCCGGTGAGAAGAGAGGCGGCTGCGTGGGTGAGATAGAGGAGCAGGCCCACTCTGCCGTCCCCGAAGACCCCGGCCCCCACCACACCCAGAATGAACGCCGGGCCAGAGTTGTTGCAGAAGGCCAAGAGCCGCTCCGCCTCGGTGCGGGTGCATAGCCCCTGCTGATAGACTTGCAATGCAGTCCTGGCCCCCACTGGATATCCGCCCACAAACCCTAACGCCACCGCCGTGGCGCAGCTGCCGCTCACCCGGAAGAGGGGGCGCATGATCCCCTCCATAGCCCGGCCCAGGTAGGCGGCGAGGCCCAGATCCACCACCAGGGCGGAGAGGACGAAGAAGGGGAAGAGGGAGGGGACGATCACGTTGAAGCAGAGCTCCAGCCCGTCTCTCGCTCCGGCGGCGGCCTCTTGCGGTGCCGCCACCAGGGCCGCCGCGGCGAGAAGCAGCGCCAGCCCCAAGGCCCCGTCCCGAAATCCCTTTGCCCGTACCAATGCCAGCATAGCCTCGCCTCCTGAAGGGGAGTCTATGCGGAGAAGTGGAAAAACTTGCCTGTCCCAATCTGGCCGGGAAAACAGCAAGGGCAGCGCCGTGGCGGCGCTGCCCTTGGATTTTGGATTGTTGGGTTGTGCAGTCCGCCGTGCTCAGCGGAGGAGCAGGATGAGGATCATATACCCCATGGCCACGCAGAAGCCCACGCCGAAGAGCAGCAGGCTGTAGCTGATGGAGCTCACGATCCGCTGGGACACAAAGTCCTGCCGCTCCCGGGGCAGGAAGTTGCCGGGCTTGTAGTCCTCCTCGTTCCGGGGCGGAATGGGACGCTTGCGGAGGACGGAGTGGTTCAATAGGGAGACGCCCCAATCGGTGAGGTGGTCCAGGATCCGACACACCAGTGCGGTTACAAACGGGATGATGTACTGCACCAGAGGCCGGTACACCAGCATCTCCAGATCCAGCCAGGCGGGCCAGCGGTTCACGTAGATCTTCCGGCCGCTCTCCTGGTCCTTGGCCATGAGCAGGGTGCGGATGATGAGCAGATACACCGCCGCGCCGATGCCGAGAGAGATGGCGGCGCCTTTCAAGTTGGTGAGGCTGAACCAGGCGATGGCGTGCTCCGGGCTCTCCCCGCCGGTGAAGCCCTGAGCCATCTTGGCGATACCGCCCATGATCTGGGTGGGCAGCATGCCCATCAGGGGCAGGAGCAGGGCGGGAATGGCGATGCAGAGGGCGGAGTGCAGGTGCATGTAGGGCTTTTTGTGTTCCTCGAAGGGATGCATGGGTTTCTCCCAGAAGATACAGATGTAGAGCTTGGTCATATAAGCTGCGGTGAGGCCGCCGCTGATGAGAAAGATCCACTCCACACAGTGGAAGAGAGCGGTGCCGGCTCCAGCGGCCTCCAGCAGCTCGATGTACTCCACAATGGACTCGTGGAGCAGGGTCTTGCTGATATAGCCGTTCCAGAGGGGCACGCCGGTGATGCCGAGAACCCCCATCAGGAAGCAAATGTGCAGCAGGGGCTTGTTGCGGCCCCAGCCCCGGAGCTTGTTGAGGTCCAGGACGTGGAGGTTCATGAAGATGGCGCCGGCGCAGAGAAACAGCACCAGCTTCAGCATGGAGTGGTTCACCATGTGCAGTACCGTGCCCCACACCGCCAGGCTGTTGTGGTGTCCCAAGAGGCCCTGCATGCCGATGCCCACCAGGATGAACCCGATCTGGGACATGGAGGAGCAGGCCAGGGTGCGCTTGAGATCGATGGAGAACACCGCCAGAAGGGCCCCCAGGAACATGGTGATCACCCCAAGAGTGAGGATCAGGGAACCCCATGTGCCATCGTGGAAGAAGAGCCGGCCGGAGAGCACCAGCACGCCGAAGATGCCGGCTTTCGTGAGGATGCCGGAGAGCAGGGCTGATGCCGGCGCCGGTGCCACTGGGTGTGCCTTGGGCAGCCAGATGTGCAGGGGGAACATGCCGGCCTTGGCCCCGAAGCCGAAGAGGATCAGGATGCCGGCGGTGTATAGAAGCATCTGGTTGGTGCACTGTTCCGCTGCGGCCTGAATCTCATCAAAGCTGAGGGTGCCCAGGGCACTCTGGAGCAGGAACAGGCCCATCAGCATCACCATGCCGCCGATCACGGCCACGGCGATGTAGGTCTCGCCGGCCCGCATGGCGCCGGGCTTCTCGTCGTGGATCACCAGCACGTAGGAGGTGAAGGACATGATCTCAAAGAAGACGAAGGTGGTGAAGAAGTCGTTGGAGAGGAACACCCCCACCGTGGCCCCGCAGGTGAGCAGGGTGAAGAGGTAGTAGCGGTTCCGGTTGCGGTAGTGCTCGAGATACTCCCCGGAGAAGACAGTGGTGGACATCCACATCAGCGCTGCCACTGCGGCGTAGAGGGCCCGGAAGCCGTCCAGTTTGAAGGTGAGGCCGTTGGCGCAGATGTAGGGGATGGCGAAGGTGTATGTGTGGCCCGTGGCCGCCATTGCAAAGAGAATCGCGGCGGAGACAAAGGTGGCGATGCCGAAGAGACTGGCTACAATGTCCCGGGCGGGCTTGCTCTTCCGGCCCACCAGGTACGAGACCAGAGCGCCCGCCATGGGGCAGAAAATCGGCACCAGCAGAAATGGATTGCTCATATGCGGGCCTCCTTAAAAGGTCCCCGCTGCAATGCGCCCGAGGACGTCCACCAGAGAGGCGGAGCCCATCCCCAGCGCCAGCATGGAGAGGATGAGAATCACAAAGGGAACGGTCATGTAAAGGTTGGGGTCCGAGATGTGCCGTCCCTTGGGGGGCACGCTGTCCCGGGCGGGGAAGAAGGCGTTGCACACCGGGATGAAGAGGTAGGCTGCGGTGAGGACAGCGGAGATCAGAAGGGCGATCACCCCGATGAGAGGCAGCACCCCGCCGGCGTCCATGGCGGCGGTGGCAAGGCCGAACTTGCTGAGAAAGCCTGGCAGCAGGGGCACGCCCACGAGGGCCATGGAGCCCACGGTGAAGGCGGCAAAGGTGATGGGCATCTTCCTGCCGAGACCGTCCAGCTCCGGCACCCACTCTCTGTGGGTCCGGTACATCACCGCACCGGCGCAGAAGAACAATGTAATCTTCATGACCCCGTGGAACAGCATGTGGCTGAGACCGGCCGCCAGCCCCGCCGGTGTCATGAGGGTGACGCCAAAGACAATATAGCTCAAATTGCTCACCGTGGAGTACGCCAGGCGGCGCTTCAAGTGCTGCTCCCGTAGGGCGGTGGCAGAGCCGAAGACGATGGTGAACATGGCAAAACACATGGCCACGGTCTGGGCCCAGGTGCCGGAAAGAAGGGCGGGGCCAAAGCAGTAGAAGGTGACCCGCATGATGGCGAAGACGCCGGCCTTTACCACCGCCACCGCGTGGAGCAGGGCGGTAACCGGAGTGGGGGCCACGCCGGCGGCGGGAAGCCAGCCGTGGAAGGGGAAGATGGCCGCCTTTACCCCGAAGCCGAAGAAGCAGAGCAGATACGCGCCACGGAGCAGGTTGGCCCGGGGGTCGTCCGGAGACAGGAACCCGCCGTACTCGAACCGCAGGGAGGTGTTGCCCAGCACGTACAGCACCATCATGCCCACGAAAGCCATGGCGGCGCCGCCGATGGAGTAGGTCAGGTACTTCTTGCCCGCCTTGATGGACCGGACATCGCCGGTGTGCATCACCAGGGGCAGGGTGATCAGGGTGAGCATCTCATAGAAGAGGTAGAAGGTCATGAGATTGGAGCTCATGGCGATGCCTAAGGTGACGCCGTAGGTGCCGGTGTAGTAGGTGAAGAAGCGGTTGTGTCCGTCCTCGTGCTTGATGTACTCCAGGGCGTAGAGACTGGCCAGCGGCCAGAGGAAGGCCACGAGACCGGCGAAGACGCAGGCCAGTCCGTCCAGACGGAGGGAGATGGAGAGGTCCTCTGTGAGGCGGAGCAGCCGCAGGGTGCCCTCTGGCCGGTGGATCAGCATTGCCAGCACCAGCAGAGAGGTGGCGCACACGGAGACCATCACGATCCGCTGCCGCACTTTTGCACTTCTGGGACGGAGAAAGACGATGAGCAGGGCGGCTGCCAGAGGCAGCAGCACAGCCACCAGCATGAAAATCCGGCTCATGGGATCACCTCCCCAAAGAGGGTGCCGGAGATGGACGTTGCGGCCTCCAGAATGGGCTGGGGCAGCAGACCGAGAAGCAGGGTGCCGGCTGCCAGCACCACCAGGGGAAGCACCATCCACACGGTGGGCTCATGTTTCTGTACCGTGTCGTAGTGGAAGCTGGCCCCGGGGAAGAAGGCCTGAATGGTGATGGAGAAGAGATAGCCCGCGGTGAGCAGGGCACTGGCCAGAAGGATCACCGGGCCCAGCCAGCTTACTACCTGCAGTCCGGAGTCCAGAGCGCCCATGGCGAGATACCACTTGCTCACAAAGCCGCCGAGAGGCGGAATGCCTACGAGACCCAGGGAGCAGATGGTGAAGCACCACATGGTGATGGGCATCTCCTTGCCGATGCCCCGATACTGGTCCACCGCCTTGCGTCCGGTGCGGCAGATGATGGCGCCGGCGGTGAAGAAGAGGCCGTCCTTGATCACGGAGTGGTACACCACATGGAGCAGGGCGCCGATAAAGGCGGTCTTCTGCATGAGGGCCAGGCCGAAGAGCACGTAGGACACCTGGCTCACCGTGGAATAGGCCAGGCGCTTTTTGAAGAGGTTCTCCTTGTAGGCCAGCATGGAGCCCATGAGCACGGTGCAGAGGGCCAGCGCCAGCCAGGCGTACTGCACCCACGTATTGCGGAGAAAGTCCGTGCCGAACTGGTAGTACACCACCCGGATGATGCTGAGCACGCCGGCTTTTGTGATCACGCCGGAGAGCAGCGCCGATGCCGGCGCCGGGGCCTCCGGGTGGGCGGTGGGCAGCCAGGCCTGAAGGGGGAACATGCCCGCCTTGGCCCCGAAGCCCATGATGGAGAGAAATGCCACGATCTGCAGCAAGGTCTCGTTGCCGGCGATCTTGGCCGGGTCCAGCACGCCGCCGGGGGTGAACACCGTGGTGGTGCCGTAGGTGTAGATGGTGAAGAAGCCGGCGAGGCCGAGACAGGCCCCGAACACCGAGTACAGCAGGTACTTGAAAGACGCCTGCCGGGCGGCCTCCGTCTGGGTGTGGAGCACCAGGGGGACGGAGAGTATGGTCATGAACTCAAAGCCCAGATACAGGGTGACGTAGTTGCCGGCAAAACAGAGGGTGAGTAAGGCGCCCTCGGTGAGCAGCAGAAAGCCGTAGTACCGGCGCTGGTCCTCCTCGTGGGCCATGTACTCCTGGGCGAAGAGCCCGGAGAGCAGCCACATCACAGAGGCCAGAACGGCGAAGAACAGGCCCAGCCCGTCTGCCCGGAAGTACACCGTGAGGGCGGGACTGCTGCCCAAGTGAATGAGAGAGAGCTCCCCCCGGGGGCCCACTGCGCCGGCGATCACCAGGACCAGTACCAGCGCCAGCACGCCCAGAACAGCGGGGCGGAGGGAAGAACCGTCGAAGAACTTCAGGGCCAGCAGCAGAACGCCGCAGACCACCGGCAGCAGGGCGGCCACAAGCAGAATGATTTCCATGTTGTCCGCCCCCTTACATGCCAAACATGGCGAGGCCGTCGTTGATGGCCCCTACCACATGCTGAGGGAAGGAGCCGAAGCTCAGATTCAGCGCGATGAAGATCACCACGGCCAGCACATACTCCCAGTGATAGTGGGCTTTCACGTCTTTGAACTTGTCGTCCTGGCGGTTGGTGAAGATGTTATAGAGGGTGGGGATGTAGTAGAGGGCGTTCAGCAGGGTGCTGAGGGCGATGGCGATGAGGGCGATCACCATCCGGGGCGTGCTGGACTCCACCGCCGCCGAGGTGAGCTGCAGCTTCATGATAAAGCCGGCGAAGAAGGGGATGCCCACCGTGGAGAGGGCGCCCACGGAGAAGGCAATGCCGCCGAGA
Organism: uncultured Oscillospiraceae bacterium; assembly: GCA_947623875.1. Taxonomy (GTDB): domain Bacteria; phylum Bacillota; class Clostridia; order Oscillospirales; family Oscillospiraceae; genus Enterenecus. The sequence continues at coordinate 26,724 of CANQII010000005.1, forward strand.
GGATCCCGCTTTCCAGCCCCAGTGATGTCCGGCATGGCCTTGCTGCCCCCGGAGACCTCCATGAAGCCGCCGGCGGAGATAAAGAGCATGGGCTTTGTCACGGCGTGGGCTATAATCTGCACGATGGCGGCCAGCATGCCGGCCCGGCTGTTGAGGCCGATGCCCACATAGATGTAGCCCACCTGGGCCACGGAGGAGTATGCCAGAAGCCGCTTCACGTCCTTCTGGCGCAGAGCGCCCAGAGAGCCGAAGATCATGGCCACGATGCCGAAGACGAAGAGGAAGTTGGACACCTTCTCCTCCATGATGATCTCCAGGCCGAAGATGCGGTAGAAGATCTTGATGAGCACGATGATGTAGCCCTTCAGAACGAGACCGGAGAGAATGGCGCTGGAGGAGGACGTGGCGCTGCCGTGGGCCTCCGGCAGCCAGCTGTGGAAGGGGAAGAGGGCGCTCTTTACCGCGAGACCCACAGAGAAGAGGCCGATGATCACGGTGAGGGGCAGAGAGTATGTGCCCTCCGCCCAGATCCGCTGCACCTCGGCGGCGATGGGCTCCATCAGCAGCTGGCCGGTGATGCTGTACAGGGTGACAATGCCCAGCAGGAACAGACCGGAGCCCAGAAGGCTCATCACCAGATACCGGGTGGTGGCCACCAGGGTCTTGCCGGAGTACTTCAGCATCACCAGGGCACAGGAGGCGATGGTGTTGATCTCCACGAAGACGTAGGCGGTGAAGAGGTCGTTGGTGTAGATCAGGGCGAAGAGGGAGCTCATGAGAAGGCTCGCCATGGTAAAGTAGAGGTTGATCTTCTGGCTGGGGCAGTCCTGGAAGATGTGCTCCATGCCTCCCAGAAGGGACAGGATCATCACGCCGGAGAACACGGTGGCCAGCATGGCCTCCAGAATCCCCACCCGGATCTCATTGCCCCAGGGGGCGCTCCACTTGCCCATCATATAGACGTAGGATTCCCCTGTCCTGAGGGTGTATAGGAGTGTGAGCAGCGACATCACAAAGGCTGCGGAGAGCCAGAGAAGGCACAGGCGTTTTGCCGCCTTAGGCTTCAGCACCGCGCAGAAGACGCCGCAGGTGAGACTCAACACGATGGTCAGGAAAGGAAAGTTCTGAACGAGTTCCATAGGGTATCAGTCCTGTTCCTTTCGTGCGATGTTCGTGATCTCATCGATATCCAGGGTGTGATACCGATCGTAGAGGCGGCAGGTGAGGGCCAGCAGGAATGCGGTCACGGAGACGGACACCACGATGCCGGTGAGCACGAGACCTGTGGGGATGGGGTTCACATACAGGGACGGGTCTGTGCCGCTGGTTACCACCGGGGCCAGGCGGCCCTGGATATAGCCCTGGGAGGCCAGAAACAGGTAGATGCCGGAGTCCATCAGGTTGAAGCCGATGATCTTCTTGATGATGTTGCGGTGCATCAGCAGAGATGTGAAGCCGATGCCGAAGAGGATCATGGCGGTGGTCTCATAGTAGTTGGTAAGCAGATGCTGTACGATTTCAGCGATCATGGGGTTATAGCCCTCCTTTCCGGAACAGGGCGTAGAAGCAATACATGGTGCAGGCCACTTCCAGCCCGACGACAAAGTTGATGGGCAGAATCAGACCGCCGCTGAAGATGGTGCCGGGGATGCCCAGCCAGACGTGGTCCGGCAGCTGGTTGGCGCCCATGAAGATGAAGTAGGCCATCATGGCGGCATAGGCGGTGAGGCATGCGGTCTTTACCAGGTGGTACATCTCGTCTCCGAAGAACCGCTCTGTCCGGTGGAACCCGAAGGCCACGGAATTCAGGATCAGACCGGCGCCGATGAGGGAGCCGCCAGAGAAGCCGCCGCCGGGGGACGAGGCGCCGTTCAGAATGACGTACATGCCGAAAATGAAGGACAGGGGCACCAGAAGCTTGGCGGACTTCCGGAGGATCTCGTCGCCGTTGGGCTCAAAGTCCATGTCCTCGCCGGTCTCCGGGATGTCCAGGAGGACGCCGTGCTTCCGCTCCTCCGGGTCCACCCGCAGCAGCACGATGACGCTGCAGGCGGCCACAAAGAGCACATGGGCCTCGCCCAGGGTGTCGAATCCACGGTAGGCGGAGATCATGCCCGCCACCGCATTCACAGCGCCGGTCTCCTCCGTGCCCTTGGACACATACCGTTCCACCACCTCATTCACATCGGGGTTGGTGGGGTTGCCGAAGGGCGGCAGGGCGGCGATCACGGACAGCAGCACCGACACCAGGGTGACGCAGATGATCACGCTCATAAAGCGGTACAGGGTGGTGAAGATGTCCAGGCCCCGGGCATCGAACCAGTGGTACACCCGGGAGCGGACGGACTGCTCTTTGCCCTGATTGGCGGCCAGCCACTTGTTGGCCGGGTTGTCTTCGGAGATGGGGGTCTTGGCCTTGTCTCCCAGGGTGTAGTTCTCCGCCCGAAACTCATCCATCTCCACGAAGTTTACGAGCTTCGCCAAAAATCCATTAGGTTTCATCGTGGGCCTCCTCTGCCGCTGCGGGGACTGCGGGCTCCTCGTCCGGGTTCTCATCGTCCTCTGCCTTGATGGCGTGGATCTTCTTCAGGGTGGCGAAGAAGAGAAGGCTGGTGACGCCGGCACCCACAGCGGCCTCTGTGATGGCCAGATCCGGGGCCTCCAGCGTGAGCCACAGCACACTCATGATCAGGCTGAAGCTCATGAAGATGATGATGGAGGCCAGAAGGTTTCGGTTGACGCTGACGGACACCGCACAGACGATGAGGAAGATCAGCAGAATGCCTTCGATAACAGTCATGATTTCGGCTCCTCCTTTGACGGTTTGCCGCCCTTGCCGTGGTGGGCGTGCTCGTCGTGGAAGGCACGGCGCCGCACGGCCACGCTGGAGCGCTCCAGGCCCTGTTCGTCTGTGGCGTCCTCGTAGCGCTCCTCCTCCACCTCCGCCGCGGCGGTGCCGTTGGAGAGCTCCATCAGCATGATGAGGTGGCTGGATACCGGGCTGGTGATCCAGACCAGAGCCACGATCAGCAGAAGCTTTAGGCTAGTGGCGTCCAGACCGTGGAAGAGGGTGATGCCCACCACCACGCCCAGAAGGCCCAAAGTGTCTCCCAGAGCCGCCGCGTGCATCCGGTTCAGGGCGAAGCGGAACTTGAAGTTGCCCACCACGGAGGAGACGATGAAAAAGACGCCGAAGCCCAGGCAGAAGGTGCCCAGAAGAAAACGAATCCAGTGCAGTATCATTTCGACTTCCTCCGCTTCGGAAGGTCCGGCTCCACAATAGGCTTGCGGCCAGAGCGCACTTCCCGCTCCCGGCCCTTCTTCTGGTCTACCCGCCACTGCTGATACACGCCGATGTCCATCTTGGTGAGCACCGTGACCGCCAGGAAGCTGAACATGGCGTAGATGATGGCGATGTCCACCAGCCAATTCTCATGAAGCCGCACCACCAGGCACACGATGAGGCAGATGGCCTGGGTGCCGATCATGTTGACCCCCACGATCCGGTCCGACTTCCGCGGGCCGATGAAGGTGCGCACCAGGGTGATGAGGGCCGCCACCGCCAGAATGTCCAGGGCGATGGTGACCACTATCGGCGTTAGCTCTTTCAATGGGTCCATAGTCCGGCCTCCCAACGTTCCAGTTTGTCTACAAATGCGCTGTCTCCCAGATCCTCAGACATGCTGCGGTCCAGACAGTGCACCAGGAACTCCCCGTTGTGGAGGTTCCCGGTGATGGTGCCGGGGGTCATGGTGATGCAGTCTGCCAGCAGCACCTGGCCCATGGTGGTCTTCACCCGCTCCGGCTTGAACTGGACCACCACCGGGTCCGGCTTCTTGCCGCCGTAGATGTAGGGCAGCAGGGCAAAGCAGGATTTGACCACTTCCCGGAGCAGTACCGCCAGCAGCACCAGCAGCCGGGGCAGGCGCTTCAGGGAATTCCAGCCTCTGCGGGGATGGTAATAGAGAAAACGCCAGCTGAAGAGATAGAGCAGAACTGAGAGGATGGCCCCTACCGCCAGCACATCCCAGTCCAGCCTGCCGTTGAGCAGCACCCAGACGGCAAAGAACAGTACTATCATGAATTCGCCCCCATAATCGGGTTGTATGGCATGCCGCTTGGGCCGCCCTCACCCATCGTTGATATTTCTGGCCCGAGAGACCATGTGCAGCAGCACGTCGTGAAACACGGCGGCGTCCACCGGCGGCAGCTCCTGGTGCATGGCGGTCTGCCACTTGTCCTGGATCTCCTGCTGCAGGTGCTGGTACTGGTACGCCTTTGGGGTGAGCCAGACCTGTTTGGCCCGCCGGTCTCCCGCATCCTGCCGGCGCTCCACGAGACCGCTTTGCTCCATATGCTGGAGGGTGCGGGCCGTGGCCGCCTTGTCAATGCAGTGCTCCCGCGCCAGTTCGTCCTGGGTGATGCCGTCCTGTTCGTACAGAGTCCCCAGGTAGAGAAACTCGGCAGGAGAGAGACCGCTGTCCTGCAGTTCCCGCTTGAGAAATACCATGAACTGGCGGTGTAGAATGCTGATGTTCTTCATAAACCGAGTCACCTCCCTTTCGTTGACGCGGCAACCGTTATACCAGAGAAAGGGAGGACTGTCAACGGCAAAGAACGGGGATATCCGGGCCGTCAAAACGAAAAAAGCTGTGCAAAATGGCTGTATTTTTGGGGGCTGACAGCGAATAGGAAAATGTTGGATTGCATCGTTTGGGCGCTTCCGGGGCAGAAAACAATCGTTGCATGGAGAGCCAATCTGTGGTACAATTCAGTGGAAGAAAACGGCACCGCCAGCGTGCGGCATATCTGCAGGATGAGGGAGAGAGAAATGCATGCAGCATGAGATCACCAGAGTGATTCCCCTGTTGGATGACAAGGGGAACCTGACCGAGCCGGGATTCGCCCGGAAGTTGCTGCCCGTCTATGACCGCAATGCCGTAAAAGGCGGGCCTGCCAGGCTGAAGGAGTGGGACTACTACTACATCGGCAACGACCGCTTCGGCGTTGCCCTCACCATCGCGGACAACAGCTACATGGGGCTGGACTCCATCTCCTTCCTGTCCTTTACCGGCACCCCCTGGCAGATCACCAAGAGCCCCATGCGGGCCTTCCCTATGGGCGGCACCTGTCTGCCCTCTACTTCCGCAGAGGGCGTAACCGCGGTGTCCGGCAAGGGCTACGGCCTGGTGTTCATCGTAGAGGGCGGCAAGCGGGTGCTCACCGCCCACATGGACAGCTACCGGGGCACAGACCCCATCGATGTCCATGTGGTCCTCTCAGACGAGCCGGAGGAGTCCATGGTGATCTGCACCCCCTTCGACAAGCCCGGCCACTTCTACTTCAACCAGAAGATCAACTGCATGCGGGCCAGGGGCAACGTGCAGATCGGCGCCGAGCGCTACGACTTCCACCCGGAGGACTCCTTCGGGGTGCTGGACTGGGGCAGAGGGGTCTGGACGTACCACAACACCTGGTATTGGGGCTCCGCCTCGGGGCTTCTGGACGGGGTGCCCTTCGGGTTCAACATCGGCTACGGCTTCGGCAACACCCGGGCCGCCACAGAGAACATGCTCTTCTACAACGGCAAGGCCCACAAGCTCTCTGAGGTGGTCTTCCACATCCCTATGAAAGACAAGAAGGAGGACTACCTGAAGCCCTGGACCTTCTCCAGCGATGACGGCAAGTTCGAGATGGACTTTCTCCCCATCCTGGACCGGGCCTCCAACACGGACTTCAAGGTGCTCAAAAGCGACCAGCACCAGGTGTTCGGCCGGTTCACCGGCACGGCGGTGCTGGAGGACAGCACGCGCCTCAGTGTGAAGGACCTGCTGGGCTTTGCAGAGAAAGTGGAGAACAAGTGGTGAGGCAGGCGGCAGCCCCGGAGACGGGGGCTGCCGCTTTCCGAGAAGCCGTATTCCGGCCGCACTGCGGCTGGTGATAAACTATGGGAGGGGAGGGGCTCTGCCGCGGCAGAGCCCGCACACATGAAGAAGTTTGACCTGGAAAAGCAGATGCAGACTGCGAGACAGATCAAGGCTCTGCTGGAGCCGCAATTTGATGATCTGACCTTCGCGATCGTGGAAAGCGAAGAGGACAAGTACGTGGAGCTCTGCGCCGATCGGCCGGGGGACGGGGTAGTCGCCTCCATCACCATGGACGAATTCCCCAAGAGAGCGTCTTTGGAAGAGAAGGCGGAGATCTTCAAAGGAATCATTGAGGAGTTGCTCTCCGATGACGATGAGGAAGAAGACGAGAAAGACGCGGACGATGGGGACTCGGCGATAGAAGACAGGGTTTTGAACATTGTGGAGCAGTATCGCAACTGCAGCCGGGACTATATGCTGCGGCATGTGCTATTGGAGGCGGTGGACGAGAGGCAGAACGCCGAGATGCTCCAGCGTTGCACCCATGTGAAGCAGCTGGACCTGGCCGGGCTGTTTGTCTTCCCTGTGCGAGTGGACCATCATACCACAGGGGCGATGCAGCTGTCCTGGGACCAGGTGAAGGCCCTGGGCATCACGGCGGACGAGCTTTACGCCGCGGCCCGGAAGAACATGGTGCGGTATCTCCGGGTGCGGGTCTGCCCGCTGTTGAGACTGGGACATCAGGTGACGCGGCATGGCATATGGTATGGGAGAGGCCTGGAGAATGCCGACATGGACGAGGACGGCTGGTACGCCATCGGCAGCCACAGGAAGATCCTGTCCTCCGGATTCCTGTTTGTGCCGGAGGTGCTGGATGCGCTGGGAGAGAAGCTGGAGAGCAACTACTATATCACCGCGCCCAACGTCCACGAGATGATGATTTGCCGGGAGAGCGGGGACAGGAGTATCCTGCAGGCCTATGTGGACTGGCTGAAGCAGACAAGGCAGGACGACAAGTTCGCCCTCCCCGATCACCTCTATTTCTACGACCGCGCCAAAGGCCTGCAGAGCGTGAACCGCCTCTGAGCCGGTTAGATCGTTTCGGGTACAAGAGAGCCCAATCAGGTTTCATAAAACTGATTGGGCTTTTCCCATACAGGGCATGCGGATGCCCAGAACCACGGAAATTCGATGGACAGCGGGGGAAAACTTAGATGGCAGCATACAAGATCATGATCCTGGAGGACGACCCTGTGATCCGCACGGAACTGCGCAATCTGCTCCGGGGGAACGGCTACGATGCCATGGCGGTATCGGATTTCTCCAGAGCGATCCAGAAAGTCCGGGAGCAGTCGCCCCATCTCATCCTGCTGGATATCAAGCTGCCCCGGCGGGACGGCTTATCCCTGTGCGCTGAGATCCGCACCTTCTCCAATGCCCCCATTGTCTTTGTGACGGGCGCCAACACGGACATGGACGAGCTCAACAGCATCCTGCTGGGCGGCGACGCCTACATCACCAAGCCGTACAACACCGCCATTCTGCTGGCAAAGATCGCCTCCCTGCTCAAGCGGGCCTATCCCACCGGGGAACAGGCGGTGATTCCGTATCGAAACACCATTTTGCACATGGAGAGCGGTAAACTGGAGCATGACGGACAGCAGATCGACCTCACCAAGAACGAACTGAAGATCCTCTACTACCTCTATAAACATGCGGGGAAGATCTGCTCCCGAGGCGACCTGATCGACTTTCTCTGGGACAACCAGCTCTATGTGGACGACAACACGCTCAGCGTGAACATCAACCGGATCCGGGACAAGCTGGCCTCCATCGGCCTGCACGACTTCATCCAGACCAAGCACCGGCAGGGGTACTTAATATGAACGGAAAGCAGTACTGGAAAGAGAGAATCCCGCTGCTTCTGCTGCACGGCATCGGCATGGGGGCGCTCACCGCCTTTCTCCTGCTGAATGGGGTCAATCGGGATAGCATCCTCCTAATTTTGGCAGTCTGGGGCACGGTTTTGGCCGGCTATCTGATCTGGGTGTACTGCGCGAGGAAAGCGGAGATGGACAAGCTCCTCCGATTGGCAGAGCAGCTGGAAGAGCGCTATCTGCTCCCGGAGGTGATGGAGCGCCCTGTCCGGGCGGACGATGCGGTGTTTCCCAGCTTCTGAAGCGGTCTGGAAAGTCCATGCTGGAGCAGGTCTCGGCGGCAAAGCGGGAGCAGGCGGAATACCGGGAGTACATCGAACAGTGGGTCCACGAGATCAAGATGCCTATCACCGCCATGAAGCTGCTCTGCGAAAACCACAGAACGGAGTTTACGAAAGAGCTGCTGGTGGAACTGGAACAGACAAACCGCTATATCGAGCAGGCCCTGTTCTACGCCAGAAGCGAGCACCCGGAAAAGGACTATCTGGTGCGGGAAGTCCGCCTTTTTGATGTGGTCCATCAGGCCATTGTGGAAAACCGATATCTGCTCCGCCAGCACAGCGTGCAGGTTGACCTGGCGGAGACCGATGTGAGCGTGTACTCCGATGAAAAGTGGCTGTGCTTTATTCTGAACCAGATCATTGTGAATGCGGTACAATATCGGACGGAGAAGCCGGTGATCCGGTTCTCTGCAGAGCTGAGCGGGAATACGGTGTCTCTCAGCATCGCGGACAACGGCATCGGCATTCCGGACAGCGACCTCCCCCGGATCTTTGAGAAGGGCTTCACCGGGGAAAACGGGCGAAGCGCCTCACAGACTGCCACAGGGATTGGGCTCTATCTCTGCAAACGCCTGTGTGAGAAACTGGACATCGGCCTTACCGCTACCTCCGATGCCGAGACGGTGTTCCGGCTTTCGTTCTACTGCAATGATCTCATCCATCCGGTGCAGGGCTGAGGCCCTGCACTTCTTACATTTTTGTGAGATCTTTGAAAGAAAATCCGATACAAACGATCCGGTATCTCTGCTATCATGACGGCACCGACCAAATGAGGAGTGTGGACAATGGGGGAGATCCTGCGCCTGGAGCACATCCAGAAGTACTACGGCAATCAGGGGAACCTGACCAAGGCCATTCGCGACATCAGCTTTTCCGTCTCAGAGGGGGAGTTTGTGGGCATCATGGGGGCCTCCGGCTCCGGCAAGACAACCCTGCTGAACTGCATCTCCACCATCGACACGGTGAGCGCAGGCCACATCTATCTGGACGGCACAGATGTGACAGAACTCAAGGAGCGGGAACTGGCCCGGTTCCGGAGGGAGAACCTTGGCTTTATCTTTCAGGACTTCAACCTGCTGGATACCCTGACCATCTCCGAGAATATTGCCCTGGCCCTGACCATCAACCGGGTGCCTGCGGATGCGATTGGGGCGAAGGTGGCAGAGATGGCCGCCGCGCTTAACATTTCGGACATTCTGGACAAGTATCCCTATCAGGTGTCCGGCGGACAAAGGCAGCGATGTGCCTGCGCCCGAGCGCTGGTAAACAAGCCAAAGCTGATCCTCGCCGATGAGCCCACCGGCGCGTTGGACAGCCACTCCTCCCAGATGCTGATGGCCACGCTGCAGAGCATCAGCGAGCAACTGGGAGCCACCATTCTCATGGTGACCCACGATGTCTTCTCCGCCAGCTACGCAGACCGCATCCTGTTTCTGCGGGACGGGGCGATCTTCACCGAGATCCGAAGAGGCCGGGACTCCCGCAAGGTGTTGTTTGAAAAGATCCTGGGCGTGCTCACCATGATGGGTGGAGGGCAGAGCGATGTACGCTAAACTGTTCCGCAGCAACATCCAAAAGGCATTTCGGGACTACGTGATCTATTTCTTCACTTTGGTGATCAGCAGCACCCTGTTCTTCGCCTTTTTGGCCTTAACCAGTCGCTACAACGACATTTTACAGGGCAACGGGAACTACTCCCTCTCACTGTTTCAAGACACGATCCGATACGCTGTACTGGCCATCTCCGTGATCTTCTTCGTTCTCATCCGGTACATCAACAACTATATGCTGCGGCAGCGGAGTCAGGAGTTCTCCATCTATATGATCCTGGGCATGGAGCAGCAGACGGTGGCGCGGCACTTTTTCGGCGAGACGGTTCTCTTCGGCATGGGTGCGGTGTTCCTGGGCTGCCTCACCGGCACTCTGCTCTCCGGCGTGGTGACCACTTTCGTCCTGCGGACCATGACGGAGACGGCGGCATTCCAATTCGGCTTCTATCCGGACACCATGCTGCTCACCATCCTGTTCTTCTGTGCTGCCTTTCTCCTGGTGGGGCTGGCGAACAGCCGGAAAATCAGCCGGATCAAGCTGATCGACCTGCTCAATGAGAGGCGAAATAGCGAGGGAATGCAGACCAACAAGAGGCAGTGTTTCCTCTCGGCGCTTCTCACAGCGGTGTGCTTTGGGATCACCGGGGCGGTGCTGGTCCAGTTCACCCGGCAAAGCGGCGTCTACGCCGGGAACATACCAGAGGAGATCAGCAACCGCTTTCAGGCGGTAGCCATCGCCGCGGCAATTGTGGGCATCTTCTCCCTGTACCGGTCTGTACAGTGGGTGCTTGCCGCCATCCGAAGGCGGAACAAGTGGAAATACCGGGGGACCAATGCCGTGCTGCTGGGGAACCTCTCTCAAAAGGTCTATTCCACGGCAAAGATCCTCTCCATCTCAACGCTGGCCATCACCATCGCTCTGGTGGCGTTTGTGATCCTGCCCATCCTGGCGGAGATCTCCACAGGCTATCTGGACTACCGGATGCCCTATGACCTCATGATCTACAACACCTATCGGTATATCGACACCATGGACCACATCCCCAACATCGACTATGCCTTTGTGCGGGACATCCTGAAGGCGCATCAGATCACGGTCTCGGAGGATGTCTCCCAACGCAGCTATTTCATCTGGGCGCGGGACTTCAACACCGTGGCAGAGCGGGAAAACTGGAGAGACCTGCCGCGGCTGGCCATGGGCCTCTCTGATTACAACCGCATGCGGGAGATGGCGGGGAGGGAGCCGGTTTCCCTGGTAGAGGACGGCTTTTTTGTCCATCTGGACCATGAGATGGACAGGGAGGCATTCCAGAATGCGCTGGGCAGCGGAAGCCGGTCCCTCCAGTTGGACGATGGGACGGTGCTCCACCTGGCGGAGCCGGCAGTGTACAACGAGCCGCTGGGGAAATACCTGTTTCATGCAGACGACTCGATTCTCGTCTTCCCAGATGCCGTCTGCCGGAATCTCCATCTCGCTTGTACCTGCTACAACGCCAATATGGAGGAGGAAATCCCATACAGCCTTTGCAGTACAATCAGCGGCGAGATCGAGGACGCCTTCCGGCACCGATACGCCTATCTCTTTGACTGCTATGAGACCAAGTACCAGGCTGAGCGGAACTACATGAGCTTCATCGGGCCCATCCGTTTCCGGACTCAGGAGCAGAACGACATCGCCCTCACCGCCACCAGCATGCGGCTGCTGGGCATCTACACCGGCATCGTCTTCTTCATCATCTGCATGACGGTGCTGGCCCTGCACCTCACCACAGACGCGGTCTGCCAGCGCAGCCAATACCGCACCCTATTCCAGCTCGGGACGGACCGACAGGAGATCGTCCGTATGGTGCGGAGACAGAGCGCCCTGTACTTCTTTCTGCCCTGTGTGGCTGCCTTTCTCGTGGCGCTGCTCCTCATCTACTCCTTCATGGTCCGGTATGGGTACAAGGTGTTCACCTATATCGGCAGCGTGGGATTCCGCTATGGCGTGTGGATCCCCTCTTTTCTGATTCTGCTCATCCTCATCACCTACTACGGCGCTACGCTCTATACGATCCAAAAAGACCTGGAGAACACCCTCTGCGATGGAAAATAGACGGCGAAACAAGCCCTGGGAGCACATCGATGCGCCCAGGGCTTGTTTTCTTGGCTGGCGCAGCGGGGTATGCCGGCCCATCGGACCCGGAGCAAAAATTCCATGAAAATGGGAAAGAAAGTGGAGATGAGTCCCATTTATGGGACAGCCCATCTGATATAGTGGGTCCATACAGAGGTCCGCCGCCCTGAGACGGGCCATCTCATCTCAATGGACAGGAGGGAAGAGGGCTCCGCCGGATCGGCGGAACCCGCAAATGAATGGAACTTTTCAGCAAGGGCCAGCTTCGCCTGGAGGAGGAGCGGCAGAAGGTGCTGTCCTGGCCGCGCCAGATGTGGGAGGACGGTCTTCCTCAGGGGTGGGCGGTGGTCCACCGCTACCTGGACTTCAATGGTACGGAGCAGGTCTGCATCGAGCTGCACATGCCGAATCCGGAGTTGGCGGGGTTCAAGCAGCCGCCTGAGAGGGTGATTGTGAAGGATGATCTGGCAGACCGCCCGGACCTCATCCAGACCGCAGAGCAGCTCACCCGGGAGAAGGTGTTGGGGGAGGCAGTGGTGCGGCCGGTGCGCCGGAAGGACAGCGCCGCCATCCTGGAGACCTGCCCCCATGTGGAGGTGCTGGACCTGGCCGGCATCTTCTACGTCCCCGTGCAGCTGATGGGGAGTCTGGAGGGCATGGGGCGGCTCCGGTGGACGGACCTCAACCGCCTGGGGATCCCCCTGGAGGAACTCACCGCCGCCGCTCGCAAGAACACACTGCAGCGGGAGGGTGTGGAGGTCTCCGCCCTGGAGAAGATGAAGCGGGAGATTCTCGAGGGCGGGACCTGGCACGGCACACCCCTGGAGGAGTTCCAGGTGGGCCTCGGCAACTACTACTTCGTGAGCAACCGGGCACACAGCGGCGGCGGTGCCATCCTCTTGGTGCCGGAGATCCTGGAGACCCTGGAGCAGAAGTTGGGCGGCCCCTATTTCATCGCCTTCAGCATGCGCAACGGGGTGGAAGTGATCCGGGACATCGGCTTGCAGTACCCCTCCGAGGTGCTAGGGGTGGTGCTTGAGACGCAGCGGTGCTGGCCCTCCGGCTTTGTGGACCACCTGTACCGCTTCGACAGCGTCCACGGCCTGACGATCCCGGAGGACTGAGCCCCACAGCGGGGCTATTGGGGGTGCAGGGCCGGCTCGGACCGGCCCTGCGCATCCAAAATCGCAAATGGGGCTGCAGATCGCCTCAGATCTCTGCGATGGGTAGCGTGCAAGGATGCAAATTGGGATGCAACGCCTGAAAGCACGCTCGCAGCACAGGGCTTTTCGCCAGCTTGTCCGCAGCTGGTCTGCGGTAGAGGACCTTATATATAAGGATACATGCCCTGGAAGCGCATCAGCGCTTCCAGGGCGTGTTTTTGCTTGGCAGTTTGGAGACAGAGAGGTATCCCCAGTCTACTTCGAAGATTCCATGAAAGTTGGAAATAAAGTTGAGATGAGTCCCATTTATGGGACAACCCTTTTGATAAGATGGGCTCATACAGAGGCCCGCCGCTCTGAGACGGGCTATCTCATCTCAACAGACAGGAGGAAAGAGGGCTTCGCCGGAAAGGCGAATCCCGCAAAGGTATGGAGTTTTTCAGCAACGGACAGATTCTCTTGGGAGAGGTGCTGTCTCGGGCGTCCCCGGTGTGGGAGCTCAGCGATGCCCTGGACGAGGTCATTGCCTCGGTCCGGAAGAACACGATGGTGAGGGCGGTGACGGAGGTGTTCGCCGGGCTGAAGGCGTAGCAGGAGAACCTGGAGAGCGGGCTCTGGGACGCCTGTGGAAGAAACCCAGATGGACCAAAGGTACTGCTACTCTGTGAGCGGCGGACGCGGGACCATTCTCCTGGTGCTGGAGACTCTGGAGCCTGACGGTCCAGGAGGCATGCGCCTGGAGCATAGCACCTCTTTGGATGAATTTGGGAGAGGATCCAGCCGCCCCGCCCCCAAGTCATCCCAAAGAAAATTGCAAAATCCCTGGATGAGTCCCATTTATGGGACTTGCCTTATGGTATGCTTTCATTGCGCCGATCCCGCAGCAGGGAGCGGGCGGTTTGATTCGAACATAGAGGAGGTAAGAGGGCTTCGCCTGCGGGTGGAGCCTGCAAAGTATGGAAGTGTATAGCACGGGAGAGATCCTGAAAGAGAAGCTGCAGCAGAAGGCGCAGGTGCGCCTGCCACTGCTGCAGAAGGTGCACGGGGAGCACGCCTGGATGGAGGTCCACCGCTTCCTGGACGATGACGGTGCGGAGTGCGTCTGCGCCAGGCTGCATGTGCCCAATGTGGATGCGGTGCGGGCAATGCGGCTGCCCAAAGGTGTGGTGGTGAAGGACGAGCTGGCGATCCGCCAGTTTCTCAGCCGGACGCCTGTCCAGCCCACCCGGGAGAAAGTGCTGGAGCAAGTGATGCTGCAGGTGGTGAGCCAAAAGGGCAACGAAGATCTGCTGGGGGCCTGCCCCCATGTGGATCTGCTGGACCTGGCCGGGGTCTTCTATATTCCGGTGAAGCTGGCTGGCGGTATGCTGGACGGCTTTGGCCGGCTTCAGTGGACAGACCTCAATGATCTGGAGCTCTCCCCCGAAGAGCTCTACGCTGCGGCCAGGGAGAACACGGTGCGCCACCAGGGGGTGCGGGTGATCCCCGAGGGGAAGGTCTTCCAGCAGACCTTCCGGAACGGGAAGTGGATCGGCACCACCCTGGGGAAGGCCCAGATGCGGCGGCAGAACTGCTACGTTGTGAGCAACCGGGAGCACAGCGGCGGCGGGGCGCTCATCCTGGTGCCGGAGGTGCTGGAGGCCCTGGAGGAGAAGATGGGCGGTCCCTTCTTCATCGCGTTCACCGTGTTGGACGGGCTGATGATGATCCGGGATGACGGGGGAGAGAACCGGCCGGCGTGCACGGGGATGGCGCTCCGGGCGCTGCAGTACTGGCCCTCCGGTGTCTCGGACCGCCTGTACCGCTTCGAGCGCTCCCGGGGACTGCAGTTTGCCAGCTGAGCAGGAAGCCAACATGGGTTTGGCAGTGCGGGACCGGAACAGGTCCGGCCCCGCACTGCCCGGCAAAATCAGGATATGCTCTGGATGAGTCCCATTTATGGGACACACCTTATGATATTCTATCGGTATACAGGGGCCCGCCGCTCTGAGGCGGGCCAGATCAAAAAAGAGGAGGCAAGAGGGCCTTGCCGCGATGGCGAGGCTCACAAAGGTATGGAACAGAACAGCGTGAAGAAGTACAGCATGGAGGCGCTGCGGCAGACGGCGGGAGAGGTGGCTCCGCTGCTGCGGGAGATGTTCGGGGACAGCGTTGAGATCGACAGCATGGATGATCTGCAGGTGAACCGCGAGACCGTTGTGATCTACCTGCAGCTGCCGGGGTCTGTGGCGCTGCCGGCGGTGGATGTGCGGGACCTGATGGGTATGGGGACCGTGGAGGAGATGGCGGATGCGGCTGCAGCCTCGATCCAGGAGGGGTTGCGGCACCTGAAGGACGTCCGCCCGGAGAGCCTGGAAGCCATCACGCCGGCGTATGTGCTGGCGAAGGTGATCCTGGAGACGGTGAACCGGGAGCGCAACGCCGTGATGCTGGAGCACTGCCCCCACATGGAGGTACTGGACCTGGCGGGGGTGTACTGCGTGCCCCTGAAGATGACCCGCAAGGGGGATGACATGTGCCTGCTCCGGCGGGGCAACCTGGAGACCCTGGGACTCACGGAGGAGCAGATCCACGCGGCGGCCAAGAAGAACACCCTGCGGCGTCTGCGGGTGCGGGTGAACCGCATGGACCAGATGGCCGATCAGATGGCTCGGTTCCGCCAGTCTTACGGGCACGCCCTGGAGAGCGCCGACATGGACGTGGACTTCTGGTATGTGGTGGACAACTGGCGGCACGCCGAGGGCGCGGCTTACATCCTGATCCCGGAGGTACTGGAGGCACTGGGGGAGAAGATGGGGCGGAACTACTTCATCTCCATTCCCGGCACGGACCTGATGATGGTCTATCCGGACAACGGGGATCCCGCGCTGCCGAAGCTGCTGGCGGAATGGCTCCGGGAGAACCTGCCGGACAGGCAGCTCCTCTCGGACCGCCTCTACTATTTCGACCGCCGCAAGGGCCTCCAGGCGCTCAAGAAGTTCTGAGCCTCTACAGCAGGCTGCAGATCGCAATCCCCAGGCCGGTCTCTCTGTAGAGGCAGCACATGAATTCGCCAACGGTCTGCCCGTCCTGTGATCTCGCGAGTCGCATGGACCTGAATCCGCAAAGTTTTAGGTCCGCCTAAACCTTGCAGTTCAGGTACAGTCTAGGATGTACCCGCACCGTGCGA